>JAYTMT010000140.1:0-5843 GCA_043728315.1 Polaromonas sp. | reverse complement strand
GCAAGGCGCAAACAGTGCCAACAGCATCACCATTCGCCACTTTGACCGCAATGCTGCGCAAAACCCGCAAAGCGAGAACGGCTACCTAGGCATTCGCATCCCGCAAGCGAACCAAGTGGCATTGGTAGAAACAGGCACGAGTGGCGCAGCAGGCGCTAGCAGCTTGACCGCAGGCGCGGGCACCAGCACAGGTGGCCCGAGCTACTGGAGCACCATAGGCGCAAACACCAGCGCCCTAGCTGGCAAAACCAGCAGCTTCTTTGAAAAAGAGGGCAAAAGCTTCACCGTGTATTTGAGCGCATCAGCCAAACAGGGCGACACGTTGACTCTGGCTCTGGCTGGCAGCACCCAAGGCCTCAAAGCCGTGTTGGGCGACAGCACGGTGCTTGCAGACGGCGCAGTCATCACCCTAGTCGAAGGCCAAGTGCAGGCCAGCTTCTCGTTGGTGAGCGATGCGGGGATTAGCGCGGACCAGGTGGGGGGACAAACTGCAAGAAGATCACATTGCAAACACTATAGAAAGCGTAGCGTACTACGACCATATGACGCTGACATTGGTGGTATTTTTCATAAATATAGCGTTCCTTACACCATACCATGCAGACATGACTTGAACGCCTTACTACCTCTAGATGGGGGTAATACATGGCTGGCTTGATCTTCATAGCGCTGCTGATTGGATGGTTTTTTGTAGCCCGCTGGCTTGCTCGCAAAATCACAGTGCACATTGCAAACAAAGCCCTTCGATGGTTAAGCACTGCTTTGTTGGTTATTGTTTTTATGGCGCTTCCAGTGCTTGACGAGATCATTGGAGGGTTTCAGTTTAGAGAGCTGTGCAAACAGAATGCAGTTCTCAAAATTGATGCTGAAAGAATAAAAGGGAAGACCATTCAGATGATTACCCTGCCATTGAATCAAGTGATCCCAAATACTGCCATAAAAATATCGCACTCGCAAACTCGCTACCTTGACGTTATGACAAATGAAGAATTAGCAAATAGTAGGCGCTATGAAGTTTTCGGTGGGCGACTAATTCGCAGTTTAGCTGGAGGTAACGAAATGCCGTCACTTTTACCAATGAGTAATAACGGCTCAACCTGTGGAGGTATGCCAAATATCGTCATATCTTCAAAATATCAATTCACTTTCGCATCTACAAATTAAGGAGTAACTATGCCCATCTTAAACAATACATACATCAACGCATTACTTGCAGACGCAACTTATGTGCACAGCATTGATCCATCTAAAGTAGTAGGCACGCTAGAGGAAAATCTGACATCTCGCATGACCCCCACCCTAGCCAAATACATCGCCAACAACTACAGCGTAGTTACCCAACACGAAAGCGGTGACTGGCCATTTCAAAACGGGCAAATACTGCCATCGGGCTTTGACGTGACTGTCTGGCGAAACCTCAAAGACGAATCTGGCAACGCCACCACGGGCGGCAAACTTGTGGTGTCCATGCGCGGCACTGAGCCTTTGCTCGATTTAAGTGTTGCAGATTTTGACCTCGCTTTGACTGGCAAAGCACGCCTGCAAATGGTCGACATGGTCAACTGGTGGTTTCGCGAGACGGGCGATGCTGGCCAAGCGGTGCGCCAAATCGCACTGGATCTCAACCCCTTGAGCGGCCAGATTTTTAAAGAAACCAGCGCTGCCATGGGCACTGGCCGCATCAGCGCCACTGATTTGGTGCAAGGCGTTGAGGTCAATGGCCACAGCTTGGGCGGCTATTTGTCTGCCGCTTTCAGCCGCTTGTTTGGCGCACAAGCCCATGTCACCCACACCAGCACATTCAACAGCGCTGGCTTTGCGCCCGATGCCGAAATTGGATTTACACAGCTACAAAACCTGATTGGCCCAAGCTACGGCCTTGGCCGCTTCCCCAACGCAGCCGAGCAAACCAACTACTTTGCCAAAAACGGTATCAACCTGACCACCAACAATACATGGTTCAGCCAAACAGGCAACCGCGTAGAGTTATTCAACGAAGCAGACACCACCCAAGTGGGCAACCACTTCATGTACAAACTCACCGATGCCCTAGCGCTTGGCAACGCCCTGTACACCCTAGACCCCAGTCTGACCACAGCCAAACTCAACTTGCTACTTGAAGCGGGCAGTAACAAGACTGAAGCGTCCATCGAAGGTGTATTCGAAGGCCTGCGCAAAGCCTTTGGAGGCCCTGGCCTTGCGCCACTTGCCGTGGGCGATGCCAGTAACAGCGCAGATTCCCGCAAAGCCTACCACGCCAGCCTAGCCGCCCTGCAAAACACCCCCGCCTTCAAAGGCCTAGAGGGCATTGTCAACATAGGCGTTGCAGGTAAAAACCTAGGCGATGTTGCCCGCAACGACTTTGGCGCTTTAGCCGCCCTGCAAGATTTGTCCCCCGTTTGGCTAACAGGCAAGACCCCAGCAGACGATTTCACGCTATCGAACATGTGGTACGACAGCCGCAATGCTGACTACCTAGCTTGGGAGGCTGATAGAGACAGCAGCGCCAGCACTCCCAAAACTTTTACAGACAACTGGATACAAGACCGCGCGGCCTTAGTGCAAGCAATCAATACCAGCAACACGCAAGATAACACCACAGGGCTGGTTTATGACGCGGCAGCACCAAGCGACCGCGCTATTGCATTCCAGTGGTATGGCGCAACGCCAGCAGCGGGACAAACCCAGCCCGCCCTGAGCACCCTCTTCACCCAGCGCCAAGGCGGCGCAGCTTCCAAAGAACAGCGCATATTCTTTGGTGACGACAGTGCTAACGGCATCACGGGAACAAACAACCTGCTGGCTGACAAACTCTACGGCGGCGCTGGAAACGACACCATCAATGGCCTAGGCGGTGATGATTATTTGGAAGGCAATGCAGGCGACGACACCCTAAACGGTGGCGCTGGAAACGACACCCTCACAGGTGGGGCGGGCACAGATAGCTATGTATTCAGTAGCGATGGTGCTAGCTTTGGGTATGACACGGTTGTGGATGCTGATGGCCTAGGCAGCATCCAAATTGGCGATAAAACCGCAGGCCAAGGCGGCTTGGTGGGCATCAAGCTGGCTGACAACGTCTGGGAAAGCCAAGACAAGAGCGTGGTCTACACCACCATGGGCGGTAATTTGATCATTGGGCAGCGCAATGCCAGCTCGGGCGCGGGCGCAGCCACCGTGTCGGGCACCATTACGGTCAAAGACTGGGTGGACGGGCAGCTGGGCATTAGCCTGCCGGGCGCTGAGGTGGCCAAACCTGTGGAGCCAGGGGTATTGTTTTTCAGGGGCGACCAAATTGCCCCTACTGAGCCTAACCCGCAAGACCCCAGCAAGCTGCGCTATAACTGGAGCGCTACCAGCTGGGCGGCAGATGGCACGCTGGTTGGCGGGGTGGCTGCGCCCGACTTTAACGATGTGATTGACGCGGCAGCGCTTGGCGCGGGGGCTGATACATGGTGGAGCAGAACAATTCACACCCGCCACAGACACTACATAAAACGTAGCTGTACGCAAAAACCAGTATTACGCCAATGGCCTAAAAAGCATGTGAAATTTACAGCTATTTGCATTGCACCTCGCAGCACAGTATTGAATCGCACAAAGGATGCAAGGGGTACGCCATGGCTGGCTTATAGTGACAAAGAAAATGCGAGAACTGGCTGCCAAGGAGCAAGGGCATGAGTGCTTTAATTATTTTACTGATTCTAGGCATATGGTGCGTCGTAGCATACAACGCGGGCTACTACTTGAGTGCTTTCATAAAACGCAAATGGATTCGCCGAGCAGTCGGTGTTGCCGCGTTGATAGGTCTGACCACGTTAGCACTATGGGATGAGGTGTTAGGAGCAAAGGAATTTGAGAAACTTTGTTTGTCATCTGCAACACTACAAATCATACCAACTGAAAAAGGAAAGAAGTTTGATTTGCGATACAGCATAACTGATGGAGCAATGCTTGAAGGCTTTGCTTTACCGATACGAGAATACTTTACAAAGTACACGGATAAACCAACAGGCTTAGTAATTGCAAACGGAAAAACTTACTCACTTTACGGCGGAAGGCTTGTAAGATTTTTAGGTGGGCATCCAATGGGGACTGGCGATAAACCCCTGATGAGCGAGAGTACTTGTGCAGTCATTCACCAAAATAATTTTGCAGCAAACCGCTTACGTGAACTTTCAAACTCAACAACCAAATAATTTTCAAAATAGGTTTAAAAATGTCTACGAACTCTATTCAAAACGCTTTTATAAACGCTTTATTGGCCGATGCATCATATGTTGATGGACTAGTTGATCCTAACGGATTCCCGTTATCGGATAATGATCTAGCAAGCTACGGTATTCTCAAAGCCCGCCTAACCCCCGCCCTAGCCCAACACCTAGCCGACCACTTCGAGGTAGTCACGCAAAAGCTCTCTGAAGATGATCTCTTTGGCGCTAAAGCTGGCAGTGGCTTTGATGCCACTGTTTGGAAACGCAAAGCCGATGGGCAAGTCTATATATCTATGCGCGGCACTGAGGGCTCTGCGGATTTTGCAGCTGATGCGGATTTAACTGCAAATGGACTAGCACGCGCACAAGTAGTCGACATGGTCAACTGGTGGCTCAAATCACGTGCACCAACAGGCAGCATGGCCTCGCAGATACGAATGGCGGGTGTTACAGATCCAGACTATTTATCTGGAACTATCGTAACCGCACCATCAGTTGCTGGCGATGGCGTTTTAAGCAATGTCAGCTCAGTGGTAGTCAACGGCCACAGCCTTGGCGGACATCTGGCGACGGCCTTTTCAAGATTATTCAACGATGCTATACCCATACTGCACACCTACACGTTCAACAGCGCAAACTTTAATCCAGCCAGCAACACACGCTTTGCAGAATTAGCAAGTGCTTTAGGCTTAGGTGCAACGCAGTTTCCAACTGCTGGTATGCAAACTAATTTTTTAGCAAAAAATGGCCCAGACCTCACCACGCAAAATATCACCCAAGGCCAGATAGGCGAACGCGTAGGATTATTCAACGAAGAAAGTGGTGCGCTAGCCTTATTGACCGTACCCAACCACTTCATGTACAAACTCACCGATGCCCTAGCCCTAGGTAACGCCCTGTACACCCTAGACCCCAGTCTGACCACAGCCAAACTCAATCTGCTGCTTGAAGCGGGCAGTAACAAGACTGAAGCGTCCATCGAAGGCGTGTTCGATGCAGTCCGCAAAGCCATTGCAGGCACGGGTGTCACCAAGCTTCCCATTGGCGATACCAGTGTCAGCGATGGTTCGCGCAGCACCTACCACGCCACGCTGGCTGATTTTCAGGCTAACCCTATCATCAAAGACGATCTCAAAGGCAAGCTGTTGATTCGCCCCACGGGGACTGACCTGCGCGCAAGCGCCCGCAATGATTTTGGGGCGTTGATTGCATTGCAAGATTTATCGCCCGTCAGCATCACTGGCGTTAACGCTGCGGCCGATACCAAGCTAGCCGAAATCTGGCAGATCAGTCGCGCAGACGACTTCGCCGCGTGGCAAGCCGATAAAACCAGCAATGCCAGCACCGCCAAGACGTTTACCGACAACTGGATACAAGACCGCGCTGCTATGCTGGGCAAATTGACAGAGCGCAACACTACAGATGCCACTGGCATTCTGCCCGGCGCAGACAACATCCACTACAACGATGCAGCCAGCAAGACCGACATCTTGGTGGGCACGGGCGGCGACGGTCAACGCAAACAGATCTTGTTTGGCGATGACCAAGCCAACCCCCTCAACGGCCAAGGCTTTGCAGACAAACTCTACGGCGGCGCAGGCAATGACACCTTGAGCGGCCTAGGCGGTA
>JAYTMT010000139.1:0-6336 GCA_043728315.1 Polaromonas sp. | reverse complement strand
GAGGACGAATACCTCACCCGCGATGAGTTGTTTGCAGCAGCGGCGGTGTTTACTCTGCTGGCTTGGGGCTTTGCATTTTTGTACAGTGTGTGCCAAATCTGGTATCCGGGCAGTTTTAATGCGGCGGCCAGCGAGCCTCGCACATGGCTAGAGCTGATTTTTTTGAGCTTTAGCATCCAGTCTGGTACGGGCCTGAGTGACATAGTTCCGCTCACGCCCACCGCCCGCGTGCTCACAGCCTTGCAAATGTTCAGCGGCGTGATGTATATCGCCTTGGTCGTATCACGCTTGGTGGCGCTGCAATACATCACGCATTTGCCCAAAGGCAAAGATTCAGGCGCGCAATGACACGCTTATCGATTGAAGATGCGTTGCCCAGCGCCCATTCAATACGACGCAAACTCCGTAATCAACTTGCCCGCCAGCGGCGCAGTATGCAGCATGCCTTGCGCGTTGGCTACCAGTTGGCCATTGACCCACACGCCGTGCACGCCTATTGCGTCAGTGTGCAAGCGGGGTGCGCCGCCGGGCAGGTCATTCACGCGCTGCTTGGGGCCTCGGGCTACGGTTGTGGGGTCAAACAAGAGCAGGTCGGCGGCATAACCGGGGGCTATGCGGCCTCGACCCACCATGCCAAAAATGCTGGCGGGCAGGCTGGTGAGTTGGCGCACGGCCTCTTGCAGTGTCATCACGCCGCGCGCGCGCACCCAGTGGCCCATGAGGTGCAGACCAAAGCCCGCGTCGTTGAAAAAGGTGAGGTGCGCGCCAGCGTCAGACAGCGATATGAGGCTGTTGGGGTGGTTGAGCATGCTGCCCACTGCGGCTTCGTCGCTGTTGAGCAGCATGGCGGTGAACACGGTTTTGAGGTCTTCAGCCAAGGCAATATCAAGCATCAAGTCTAATGGGTCACGCCCCAGCGCACGCGCCAGTTCGCCAAAGGGCTGCTGCTCCAGCGCTATGTATTCGGCAGTGGCCGCTTCGGTGATGTGCAGCTTGTCCCACTCGCCGTTAAACAGGCGAAAGCTGGTGGGTGAGGCCAATTCAGCGCGAATCGCGTCGCGAAAGCTGGCATCAGCCAACACGGCTTTGAGCGCATCACCGCTTTTGCCCAGCGCAGGCTTCCAGCTTTGCAGGCCTTCCACGGGGTAGGGCGATACTAGCGTGAAATCCATCGACAGGGGGCAGCAGCTCACCTGCCCAATCAGCTTGCGGCCGCGTTTATTCGCAGCGGCTATGGCATCTAAATCTTTGAACACGCCCGTGGGGTTGGTGCTGTTGTGCAAGAGCGCGGCAATCATCACGGGGCGCTGGGCGGCGGCGGCCATGTCTTCGAGCAGGCTCACAGGCATGTCGCCACCTTTGGTGACCATGTAAACCCCGTGGCGGCGGCCTTTGAATGGGGCGGCCATGGCCCGAATCAGAGCCAAATGCTCGGCATCAGAAGCTAAACGCGAAGGCATGGGCTTGCCGCCTTCGCCATTGTGCGCGGGGCTGGTGGAACTGGCCAAGCCCACCGCGCCTGCTTGCATGGCCTCGGTCACAATACGCGCCATTTGCGTGATCTCGTCGTTGCTGGCGCTGCGCTCGGCCGCTGCTGCACCCATCACATAGGTGCGCACACTGCTGTGGCCAATGTAAGCGGCCACATTGGCCACGCTGCCTTTGCTGCGCAGCATGGCCAAATACTCGGGAAAGCTCTCAAACCCCCAGTCAATCGCGCCTTCTAGCACTTGCAGCGACATGCCCTCAACCTGCGTGAGGTTGCGCATGGTGATGCCGCGATGCTCTGGCTTGCAAGGCGCAATGGCAAAGCCGCAGTTGCCAATCACTGCCGTGGTTACGCCCAGTGCAGGGCTGGGGCGCAGCGTGCTGTCCCAAGTGATTTGGGCATCAAAATGGGTATGGCTGTCGATGATGCCCGGCATCAGGGACAGACCTGTGGCATCTATGCTTTGTACTGCTTCATGGGTAATATTTTTGTCCAATGTCAGCACCCTGCCGTCTTTTATTGCTACGTCTTGCATAGCGGGTGCTTGGCCTGTTCCGTCATACACCCAAGCGTTTTTGATCAATATATCGACTTGCATGCTGGTCTTTCAGTTGTGTGAAATTTATTGCATGGCGTTGCGTTGCGCAAGCTCTACAAACAGGCCGCTATGGTCTAAATTGCCATGGCCATGCTCTGATGCTTGGGCGTAGAGCTGCTCCAGCAGTTGCAATATGGGCAAGGCCATGGCAGTCTCACCTGCGTTGTCCAGCGCATTGCGCATGTCTTTGAGCTGAATGTCCACCCGCGCACGCGGCGCAAAGTCACGCTTGACCATGCGCTCGCCATGCACGGTCAAAATCCGGCTGTCGGCAAATCCACCCGTAATGGCCTCACGCACCTTGCCCATATCGGCCCCGCCGCGCTCGCATAAAAGGAGCGCCTCCGCCACAATACCAATCGTGCCGCCCACAATCATCTGGTTAGCCAGCTTGGCCAACTGCCCCGCGCCGTGCGGGCCCACATGGGTGGCGCGGCCAAAACTTTTGAGTATGGGCAGGGCACGCTCAAAGTCAGCCAACTCGCCGCCTGCCATCATCACCAGTGTGCCGCTCTGGGCACCGCCCGTGCCACCCGACACGGGGCAGTCCACATGGGCAATGCCCAGCGCTGCCAGCGCAGCAGCATGCGCGCGCGCCTCACGCGGCTTGATACTGGCCATGTCAATGCACAAGCTGCCCCGCTGCATGGCGCGGGCCGCTGCGCCTTGGCCAAACAACACATCGGCCACCACCGCGCCGCTCTCTAGCATGCTAATGGTCACGTCGGCCTGCGCCACGGCTTGGGCCGCTGTGGCATGCACTTGTGCACCAAAAGGCAAGAGCGCCTGCGCCTTTTCCATGCTGCGGTTATACGCCTGCACTTGGTAACCTGCTTCGCAAAGTCTGCGTGCCATGGGTAGTCCCATGGCACCTATTCCTAAAAATGCTATTTTCATATGCTATGTATTTTGTAGTTAACTATGACCATTTGACGCTGACATTTGTCTTATTTTCTTTGAAATAGTTGCTTTATCCGTTCGCCCTGAGCTTGTCGAAGGGGTTTTGCTGTTTTGGCGTGTTGTTTCGCTCGCACTTGGTGGGCATGGTCGGTCGCGGATGTGTCTGTGACTCCGCTCATCGCGCAGATGCTCTCGTAGCGCTTTGAGAGGGTTGGCGCTGCATCGGTGGTTGGTTCCGCCAACTTTGTAGCATGCGCGAGTCATCGCTGCGCACAGACACATCCTCCACCGCCCTTTGTCCAAGCTGGTTTGCAACTCCCCTGCGCTCCAACCAAGTCTCGGCGGAGAGCATTGTGTGCGGGATGGAGAAATTCTGCGCAATCCGCGTGGTAGCCAAGGTAGCCTAATACTTCGGAACTTCGCGCGCATTGCGTAGAATTTATCCAGCACGCACACAATGCTAGGCCGCAGCCCACCAACGCAGCGCGAAACGGAGCGCATCACACCCACAAGGCTAGGCCGCAGCCAACCAACGAAGCGCGAAACGCAGCGCAACACACCATCAAGGCTAGGCCGCAGCCCACCAAGCTTATGCAAAAAGCAAAACACAAGAAACATACACACCCAAGCCAATATCAAGAAAACAGCGCTTCCATCTCGCGCCGCACCGCATAGGCGCGCGACTCTGGCATCTCCACATCTGCCCACGTGAGGCACTGGCCTTTGGCCACGGGGCGAACCACTTTTACTTGGTGCGCCAAGCCCAGCGGCAGGCCGCCCATGGCTTTGGATTTGGCGGCGGGCTGCAGCTTGCCCCACACGGTGTAGCCACCTTCGCCGTCCAGCATTTCGCCCACAGCCAAGTCTTTTTTAGCCGTGGCCACCACATCTGCATGCCATGCGCTGGCGCAGCCCGTTGGCTCGCCGCGCAGAGCCACGCTGGCCACACTCATGCCCACCTCTAGGCCAATCAAATGCCAGCGCTTGTACAGCGTGAAATAGCGCCCACTGGGGTCGGTATGGGCGTTGTATTCTTCAAAGCAATTTTTGATGTAATCGGTCTCGGCTTCCACCGTCACCCACACGCCCATGCGGATGTCATAGGGAATTTGCCTGCCATTGGCCTCTAGCGATGAAATCACTTCCACCATGCCTTTTTGCTCCAGCACGCCACCCTCGCTGATAGGCCGCGTCACAAAGGGAATATCTTCCACACTGGCCGGAGGGTACAGCAGGCCATTGCTGGGCACTAGCAAACCTGTAGCATTGCTCACGGCGGTGGATTCAATCGAAGGCTTAGAGCCATCTAAGAAACTGTTGAACATTTTTGGATTCAAGCCGCCGCGCGCGGCCTGCTCGGGCGTGAGGCCGTAGTTGCCCCACACGGTGTCGGGCGTGGATTCAGAAAAATGCGGCAACCATTTGTGCCCCCGCCCCGCCGCCACCACCGGAAAGCCGCAGGTGCGCGCCCAGTCCACCAAATCGCAAATCAGCGCGGGCTGGTCGCCAAAAGCCAGCGAATAGATCAAACCCTTGTCGTGCGCCTTGCGCGCCAGCAGCGGTCCGCAAAATGCATCGGCCTCCACGGTCACGTTGACCACATGTTTGCCTTGATTAAAAGCTTCCAAAATATGGTCTACCGCATGCACAGGCGAGCCCGTGCATTCCACGATGATGTCAATCTCGTCAATGCGCACCACCGCTTGCCAATCATCCGTGAGCCAAGTTGCCCCTGTTTTCATAGCGTCTTGTGCTGATCTGGCGTGCGTTTGCTCGGCCTTCCAGCCCACGCGCGCCAAGTTAGCCCGCGCCGCATCAGGGCTCAAATCTGCAATGGCCACCAAATGCACACCCGGCGTGCGTGGGATCTGTGCCAAATACATAGAGCCAAATTTGCCTGCGCCAATCAGGCCAATGCGAATCGGTTTGCCATCGGCTTGGCGTTTTTGAAGTTTGGTATATAAATTCATCATCTTGGTATTCCTTTTGCGTCTTCTGCGAAACCTTCGCGCCCTCTGCGTTCAAAAAAAGGTATTTAATAATTACACAATTTCTTCCAGCGAAGTCACCAGCGCGCTGGCGGGCATGCCGTCTTTCCAAGGCAAGTCCACGGGGTAGTCCACCAGCAAGCAGTCATCGGGCAGGCAGGTAATGGGCGTGAAATCGCGGTGGGCGATGTATTCGGGGCGCTTGTGGCGGCGAATATGGTTGCCCACGGCGCACAGGCTTAGGTACACGGCCACGCGGTTAAAGGGCGATAAATTGGAGGTGGAGGCATGCACCAAACATGAATGGAACACAATCATCGAGCCCGCAGGTCCCTTGGGGCTGACAATGCCGCCGCCCGTGCTGCGCCCTGCTGCGTCGTAGCCGGGCTTGCCGCCTGCGCGGTCCACCAGCTGGGTGATCAGGCCGTTGTCCACTGTCCACAGCGGGTAGCTGGTGGTGGTCAGGTCGTGCTTGGCATCGATCACGCCTTTTTTGTGGCTACCGGGAATGAACATCAAAGGACCGTTGTATTCATTCACATCGTCTAAAAAAATGGCGATATTCATGGCGCGCTCGGTGGGCATCATGTCGTCATTCATCCATGTGCCGTAGTCTTGGTGCCATTGCCACACATCGCCTTCAAAGGCCATTTTGCCGTTGATTTTGAACTGGTGCATATACAGCTTTTCGCCCAGCAAGCCTTCCACAGGCTCAATCATGCGCGGGTGGCGTGCCAGCCGTGCAAAGGGCTCGCTGACCATATGGCCTGCAAAATTGGTGCGCACCGCGTCAGAGCCTTTTTCGCGCACGTTGTAGGCTTCGCGGCGGCTATACAGCTCGGGCACAGCAGCCAGCATCGACTGCATTTCCTCGGGGCTAAAGTGCGCGGGGAAAAACAGGTAGCCATCGCGGTCGAATTGGGCGATTTGTTCGGGGGTTAATTGCATGTGGAAACTCCTAGTGCTAGGTGGTAAATGGATGGGGAAATTTATGCGCGGGCTGGTGATGCACCGGCTGATGCCAAAGACGCATTAGAAGTAGTCAGACTTGTCTGGAGTGGCAAAGCCAACAAGGTTTGCGTGAGCTTACTGCTTGCCTGCTCGCCGTGGGCGCGCATGAGCGCTTGGGCACGTACAGCGTCTTTGGCGGCAATGCTGCGGGCTATGGCTTCGTGTTCGTCCCACACAGCTTCTCGCAGCTTGGCAGACTGCAGCACCGCACCCATGGCGCGGCGGATGTGGCGCCAGTGCAAGAGGGCGCTTTGCGCAATCAGCGGGTTATTGGCCGCTGTGTAGATGCTTGAGTGAAAAGCCATGTCAGCCTCAATCATGGCACTGATGTTTTTGCCGCGCGCGGCTTT
>JAYTMT010000138.1:0-2849 GCA_043728315.1 Polaromonas sp. | reverse complement strand
AAAAGATTAAGCAGTATCTAGACGCTAACCCGGCTGGCTCAAACAGCATTTATGAGTCATGGGAGACTGACGTGCGGGCGTTGAGCAAAGACCAGGCATCGCAACAGCCACGCCCGGACCGCTACATCATGCTGTGCCGCTGGGGCAGAGTTAGCGGGCACGCCTTGGTGGCCAGTGGCATCGAGGTAGAGGACGCGCATGCGGAGTACGAATCGCAAGCTTGGATGCTGGGCGATGTGATCGTTCGGCTGGACATTAACCCGTTTGAGAGCGGTTCGCGCCCTTTCAAGCTGTTTTACTTTGACAAAGACGAGTCTAGCATTTGGGGTGAAGGGTTGCCGTCGATTATGAGCGACACCATGCGAGGCGTTAATACATCGCTTCGGGCTGCTATAGATAACGCAGCAGCTAGCGCCGTGCCGAATATGGAGGTCAACACGCAGTTGCTGGCCCCAGACGAGGCAGATACAGACACATTCACCAATGGACGGGTGTGGCGGCGCACTGGCAAAGGCTCAGATAGCCAGTATCCTGCGATTCGGATTATTGATGTGCCCACCAAAGTGCAGGAATTCACCAGCCTGATGAAGCTGTTCATGGAAATGAGCGACGAGGTTACCAACATTCCACGCTACAGCGGCGGCAGCGCCAACGGCAACGAGGTGGCTAAGACGGTGGGTGGCCTCAGTATGCTGATGGGCCAAGCCAATATTGGCGTGAAAGAGCTGGCTAAGCAGTGGGATGACGGTATTACCAACCCTTTTATCAGCGACTTGTACGCCTGGAACATGCAGTTTTCGGAAAAAGCCAGCATTAAAGGCGACTACGAGGTGGTGGCGCGCGGTGCATCATCGCTGGTGGCAAAGGAAATCCGCAGTAATGCGTTAGGGTCTTACGTAGACCGGATGCTGGCCCAAGCCCCTGAGCTGGCTAAGAAGCGTGAACTCTTTGCTGAAATTGCCCGCAGCTTAGACATTAACCCCGACGAGGTCATGAAGTCTAAAGAGCAAGTGGACTCTGAAAACGTAGAGAAACAGACATCAGCCGCCGCCATGGAGACAGTGCAAAAGATTGCGCAGGCCATGGGCATGGAACCCGAGGCCGTGGTGCAGAACATAGATCAACTAACCCAGCGACTTGCACAGATGGTGCAAGGACAAAATCAATAATTTTAGGAAAATATCGTGACAGCTACAGAAACAATCGCAAACAGCATTACGTCGGGGGTGGTGGCTGCTACATCTGGACTGGCGCTTGGCATATCGTCGGATATTCTGTTTGGCAGCTTTGTGGGCGCTTTAGCCGCACGCGTGCTGGTGAGCCCAGGGGGCAGGCCGAAGGACTTTTTGGCATGGGTATATGCAGCCGCTTGCATGGCCGTGGCCATATTGCTGAGCGCAGCCATGGCTGGGACTTTGGCCGAGTGGTTTGAGTCGTTTGATTTTGTAAAAAACGTAGTGTTTGCAGAGCGCACCGCTGGCGTAATCGTGGCAGCGGGTGCGCAATCCATCGTAGAGGCCATCCAGTCAGGGCCTCGCGCTGTAATTGCAAAATGGACTGGCAGGGGTGACGTATGATTTATCAGTTGTCAAACATAGCGCTTGTGATTGCCGTTATTATTTTAATAGCAATGTGTTTTGTCCAGAGCGAGTTCGTGAGCTGGGCACGCGACAAATGCGGCTGCATTGGCGTATTTTCCGTGGGCACCAGCGCGGCCTATATGCTGCTGGTTATTGCCCAAGGCGAGTACATCCATCCAGCTGCGGGCATGCTTGTAAGCGGCTTTGCGCTGTGGCTTACTTGCCGTCGTATTAACCACTTTAAATATCCGCGTGGGCCGCTTGGGCCAACAGATCGACCACCTTTGAGATCGGAGTAAACATGACTTATCAAGACCCTAAATATTTGGCAATAGCCAGAATGTACGAAGGCGAGGGCGAGTCTCTTGGCCCTAACGATTCGCCGTTTATCCGAAAAATCCTTGCCTCGCTTAATGGCCTGTGGCTTAAAGGCCAGCCGTGGTGTGGCAGCGCAATGGCGTACTGGATGCAGCAAGCTGGGCTGGCCTATCCAAGCGACTATTATCGCGCCCTGAGTTGGGCAAAGTGGGGCACGAACACGTATGAGCCGCGCCTAGGCTCTGTAGCTGTGCTGACACGGCAGGGCGGTGGACACGTGGGCATTGTGACGGGCGTAGACCAAGCCGCAAGGATGGTCCGGCTTTTTGGCGCAAATCAAAAAGACAAAGTATCTGAACTGTGGTTTGACATGCGCCGAGTCACGGCGTATCGCCAGCCTGTTGGCGTTGCAGCGCCGCTGCCAGTCGCACCGCTTGCCAAAGTTGGCGAGCTTAGCACTTCGGAGGCGTAAGATGGACGGCATCAAATGGTATCACGCGCCCTTGCTGGCAGTCGCTTGGCTAGTCACAGCCGTGGCCAACGGCGCATCTAGGTGCTGGTTTTCTTTGGTCGGCCTTTGGGCCAAAAGACCTTGGTTAAAAAAATGATAGGCTCACTGTCATCGATCAAGCTAGCTATGTCGGGCGCAGCGCTGTTACTTGTAGTTGCCGCCGCCTGGAAGGTGTACCACACGATTGACAAACGGGGCTACAACCGGGCAGTGACTGAGCAGCTGGCCGCCCAAACCAAACAAGCAAAAGAAAACCAAGAGCGCGCGCGCTTTGTAGAGGTGCAGTACGTCAATCGAGAGATCGTGCGCACCAAGATCATCACCAAAATTCAAAAGGAGCTGCCCGATGCTACGAAGAACCTTGCCGCTTGCACTCTTACTGATAGCGCTGTCGGGCTGCTCAACGATGCAGCGCGGGCCGTCAAATATTAGCCCGCCAC
>JAYTMT010000137.1:0-2206 GCA_043728315.1 Polaromonas sp. | reverse complement strand
CAAAATTTCGGGCCTGCTGCTGTGCGAGGCACTCTGGCTGGCCTTGCTGGCCGCGCTGCTGGGCCTGCTGCTGGGCCAGGGCCTGCTGGCGTTGATGGCATGGATGCTTCAGCTTGACAATTCAGTGTTGATCGGCGGCATGTCGTGGCCGATTGAATTGATGGTGGTGCCGGTACTGGCGCTGGGCGTGGCGCTTGCTTCTGCCCTGTTGCCCGCTTGGGAGGCGTATCGGATCAGTGTGTTTGAACTTCTTCAATCCCGATGAACAAGGAAAATTATCATGAATATTGCATTGCTTTTGCCCAACCTATTTGCTGCAAGCGCTGCCTTGGTGCTGAGCGTCACTTTTTCAGTCTCCCACGCGCAGGAATCTGACAAGGAAAAAAAAGAAGACATCCAGCGCCACCGCGCGATGGCCGCAGCGCACGATGCCGCTGCCAAATGCCTGGAATCTGGCAAAAAAGAAGACGTTTGCGGCAAGGAATTACAGGCCACTTGCAAAGGTCTGGCAGTCGGTAAATACTGCGGCATGAAGCATGTTCACTGAGCATGTGTCTGGCGTTAACTCTGGAGAAACCATGTGCCCTTGTCTGAAATCCGTCGGCTCTTTCAACCACCTCGCGTCGGCGCTGGCTGTTAGCTTTTTGTTTATCTCAACTGGCGCTTGTGCGCAGACCTTGTCTTCGCCCATCGCGCCGACAGCGCCCGCAACGCAAATTGCGCCAGGCAAAGGCGCATCTCCCGGCGTTGACTTGCCGGCCGGCCAGGGCGCGGGTGTTCATGGCGCCAACAGCCCATTTGCGCCGCTGTCCGATCGCAACGACGTGGTGCCCTGGTCGGTGCTGACATCTGTAAAAACCAAAAAAGAAAAGAACCGCATTCTTCCGGTATTCACCCGCGACCAGACGGCGCTGGGTGACAAAATCCAGCGGATTCAGGGCTTCATGATGCCGCTGGAGCCGGGTGAAAAGCAAAAGCATTTCCTGCTGTCCTCGGTGCCACTGACCTGCTCGTTTTGCACAGCGGGCGGGCCTGAGAGCATGGTCGAGGTGAAAACCAAAACGCCGGTGAAGTACAGCCAGGAGCCGGTGGTGGTTGAAGGCCGATTCGCGGTGCTTAATGACGACCCCTACGGGCTCTACTACCGGGTGACAGACGCTGTGAGCGTGAAGTAAGAAAAGCCCAGTGCCGCGCGAAAAGACTGGTTGCGAGACCTGTTTAGTAAATAGTTTGGCCTCAAGACCACCTAATACGTTCTCGAAAAGCTATTTAATTCATAGCATGCTGCAAGCATAACGATACGCGCAGGCGCTCGTCTCCGCGTGTAGTTATCCGGCGCTGACCCTCTACATTCGAGTAAATTTTCAGGGGTGTAAGGATGTTTTCTCAAGACGATGACAACCAGGGCCTGGTCTTGGCGGTGGTTTTTGGTTTGATTGCGCTGGTGATTGCTTTGGTGATTGGTCTTGGCATTTATAAAATGAATCGTTTTGTTTCGACTGCCGCCAAACCGGTGGCGACGGCTGCGGCCAGTGCGGCGCCCGCGGCTGCAGCAGCGTCTGTCAACCCCGACGCTGCCAGCGTCATCGTTGACAACGGCGTCGTGAAGTTCTACTTTGCCGCTGGCAAATCTGCGCTTGCGGCTGGCGGTGCCGAAGCGCTGGGGCAGGTGGTGAAGGAAGTTGCTGCTGGCAAGCGCGCGGTGGTCAGTGGTTTTCATGATTCCACCGGCAGCGCAGCCACCAATGCCGAGCTCGCCAGGCAGCGGGCGCTGGCCGTGCGCGATGCGCTGCAATCGCTCGGTGTGGCGGGCGACAAGATTGAACTTAAAAAGCCTGAGCAACTGCAAGGCACCGGCAGCAATGCCGAGGCCCGCCGTGTGGAAGTGGCAGTGCAGTAACCGGCGATCACTGTGTTGCTCGAAGCCCGGCGTGCCGGGCTTTTTTTATGGCGCTTCGCCCTGCGGCACCGAGCGTTTGCCGCTTTTTACCGGCTCATCAAAAAACAGCAGAATCGTTCGGTGCAGTTTCTTCAATCGCTTCCCGTTTCCGCGCAAACCATTGGCTTGTTGCTGCTGTCAAATATCTTTATGACCTTTGCCTGGTACGGGCACTTGAAGAGTCTGGCGACTCGCCGTGGTACGTGGCTGCGCTCATCAGTGGGGCATTGCGTTGTTCGAATATTTGCTTCAGGTGCCCGGAAACCG
>JAYTMT010000136.1:0-10875 GCA_043728315.1 Polaromonas sp. | reverse complement strand
GCACCTGATTGACCGATTCTTCAATCGACAAACTGGAATTGTCTAGCAGCACAGCGTCTTGCGCGGGCTTTAGAGGGGCAGCGCTGCGGGATGAATCCCGTGCATCGCGCGCCTCTAGGTCTGCGGTAAGACTGTCGAGTTTAGCAGAAATTCCCTTTGAAATCAACTGCTTATAGCGCCGCTGTGCGCGCGTGGCGGCGCTGGCGGTTAAAAACACTTTGAGCGGTGCTTGCGGGAAGATCACCGTGCCCATGTCACGCCCATCGGCCACCAAGCCGGGCAGCTTGGCAAAGCCCAGTTGCAGCTGCGTGAGGGCGCTGCGCACAGTGGGCCACACCGACACTTTGGACGCGCCAATACCCATGGCTTCAGTGCGAATGGCCTCTGACACATCGTCTTCGTTGAGCAGCACGCTGGCACCCTCAAACACCACGGGCAGGTGGGCGGCAATATGGGCAAGGCCTGCCTCGTCGTCCCAAGCCACGCCTGCGCGCTGGGCGGCCAGCGCTGTAAGCCTGTACAGCGCGCCTGAGTCAAGGTAGTGGTAGCCCAGCTGCTTGGCCAGCGCGCTGGCCAGCGTGCCCTTGCCCGAGGCCGTAGGCCCGTCGATGCAAACCACGGGAATGCTCGCTGCTGTGGATACGGCAAAAAGCGTTTCAAAATAGTCAGGAAAAGTCTTGGCCACGCATTTGGGGTCTTCGATGCGCAGCGCCACGCCCGCAGGGTTGAAAGCGGCCAATGCAAAGCACATGGCCATGCGGTGGTCGTCATAGGTGTGGATAGATGCGCTGCTCCATGCCTCTAGGGCTGGCGGCGTGATGCTGATGAAGTCTGTTCCTTCCACCACAGCAGCGCCCAGCTTGCGCAGCTCTATGGCCATGGCACTGAGGCGGTCGGTTTCTTTGACGCGCCAGCTGGCTATGTTGCGCAGGGTGCTGGTGCCCTTGGCATACAACGCCATCACGGCCAGAGTCATGGCGGCATCGGGGATGTGGTTGCAGTCGATGTCAATGGCTTTGAGCGGCCATGCGCCGCGCCGAATCACCATAGAGTTGGCACCGCTAGTGATGTCAGCGCCCATGGCGCGCGCCGCGTCCACAAAGCGAATGTCGCCTTGGATCGAGTCTGCGCCCAAGCCTTCAATCGTGATGCTGTTGCCAGAATTTATAGAACTTGAGGGCAATGTCAGCGTCGCTAGGGCACCTAGCGCTATAAAATAACTAGCAGAAGATGCATCTGCCTCCACATAAATTTCACCGGGCGACGCATAGGCCGAGCCCGCAGGAATCGTAAAGCGCTGCCAGCCATCGCGCTGCACCTGTATGCCAAAGCGTGCCAGCAGGTTGAGTGTGATTTCAATATAAGGCTTAGAAATCAGCTCGCCCATGACCTCAATCACGATGTCACGCTTGGCCACCAAGGGCAGCGCCATGAGCAGGGCGGTGAGGAACTGGCTGGATACATCGCCGCGCACGGGAATGGGCGCATCCAGCTTCAAAACGGGCTGGCCAATGCGCAGGGGCGGAAAGCCGTCATTGCCGGTGTAGTCCACCGCGCAGCCCAAGGCGCGCAGGGCATCGACCAAATCGCCAATCGGCCGCTCGTGCATGCGCGCCACGCCGCTGAGCACAAAATTGCCGCCCAGCACGGCCAAAGCCGCAGCCAAAGGCCGCATGGCAGTGCCCGCATTGCCCAAAAACAGCGCAGTTGCCTGTGCAGAATGCATAGGCGCTTGGCCGCCCAGACCCGTGACCGCCAGCGACGCGCCCACCTGCTCCACGGTGCAACCAATGGCGCGCAGCGCATCGAGCATGACGCGGGTGTCGTCCGAGTCCAGCAGGTCATGTATCAGGGTGCGCCCGCGCGAGAGCGCAGCGAGCAAGAGCACACGGTTGGATATGCTTTTGGAGCCCGGCAGGCTGACCGTGCCCGACGCGCTGGCTAATGGGGGAAGGTCTAAATACGCGGTGTTGAACATGTGGTGCTAAACATGGAATGGATGCTTGAAAACTTAGGGCTTTGCAACGCCACCAGCCAAAGGCAATAAACCCAATAAAAAAGGACTAAGCACTGGCTGCGCAACGAGGCTACAGCGGAAAGCGCCTCAGCGCTTAACTGCCATCTTCCAATTCGAGCGGGTTTGGCTGGCTGCGGTGATGGTGGTTTCTAGCAATTCGCCGTTCTCGCTTTGGATCATTTGCTCTAGCTGTTGCAAGGAGCGCATGAACAGCCGCGACTGCGCCAACAGCTCATGCCGGTTGGCCAGCATCACGTCGCGCCACAAATGGGGGTCGCTGGCGGCAATGCGGCTGAAATCCCGAAAGCCCGGCCCGGCCAATGACAAAAAGTCTTGACCATGCGGCTGGTTTGCAATGGAATTCATCAGCGCAAAAGCGATCAAATGCGGCAAATGGCTCACGGCGGCGTAAGCCGCATCATGCGCTTCGGGGGCCATTTTGAGCACTTGGCAGCCCAGCGCCGTCCATAAGTCAGCCGCTTTTTGCAGCTGCACCACCTGTGTGCGCTCAATGGGCGTGAGGATGACTTGTTTGCCTTTGTACAAATCCACATCGGCATGCTCCACGCCTGAGACTTCTTTGCCTGTGATCGGGTGGCAGGGCACAAAGCAGCCCACGTTTTCTTTGAGCACGCGGCGTGCGGCATCCACTACATCGCGTTTGGTGGAGCCCACATCCATGATCAACACGCTGGGCGTGACCATGTGTT
This sequence comes from Polaromonas sp., assembly GCA_043728315.1. Classification (GTDB taxonomy): domain Bacteria; phylum Pseudomonadota; class Gammaproteobacteria; order Burkholderiales; family Burkholderiaceae_C; genus JAAFIP01. The sequence continues at coordinate 8,148 of JAYTMT010000136.1, read as the reverse complement.
TGATGGCTTTGAGCGTGCTCTCGGTGGCCGATACTGGCACGGCCAGCAGCACAATATCTGCGCCCGACACAGCCAGCAAGGCAGAGGGCGCTTCCACATCTATCACACCCATCAGGCGCGCGCGCTCTGTCGTGGTGGGTGATTTGCTGTAGCCCACCACGCGTTTGACCAAGCCCGCCTGCTTCATGGCCAAGGCAAAAGAGCCGCCCATCAGGCCGCAGCCAATCAATCCGAGTTGTTCAAACATTGCCATAATTATTGTTGTGTCAGAGACTCACTGGGTAGGTGCCCAGCAATTTGTAAAAGGCGCAAAGTGCGCGCAGCTCTAGTAAAGCGTGCTGCATGTTAGCGTCTGCAGGATGGCCTGCCAAGTCGATGTAGAAAAAATATTCCCACTGTCCCGTGCGCGCTGGGCGCGACTCAAAGCGTGTCATGGAAACCCCGTGTGTTTTGAGCGGCACCAAAAGATCGGCCACCGCACCGGGTTTGTTGGGCACGGACACCACCAAACTGGTGCAGTCGCGGCCCGTGGCCTGCGGCGCAGGCAAAGTCTCGGGCAGGGCGATGATGGAAAAGCGTGTGCGGTTAAAGGCATCGTCTTGGATTGCATGCGCTGCTATGTGCAGGCCAAACTGCGCTGCGGCGCGCTCTCCCGCAAGAGCAGCCCACGCAGGGTTGGTGGCGGCCAAGCGCGCGCCCTCGGCATTGCTCGATACGGGCCGCCGCTCTGCATGCGGCAGGTGCTTGGTGAGCCATGCATGGCACTGCGCCAGCGCCTGCGGATGCGCCAGCACCACTTGTATGCCGTCAATGGCATTGTTGCTGCGCAGCAGGTGGTGGCGCACCATCAAGCTCACCTCGCCCACGATGTGGGTGGGGGTGTGCAAAAACAAATCCAATGAGCGCGTGACCACGCCTTCGGTGCTGTTTTCAACACCCACCACGCCGTATTGCGCCGCGCCGCTGGCCGTGGCATGAAAGACTTCGTCAAAATTGGCGCAGTACACCAGATCCACGCTGCTGCCAAAAAACTCCAAACCCGCCTGCTCACAAAACGTGCCAGCGGGCCCGAGCACCGCCACGCGCTGCTTGGCTTCTAGGCTTCGGCAAGCCGACATCACTTCGCGCCAAATATGGCCGATGCTCTCATTTTTAAGCGGTCCTGCATTGGCGGTTTGCAAACCGCCAATCACCTGCGCCTCGCGCTCGGGGCGGTACACCACCGAACCCTCGGCGCGTTTGATCTCGCCCACCTCGCCTGCCAAACCTGCCCGCTGGTTGAGCAAGCTGAGCAGTTGGCGGTCTAGCGCGTCGATGTCAACGCGAAGCTGGGCAAGGGTTTTGGTCATAAGCGGAATAAACAAACTTCTATATTTTCAGGAGCGAGCTTCGAATTCTCGCATGGTGGCCACCAGTGCCTGCACACCTGCCAGTGGCATGGCGTTGTAAATGCTGGCGCGCATGCCGCCCACTGACTTGTGGCCTTTGAGTTGCAACAGGCCTGCGGCCTTGGCCGCGGCCAAAAACGCCTCGTTGCGGGATTCGTCGCGCAAATAGAAAGGCACATTCATGCGCGAGCGGCAATCGTGCGCCACGCGGTTTTCATACAAACCAGATTGGTCAATATAGCCGTACAAAAGCTCGGCTTTGGCGATATTTTGCGCCTCCATGGCGGCCACGCCGCCACGTGCCAGCAGCCATTCAAACACCAAGCCCGCAATATAGATGCTGTAAGTGGGCGGCGTGTTGTACATAGAGCCGTGCTCGGCCACTGTGGCATAGTGAAAGGCGCTGGGGGTAATGGGCAGGGCGCGACCCAGCAAATCGTCTCGGATGAAAACAATGGTCAGACCCGCAGGCCCGATATTTTTCTGCGCCCCTGCAAAAGCCAGACCCACACGCGCCCAATCGATGCTGCGCGAGAGGATGTGGGAGGAGCAGTCGATCACCAGCGGTGCATCACAGCCCAGCGCTTTCAAATCGGGCAGCTGTGCAAACTCCACGCCATGGATGGTTTCGTTGCTGCACATATGCACATAGCTTGGCTTGCTGCTCAGCTGCCATGTGGCTGGCGCTGACAGGCTGGTAAAGCCAGATGCCTTGCCGCTGGTTACCGTGTGGGTGGGCGCGTATTTGGCCGCTTCTTTGGCGGATTTTTCGCTCCACGAGCCCGACAGCACAAAATCCACCGCGCTACCGCTGGCTGCACCGCCACACAGGTTCATGGGCACAATGGCGTTTTCGCCCAAGCCACCGCCTTGCATGAACAAAATTTTGAAATGCGCGGGCACTGACAGCAGGGCACGCAGATTCGACTCGGCGCGCTCATAAATACTAATGAATTCTTTGCCTCGGTGGCTCATCTCCATCACGCCCATGCCGCTGCCCTGCCAATTGAGCATCTCGCTGGCAGCTTTTTCTAGCACCGCTTCGGGCAGGGCGGCAGGACCTGCTGAAAAATTAAAAGGACGTGTCATGAAGTGCGTTTTATGCAGGGATGGATTACTTGGCGATGTATTCCAACACGATGGTGTAGTTGGCATCGGTGGTCTTCTTGGCAGCTATTTGCACCACGCCTTCGCTGGGGCTGAAATTCACATTGAAACTGGTACGCGGCGCGCTGGCTATGGGTGCCGCGGTGCTGGCTGCAAAATCGGTCCACTGGCCTTTGTGCAGCACGGCCATTTCTTGGTAGTGCTGGCTGCTGATTTGCCATGTATAGGTGTTGCCTGCGCGCAAGCTGGCCGTGAGCGGGCCCGCGTTGACATGCATGTTGCCACTGGCTTGGGCAAAGGTTTTCACAAAGCCTGCTGTTTTGGCCTGCTCCACCTCGGCCGCGCTGGGCTTGGCTACTGACAGCAGGGTAACGGGTGCGTAGGGCAGGGCGGCAAACTCTGCGGTGTCTTTGGCGCTGCGGCCAAAGCGCTGGGCGGGGTCTAGTGCCAAATGGCTCAAGTGCAGGTGGTCGGCGGGTGTGAGAAAGTAAAACGGGTCAAACTTGCGCACAAACTGCTTGCCATCGTCATAGCCTGCGCCCCATGTGGAGTCAATCAAATACCACTGGTTGTTCAAGCGCACGGCATTCCACGCATGGTTGGTGTCTTTGAACGCCTCGCCTTTTTGGTGGAAGCCGTCTTTCACATAACCCAGCACGGTAATTACCTCTACGCCAGCGTGCTTGGCCAAATCGGCAAACAGGGTTGAAAAACCGTCGCAGCTGCCCATGCGCGCATCCAGCGCTTGCTGGGGTGTTTGGGTCACTTGCACACCGCTGCGGTAGGCGGCGGTGTCGTAGTTCATATGCAGCGCCATCCAGTGGTAGATCGCACGCAGTTTCTCGCGCGGGTCGTTCAGGCCATCGCCTAGCAATTTACCAAGGACGGCGGGTGATTTTTCACTGGCTGCCGCCTGTGATGCGGCGCGTGCGTCGGCCCGGCTGTAGTCTGGCATGCTGCCTGCGCCCAAGCTATCCAATCGGCCTGGCGCAGCGGTTTGCGCCATTGCACTGCCAGCGTGCAGCGCCAAAAGCAAGCAGAAAAAGCGGGCACTGGTAGTCAAGGTAAGCATGGCATCGGTCTGGGTGCAGTATGCGGATGTGCGGTGTGAACTTGCCGTGCTGCTTTAAACGCCAGCTTTATGGCTTTTTAGCCGGTGCAGTACCAGCGCGCGCGGGGGCTTTGGGGGCTGCATCTGCGCCAACGGCTTTGGTGGCCGCAGCGTCAAATTCTGTAACCAAGGCCTGCACGTCTGCGCGGGTGGCATCGGCCAAGCCGCGCACCAATACATTGCCCAGTTCAGGCGATGCGCTTTGGTATTTTTTAAACACAGGGGCCTCCAGCAAAGCGGCCAACTGGCGCAGCTCTTCTTCAGAAAAGCGTTCCATATAAGCTGGCACGAGCTTGTCTGCACCCACATTTCCCATTTGATTGCGCAGGGCTTTCATCGCAGCATCGCCAAAAATTTGCAACTCGCTGTCAATCGCTTTGGCGGCGGCCTCTTGCTTGGCTGGCGCCAGGGCATTTACACGCTGCTCCCACGGTGCCAGCATGGGCGCAGCCGCAGCACGTGCCAACTGGGAGAGCAGCCGGTCCATTTCAGGGCCCTGCTGCAAAGCCACCACGCGCAGCGCCAATGCGCGCTTGGCATCGGGGTCAGATAATGCGGTTGACAACGCTGTTTGGGCCAATAAATTGGTTGATGTCAGCGTCAAAAGGACATACATTGCTACGCTTTTAGCAGTGATTTGCAGCAATCTCATTCTTTGTTCGCCTCGCCATCTGGTGTTTGCGTGCCGTCACCAGAAGGGCTCTGTTCGCCATCTGCCGAATTTGCTGCGCCATTTAGGGTGGCATCCGCTTCTGTGTCTGCTGCTGCATCTATAGCCGCATCGTTTTCCACAATCCGCTGCACGCCCGATATTTTGTCACCAGCGTCCATGCTCATGAGCGTCACGCCCTGTGTAGCGCGGCCCATTTCGCGGATTTCGCTCACGCGGGTGCGCACCAACACGCCTTTGTCGGTGATCAGCATGATCTCATCGTCGGCATGCACCAGGGTGGCTGCCACCACTTTGCCGTTGCGCTCGCTTTGCTGAATGGCGATCATGCCCTTGGTACCGCGGCCGTGGCGGGTGTATTCGGTGATGTTGGTGCGTTTGCCGTAGCCGTTTTCGGTGGCGGTGAGCACACTTTGTTGGTCGTCTTGCGCCACCAGCATGGCGATCACGCTTTGCGTGTCTTCGAGCATCATGCCGCGCACGCCACGGGTTTGGCGGCCCAGCGGGCGCACGTCGTTTTCGTCAAATCGCACAGCCTTGCCGCCGTCGCTAAATAGCATCACATCGTGTTTGCCATCGGTCAGCGCCGCGCCAATCAAATAATCGCCATCGTCGAGCACGGCAGCAATGATGCCGCCCTTGCGGGGGTTGTTGAATTCGTCAAGCGCCGTCTTCTTGACAGTGCCCATGCTGGTGGCCATGAAAATGTATTGGTCGGCAGGGAAGCTGCGCTTGTCGCCAGTGAGCGCCAAAACGACGTTAATTTTTTCGCCCTCTTGCAGGGGGAACATATTGACGATTGGCCTGCCGCGTGAGCCGCGTGAGCCAGCGGGCACTTCCCACACTTTGAGCCAATACATGCGGCCACGGTTGCTAAAGCAGAGCAAATAATCATGCGTGTTGGCAATGAAGAGCTGGTCAATCCAATCGTCTTCTTTGGTGGCAGTGGCTTGCTTGCCACGCCCGCCGCGTTTTTGGGCGCGGTATTCACTCAGCGGCTGGCTCTTGATATAGCCGCTGTGGCTGAGCGTGACCACCATGTCGGTGGGGGTGATCAAATCCTCGGTGGACATGTCTTGCGCGTTGTGCTCGATTTGGCTGCGGCGTGCTCCCAGCTTGGTCTGGCCAAACTCGGCGCGCAGGGCGGCCAGTTCGTCACCAATGATGATGGACACGCGCTCAGGTTTGCTCAAAATATCCAGCAAGTCGTCAATTTCAGCCATCACGTCTTTGTATTCGGTGACGATTTTGTCTTGCTCAAGGCCCGTGAGGCGTTGCAAGCGCATGTTGAGAATTTCAGTGGTTTGCGCGTCCGACAGGCGATACAGCCCGTCGGTTTGCAGGCCAAACTCGCGCTCCATGGTGGCAGGGCGGTAGTCGTCGGCATTCACTATGCCGCCGTCCTCACGGGTGCGGGTGAGCATTTGCTTGACCACGGCACTGTCCCAAGATTTGCTCATGAGCTCGGCGCGCGCCACAGGCGGCGTGGGCGCGTTGCGAATGATGCGAATGAATTCGTCAATATTGGCCAGCGCCACGGCCAAGCCTTCGAGCAAATGCCCACGGTCGCGCGCTTTGCGCAGCGCAAACACGGTGCGCCGCGTCACCACTTCGCGGCGGTGGCTTAAAAACACCTTGACCAAATCGAGCAAATTGCACAGCTTGGGCTGCCCGTCAATCAGGGCCACCATGTTGATGCCAAAGGTGTCTTGCAGCTGCGTTTGTTTGTACAAATTGTTCAGCACCACTTCGGGCACTTCGCCGCGCTTGAGTTCAATCACCAAGCGCATGCCCGATTTGTCGGATTCGTCTTGAATATGCGAAATGCCCTCAATTTTTTTCTCGTGCACCAGCTCGGCCATGCGCTCTTGCAGGGTCTTTTTGTTCACTTGGTAGGGCAGCTCGTCCACAATGATGGACTGGCGGTTGCCTTTGTCGATGTCTTCAAAATGCACTTTGGCGCGCATCACCACGCGGCCTCGGCCTGTGCGGTAACCATCGCGCACGCCGCTCAGGCCATAAATAATACCGGCCGTGGGGAAATCAGGCGCTGGGATGATCTCCATCAGTTCATCGACTGTGGCATCGGGGTTTTTCAGCAAATGCAGGCAAGCATCCACCACTTCGTTGAGGTTGTGCGGCGGAATATTGGTGGCCATGCCCACGGCAATGCCCGATGAGCCGTTGACCAACAAGTTGGGCAATCGTGTGGGCATGACCAGCGGCTCGGATTCGCTGCCGTCGTAGTTAGGACCAAAATCGACCGTGTCTTTATCCAAATCGGCCAGCACTTCGTGGGCGATTTTGGACAAGCGGATTTCGGTGTAGCGCATAGCGGCGGGGTTGTCGCCATCGACCGAGCCGAAGTTACCTTGGCCGTCTACCAGCATGTGGCGCAAGCTGAAATCTTGCGCCATGCGCACGATGGTGTCATACACGGCCGTGTCGCCGTGCGGGTGGTATTTACCAATCACATCGCCTACGATACGGGCGGATTTTTTGTAGGGGCGGTTGTAGTCGTTGGACAGCTCATGCATGGCATACAGCACGCGGCGGTGCACAGGCTTGAGGCCGTCTCGGGCATCGGGCAGGGCGCGGCCCACAATCACGCTCATGGCGTAGTCGAGGTAGCTTCGGCGCATTTCCTCCTCGAGGCTGATGGGCAGGGTTTCTTTAGCGAAGGAATTCATGAAGCGGCAAAGGGTGAAAAGCAAATGGTGGTCAAAAAGCGACCCGAAGTACAAAGCCCCCCATTTTAACGGCTATTGCACAGCGCTTTGTTGCCATGACTTGGCAGTGTCAAAGCAGGTCTATTTGCTTTGTATGTGGCAAAACCGCAACAATTTGCGCCTTAGTCGCCTGCGTGCAACTACTAATGTGGAAGCAGGCTGTGACTGTGGCACAATAAGCCCACGAGTGAATCTGCTTACAGCAAATGAACTCTATACCCGAGCAGCTCGCGCTGTAGTATCAATTTTGAGGATGAACATGATGAAATTAAACAAAATCGCAATGTTGTTTGCATCCGTCGCATTGGCAGGTACTGCTTTCGCGGCTGGCTCTAGCGCTGCAAGCGACAACTGGCGCAATGGCCACGGCAATCTCCAGTGGAAAAACGGCGACGGCACACTGTGCTGGCGTGATGCCATGTGGACACCTGCTACCGCTGCCGCCGGCTGCGATGGCGCGTTGGCCAAGCCAGCAGCTGCTGCTCCTGCACCAGCTCCAGTAGCTGCACCTGCACCAGCACCTGCTCCCGCACCAGCTGCTGCCGCTCCTGCACCAGCACCTGCTGCTGCACCAGTAGCACCACGCGCTGCACCAGCTCCCGCACCAGCTCCACAGCCACCAGCAGCCACCAAGGTAACTTACGCTGCTGATGCATTCTTTGACGTGAACAAGTCTGTAGTTAAGCCAGAAGGCAAAGCCAAGCTTGACGACCTGATCGGCAAAGTTAAAGGCATCAACCTCGAAGTTATCATCGCAGTGGGTCACACCGACTCTGACGGCGGTGACGCTCCTAACCAGAAGCTCTCTGTGAGCCGCTCGGAAGCCGTCAAGGCATACTTGGTGTCCAAAGGCATCGAGAAAAACCGTGTTTACACTGAAGGCAAGGGCGAGAAGCAGCCAGTTGCTGACAACAAGACAAAAGAAGGCAAAGCCAAGAACCGCCGCGTAGAAATCGAAGTGGTTGGTACGCGCGCTAACAAGTAATATTTTTACTTGACCGCCAAAAAGCCCCGCTTGCGGGGCTTTTTTTCGTCTGGCCGATTTTTGCTGTTACGCGCTTGATTTATGCGCCTGATCAGTGCGCTGATCAGTGCGCTCGATCAGTGCGCCCGATCAGCGTTTTGGCGTTCGCACACTCCCTC
>JAYTMT010000135.1:0-6493 GCA_043728315.1 Polaromonas sp. | reverse complement strand
CTCAGACAGATGAACATTCTGATCCCCCATTTGTCCAAAAAAACAAGCCCAGCGCCCTGATTGTTTGCGCATTGGCACAGCACTCGCTTAGCCGCAGGGCGAGGTGGTTGCTGGGAACGGTCGGAAAACTGCTCTGCTTCAGGCCGCGCAGCAAGCTGGATCACTATTTCGCGATCAGACTTGTATGTTTTATGAAAAATAGTGGCAATGTCAGCGTCATATGGTCATAGCGCGCTACTATTTATATAGTATGCAGCAAACCAAGAGTAGCGTGCCTCCGGTATTAAAACCTCAAAGCGAGCATAGCCCGATCAGCGTTTTGGCTTTCGCATACGACCGATTTCTGGTACTCCAGCATGAGGGAGTGTGCGAAAGCCAAAACGCTGATCGGGCGCCTCAAAACGCTGATCGGGCGCGCCAAAACGCTAGCCGAGCACGCCAAAACGCCAATAGCGCGCGAAACAAAGCAGCCGCTAAGGCAACTCTAAGCGCAGCACACGCCCATTGGCACTGTCGGTGAGTATATAAACCCAGCCATCGGGCCCCATGCGCACATCGCGAATACGCTCACGCAGCTCGGTGAGCAGCTGGGTCTCGCGCAACACGGCATCGCCCGCCAGCTCCAAGCGGTGCAGCGCTTGGCCGCGCAGCGCGCCCACCAGCAGGTTGCCGCGCCAAGCCGCGCCGTAGCGCTCAGACTGCACAAAGGCCATGCCTGATGGTGCAATCGAGGGCACCCAGTAGTGCAGCGGCTGCTCTAGGCCAGCGCGGGCAGTAATACCTTCGCCAATCGGGCCACCGCCGTACTGCTCACCGTAGCCAATCACAGGCCAGCCATAGTTGCGCCCTGCCACGGGGCGGTTAATCTCGTCGCCGCCTTGCGGGCCGTGCTCGTGCGCCCACAGGCGGCCCTGCGCGTCCAGCGCTGCGCCCTGCATGTTGCGGTGGCCCAAGCTGAAAATCTCGGGCAACGCACCCGCTGTGCCCACAAAAGGATTGTCTTTGGGTATGCGCCCATCGGTGTGGATGCGCACCACTTTGCCCAAGTGGTTGTCCAGCTTTTGCGCATCGGCGCTGCGGCTGTAGCGGTCGCCCAGCGTGAGGTACAGCAGATCGCCAGACTGCACAATGCGGCAACCAAAATGCAAATTGGACACCACCTTGGGCAGTTGGCTAAACAGCACTTTCACCTCTTGCAGGCTGCTGGAGTCGCCGCTTAACTTGCCGCGGGCCAGCGCCGTGCTGTTGGCTTGGCCACCCGCGCGCCCTGCGGCATCAGGCTGGCTATAACACCAGTAAACCATGCGGGTATTGACAAAATCAGCGTCCACCAGCACATCAAGCAAGCCGCCCTGCCCGCCACTGGCCACTGGCGGCAAACCCAGCAGCGGCGACGCCACTGCGCCCGCTGCGTCCACCACCCGCATACGGCCAGTGCGCTCAGTCACCAGCATGCGTCCCTGCGGCAAAAAGCCCAAGGCCCAGGGGTGATCCAAGCCGCTGGCCACGGGCACAGCACGCAGCTTGGGCTCTTGCGCGCTAGGCGCTTGCGGGTTGGCTTTGCCGGGCGCGGCGTTTTGTGCAGACATGCGCCCGCCCAGCAGCGCCACAAGCAGCACACACGAGAAGTAAAAAACTACATTTTTCATAGCGAATAATGACCATATGACGCTGACATTGGGCTAAAATTCTGTAAATATTCACCTACAGCACCACCTACCATGCCCCCAGCAGCCAGCAGCGTTTTGAATTGGCATTTTGCGCCATTTGCGCAGTTAAGTGCAAGCAGTTTGTATGAATTGCTGCAACTGCGCAGCGCAGTATTTGTGGTGGAGCAGGCCTGTATTTTTCAAGACATGGACGGCCTAGACCTTGGGGCCATGCACCTGCTGGGCACGCAAGGGGGCAAACTGCTGGCATGTGCGCGCTGCTTGCCAGCTGGTCTGGCCTACCCAGAGGCCAGCATAGGCCGCGTGGCCACCCACCCCAACGTGCGCGGGGGCGGCGCGGGGCATGCGCTGGTGGCGCAAGCCCTTGCCCACATGCAAGCGCTGTGGGGAGCGCAGAGCGTGCGCATAGGGGCGCAGGCCCAGCTGCAAGGCTTTTATGCCCAACATGGCTTTGTGGCCAGCGGCCAAACCTATGTGGAAGACGGTATTGCGCATATTCAGATGCTGCGCAGTGTGCATTGACACTATATATTCAATAGCGTACTATGACCATATGACGCTGACATTTGCCAATTTTTCTTAAAATACACTTTTAACACCCTTATGAATGCATCTCCTGCCCCAAAATCCACCAAACTCCTCAAACCCCTCAAAGGCAGCCGCATCCTCAGCATTGCGCTGAACCTGCCCGGCCCGGCCGCGCTGATGCGCTTACAGGCCATGGGCGCAGCTTGCACCAAGCTAGAGGGCCCAGCCGGTGACCCCATGGGTCATTACGCCCCTGCGGCCTACGCCCAACTGCACGCGGGTGTGAAGCTGTTCAAAGCCGACCTTAAAACCGCCCAAGGCCAAGCCAAACTGCATGCGGCGCTGGCCAAAACGGATGTGTTGCTCACCTCGTTTCGCCCCAGCGCGCTGGCCAAGCTGGGGCTAGACTGGAAAAGTCTGCACAAACGCTACCCCAGCTTAAGCGTGGTCGACATTGTGGGCGCACCCGGCGCACGCGCCGAAGAGCCCGGGCATGACCTGACCTATTTGGCTGAAAACGGCCTCATTGCCGGCCTAGACCTGCCACCCACCCTGTACGCCGACATGGCCGGCTCGCTGATGGCCAGCGAGGCCGCGCTGCAAGCCCTGCTGGCCTGCAAATCCACAGGCAAAGGCGTGCGCTTAGAAGTGGCTTTGTCTGAGGCCGCAGCCTACAGCGCCCTGCCCCGCACATGGGGGCTCACGCTGGCGCGCGGTGCCGTGGGCGGCGCGCATGCAGGCTACCGCGTGTATCCTTGCAAAGACGGCCGCGTGGCCGTGGCCGCGCTAGAGCCGCATTTTGCCGCCGCATTGTGCGCAGCAGCAGGCGTGCAAGTGCGCAGTTTCACCACCCCTTTTGAGCCCGCCACCCACGCCGCAGTGGCTGCATTTTTTGCCAAAAATTCGTGCAAACAGCTCGACCAGTTGGCCCGTGCGCAGGATATTCCGCTGTGGACTATGGCCCAAAGCTAAAAATTACTTGTATGCACTATTATTTACATAGCGCACTATGACCATATGGCGCTGACATTGGCCAATTTTCTTAAAAAAAACTATTTTTTACGCGGATTGATACCCATCGCATCGCGGTTTTTCGCAATGCGGTCGGTTTTGCGTTTGTCCAGCTTGTCCATTTGCTTCTTTTTGGTGTAGCCAGTGGCATCGGCTATGGCCCACCAAGCCACAGCCAAAGCAAAAGGCGCTAAAACAACAAACCAGCTCCATGTGGCCACGGGGGCTATTTCCATGTACTTCATCAACAAAAAAATTAAACCTAGGCCTAAAAAATACATCTTTTTCTCCTGAAAACGTGCACAAATGCACTAGTAAACCCTAGAAAGCCAGCAAAACAGACCGGCCTTGTAAACCCCCAGCTAAAATCTGCGTTGTATGTAAGCAGCGTTGCATATTTGAAATGTAGCGCATCCAGCCTCCCAGCCAACAAGGAATACCATGACTTTGACAGCCACTTCGCGCCTCCTGGCACTCTCAGCCGCAGTTTTGACGGCCGCCCTGAGCGCCACCCCAGCTTTTGCCGACGACAAACTCGCCAAAGAGAAAAACTGCTTGGCCTGCCACGCGGTTGACAAGCAATTGGTGGGGCCGAGCTACCAAGCGGTAGCCAAAAAATATGCGGGCCAAAAAGACGCGGTTGACAAATTAGCCCTGAAAATCGTCAAAGGCGGCGCAGGCGTATTCGGCCCCGTGCCCATGCCAGCCAACCCGCAAGTGAACGAAGCCGACGCTAAAAAGCTGGCCGCTTGGATTTTGGCAACCAAATAAAGCCACTCTGCTGGGCTAGAAACACCCAGCCACTGGCCTACACCCGTCCACTAAAGCCCGCAAAATAGCAAGCCCGCAAAACAGCGGGCTTTTTTGCGTCTTGTGACGTGCAGTGTTGGCAAACTGCCCAGCTTGCGGTTCAACAGCACGCTGGAGCATTATTTCACGCTCAGATTCGTAATTTTAAGAAAAATAGTGGCAATGTCATCGCCATATGGTCATAGTGCGCTACGTTTTATATAGTAAGTAGCAAACAAAGTGTAGCGTGCCTGCGGACGGGACAAGCCCGCTGCATTACACCGCCGCTTCGTCTTCCTCGCCGGTACGGATGCGCACCACGCGCTCCACACTGGTCACAAAAATCTTGCCGTCGCCGATTTTGCCAGTGCGGGCGGCTTTCACAATCGCTTCCACGCAGCGGTCCACGTCGATTGATTTCACGGTGACTTCTACCTTGACTTTAGGCAAAAAATCGACCACGTATTCCGCACCACGGTAAAGCTCGGTATGGCCTTTTTGGCGGCCAAAACCCTTCACTTCGGTCACGGTAAGCCCAGTCACGCCGCATTCAGCGAGCGCTTCGCGGACTTCCTCAAGCTTGAAAGGTTTGACAATGGCGGTGATTTGTTTCATGTGACTTCTCAATTTATAGAACAGAGGTGGTTGGGAGGGCGAGAGGGGTATCGCGAAGGACGCTAAGGTTGCGCGAAGAACGCGAAAGGAATACCAAAATAAATAAATAAATAAATAAATAAATAAATAATTAAATAAATAATTAAATAAATAATTAATTAATTTTGAATTACGGTCGGTATCAAAATTAAAATTCACTTTTTAATAGCAAAGAATGACGATTTTACGCTGACATCCGCACTATGCTTCATAAATTTGGTATTCCTTTCGCGTCTTTAGCGTAACTTTAGCGCCCTTCGCGTCCGGATGTCCGTTTTCAAGACAATTCAAGCCCGAAAGCGCGAGGTAATAGGATAGCGCCAATCTTTGCCGAAGCTTCTATGGGTTACCCGAATACCCACGGGTGATTGGCGGCGTTTGTATTCGTTGATTTTGATGAGCCTTGTGACGCGCTCCACCACGGCGCGTTCAAAGCCTGCGGCCACAATCGACTCAATGCTTTGGTCGTTTTCCATGTAGCGTTCGATGATGGCATCCAGCACGTCGTACTCTGGCAGGCTGTCTTGGTCTTTTTGGTCGGGGCGCAGCTCGGCGCTGGGCGGGCGGGTGATGATGCGTTCGGGTATGGGCGCAGAGCCGGTGCCGTGCGGGTCATTGGCGTTTCGCCAGCGGCACAGGCGAAAAACCGTGGTTTTGGCCAAATCCTTGATCACCGCAAAGCCGCCCGCCATGTCGCCATACAGGGTGCAGTAGCCCGTGGCCATCTCCGATTTATTGCCTGTGGTGAGCACAATCGAGCCAAATTTGTTGGAGAGCGCCATCAGCAGCGTGCCGCGAATCCGCGCTTGGATGTTTTCCTCGGTGGTGTCTTCGGCAAGGCCTGCAAACTCGCCAGCAAGCGATGCTTTGAACGCCTCAAACTCAGGCAATATCGAAATCTCGTCGTAGCGCACGCCTAGGCGCTGCGCCATCTCGCGTGCGTCAATCCAGCTGATGTCCGCTGTGTAGGGCGATGGCATCATGACCGCGCGCACTTTGTCTGCGCCCAGCGCGTCCACGGCAATGGCCAATACCAAAGCTGAATCGATGCCGCCAGACAGGCCCAGCAGCACCGATGGAAAGCCGTTTTTGCCAATATAGTCGCGCACGCCCAGCACCAAAGCCTCCCATAGCTGGGCATCGTCGCTCAGTGGCGCAGGCAAGGCAGATGCTTCAATTAGCATAGCATCATGTGACCGTATGACGCTGACATTCAGTAAATTTTCTATAAAACTAGGGGCTTGTGCTTTCAAAGCGCCGTCAGCCCCCACAGCGAACGATGCACCGTCAAACACCACCTCGTCTTGCCCACCCACCATGTGCGCATAAATTAGCGGCAGCGCTACGGCGCGGGCGCGCTCGGCCATGCGCGCCACGCGCTCGCCGCCCTTGCCCACATGAAATGGCGATGCGTTGAGCACCACTAAAATTTCAGCGCCAGCGGCCTTGGCCAGCGCAGCGGGCTCTTCAAACCACGCGTCTTCGCAAATGAGCAGACCCACGCTGAGCGCATCCGCCCCCTGCCCCACTTGAAACACGCACACCCCCTGCCCGGGCGTGAAATATCGCCGCTCGTCAAACACTTGGTAGTTAGGCAGCTCGCGCTTGGCATAGGTCTCAGTCACGCGGCCGTTTTGCAGCACGCTGGCCGCGTTGTAGCGCTGGGGCACCGCCACCGATTTGCTGCGCACATCGCCCCCCGTGGGGTGACCAACGACAATACACAGGTCTTTCAGATCAGCGGTGCGCGCGGCAATGCTTTTTACGGCATCATCGCAGGCGGCAATAAAGGCCGGGCGCAGGAACAAATCCTCCGCCGCGTAGCCGCAAATCGACAGCTC
>JAYTMT010000134.1:0-16262 GCA_043728315.1 Polaromonas sp. | reverse complement strand
TGCTCTGTCACATCCACAAAAAGTGCTGCAGGAAAATCGGAAGAACTGGTATTGACATACAGATCGGTATGCGTTTGAAAAGCCTTCACCGATGCACCCAATGCGATTGCTTTGAGCCACTGCGCTGGAATGGCAGAAACGGCTTTGGCAGGTTGTTTGGGCGCATCTTTAAGCTCGATGCGGTATTGTTTGTCATAGCCCTCCAAACCAATATCGTCGATGCCGCGAATGCGAATATGCCACGGGCCGTTGGGCGTGGCGCTGATATCGGCATTGGCGCTGTTGCTAATCAGATTGGCCTGCAATGAGGCAAACAAAGGGCTGTCTGAGATTTGAATACGGTAGTTCGCAGCTCCTGCGATGGGGGCAAAATCTAAACGGCCTATGCCCTGCTCTGAGCGCAGCACTTCTTGCACGCTTGCCACTTGCGCTGAGGGGTCAACTGCATCCCGTAGCACTGGTGCTGGCAGCAAAGGCCGCACGGTAATCACGCGGTCTTGCGGCAAAATGGCTGCACCAAAACCACCTGCAATGGCAGCCTGCGAATTGGTTTTTGGGTTGCTCGCTTGGGTCAAGCCTTCTAGCACTTCTGTGCGCGCAGCGGGGCTGGAGTCGGGTGTGTAGCTGACCCGAAACTGTGTGCCACGCACGCCCACCACCGAGGTGGGCGTGGTCACCTCTAAGGGCTGGGCGCGGCGCGTCAGTTTGCTAGCCAATGTGTCTATGCTGCCTTGCACCAGCCGAATAGCACCTGAAAACCAGGTGGTGGAACTGCTGGCGCCAGCTTGCAGGTCGGCTTGGTTGGTGGAATATGCGCGCTGGAGAATCACTTGGGCAATGCTTTTGGGCAGCACCGTCAGACGAGAACCATCGGCCAGTTCAAGCAGCGCCACGCCATCGCTGCCCGTGTCGATTTGCGCGCCTTCAGGCACTGCGCTGCCAGCAATGGCGGCGCTTTGATTGACCCGCACCGTGCCGCTGGCGCTGATGATTTTGCCGCTTAAGGCAATCGGCTTGAGCAGGTCTAGCGGAAGTGCCAGCACTTGGCCAACAGAGAGTTGATTGGGATTTTTTAATTGGTTAAAACGCGCCACCTCGGGCCAAGCGCTGGGGCTGGACAATACAGTCTGCGACAGCGTGATGAGCTTGTCTGATGCTTTGACCGTGTAGGCAATGTTTGGGCGTGCACTGCTGGCAGCGGGTGTCGGGGCGGCCAGCGCCACATGCCCATACAAGGCACTGGCAGCAGCCAGCGCATGCAAGGCATGCAGACGTGTTACGCGTTTTGTCAGTGGGCTAGCGCTGCTGGCGCAGGGGTGTTTGAGAATGTGCATGTCGCACATTGTTCATTGCAAAATTGCAAAAATCTACGCTTGGGCAGCCGCTTCCAAGCATTTACTGTAAAACCGTGTTTTGTTCACGCGCGCCATTTTTTGGCGTGCAAAAATTCACAAATCTAACAGTTGAAAGTGTGTGTGCTTGGCTAACAATTGGCTACTGGGGCACTCAGTCCACTTCAGCCAGTGGGTTTTTGGTGACATGCAACTCGTCTTGTAGGCTGCGGTTGATTTGCGAGAGCGCACGCACTTTTTTATTACTAGCGCGTAGACGTTGGGCCACTTTCTTTAGAATGGCCGCAAGCAAGTTGGCTGCTACACGCGGTTTTTCTGCCATCAGCAGGGTGAGTTTGCTGCGCTCTAAGATGGCCACGTCCATGTAGCTGCTGGCAATGCAGGTGGCTGAGCGTGGCTCGCCGTCTAGTAAACCCAGCTCACCCAGCAAAGCGCCTGTGCTGGCTATGCCGAGCACTAGGGTTTCATCTTGTGCACCAGCCTCGCTTTGCACCACAGCTTCGCCCGACAGAATCAACACCATGTAGTCGGAGTTTTCAGTGCCTTCTTGGGTGATCACACTGCCTTCTTTGACGCGGCGCGCCTTCATCAAGGCCACCACTTCTAAAGCGTCGGCCATGCTCAACTCAGACAGGGCGGTGTTGCCAACCAGTAAATGGGCCACATCGCGGCTAGTCCATGCGCGCTTGTCCAAGCCTACCAAATGTTCCACAATGCTTCTTTCAGCGCACAGGCAATTGCCGCAAAGCCAGCTGTGTTTCCATCACCGTAGCGCCCCAGTTGCTTGGCAGCTCTAGTTGGTAGCGCACCGTGTTTGCTGCGGCTGTGGCCGTGGATGCCACTGCTGGGCTGATGCGCAGAAAATACGTTTGCCCAGCGCTCAGCGTGGGCAGGGTGACTCGGCCATTGACTACAGGCGCACTTGTGGGCTGTGTAAACTGCGCATCTGAGGCGATTTCAGCTATGAGCGACACAGGCGTGTCCATGGCAGACAGATTGAGCAGCAGCAAGGTGGCATTGGGCAACACCCGCGCAGATGCGCCCACGCTAAGCGTGCTTGGCCACACTGCGCGCGGGATGGGCGTGGGCACAACGATTGCGGGAGCGTCTTTGATTTGCACCATTTTCACTGCGTCAAAGCCTTCTAAGCCAGCTGCGTCGATGCCGCGCACCCGTGCATGCCAAGCGCCATTGGGCAGCCCAGCCAAATCCACGCTGCCGCTGGTGGCTTTGAACTCGCCAACCAGCTGCGAAAAGCCCGCATCACGCGCCAACTGCACTTTGTAGCCCGCAGCGCCTGCCAAGCTGGGCAGTGGCCAAGTGGCGGCATTGTCTTTGCGGTTCACATCATCAGGAAGTGCCGACAAATCAGGCGCGGCAAGCAGTGCCACCGCTTTTATTTCGCGTTCATTGGGCTTGACCACTGCGCCAAAACCACCGGGCAAGTTAGTGCCCACTCCTTGCTTGGGATTGTCGGTGCGGACATTGCCTTCGGTGACTTCGGTGCGTGCTGACTGGCTTACCGGGTC
The DNA here is from genome assembly GCA_043728315.1 of Polaromonas sp. Lineage (GTDB taxonomy): Bacteria > Pseudomonadota > Gammaproteobacteria > Burkholderiales > Burkholderiaceae_C > JAAFIP01. Next base: position 13,381 of record JAYTMT010000134.1, on the reverse strand, counting down.
TTCATAAGCTACGCGAAACTGCGTGCCGCGCACGCCCACAATAGAGGTTGGTGTGGTGATTTCCAGCGGCGTGATGCGCTTGGTGGTTTTGCTAGCGATGGTGTCGATGGTGCCCTGCACCAAGCGGATTGCGCCTGAGAACCAAGTGGTTGAGGCGCTGGCGGTGGCCTGCGCATTCACGTCGGTGGAGTAGCGCCGCTGCGTGATGATTTGGGCAATCGAGTTGGGCAAGAGCTGCACACGCGAGCCGTCGCCAAGCTCCACCACGGCCGAGCTGTTGGCTCCCGTTTGCAGGCGCGCGCCCTCTGGCAGGGCGGCGCCCGCTTGCATGCTTTGGTTACCTATTTTGACATCGCCTTCTACGCTGATGACTTTGCCATTGGCCAGCAGTGGGTTGAGAAGCCGAAGCGGGATTTTGATCTCTTGGCCAATCGAAATCAGGTTGGGATTTTTTAGTTTGTTAAAGCGTGCTACCTCTGGCCAAGCGCTGGCATCAATCAGCAGGGTTTTGGTTAAGGCAATCAGTTTGTCATTGGCTTTAACTGTGTAGGGCAGGTTTGCCTCAACAGGCAACACCGATGTCTGCGCCCTCGCAGGCGCAGTGGCGCACAACAGCGTTGCGGCCACGGCGCAAGCAGCAAAGTAAAGAGGGGTAGAAATACGATGGGTAGTCATGACAGTAGCTACTTTCTTTGCGGGTGAACTCAAAAAACCTCCAGCAATGGATGTGAGCTTACACCAGTGCACCCGAGATTATGATTTGTAACACATTGTCTGCGCGTGCTAAATTTCTAAATCACGCATTTAAAGTAGCAAAACGTGTTTTCCTAGCATTGTTGCGGTGAATGAACCACATAGTTTAGCTTGTTGCGTGCATTTTGTCACACAAAAATGCGCACAGCAGTTTGTGGTCTGAAGGCGGGGCACACGCTGGCCTCGGTTTCTATGTAGGGGCCACCTATCAAATCTACGCAGTAGGGCACAGCGGCAAATATACCGGGCACATTGCGCTGCCCATGGTCGGCGCTTGGCAGGCCTTGCAGCGTTTGGGCAATGGCTTTGGGCTGCCCGGGCAGGTTGATGATCAGGCATTGGCCGCGCACCACCGCCACTTGGCGCGACAAAATAGCGGTGGGCACAAAATGCAGGCTGATTTGGCGCATTTGCTCGCCAAAGCCGGGCATTTCTTTGTGTGCCACAGCCAGCGTGGCCTCGGGAGTGACATCGCGCAGGGCCGGGCCCGTGCCGCCCGTGGTGAGCACCAGCGCGCAGCCAGCATCGGCCAGCGCAATCAGGGTTTGGCTGATGGTGGCCTGCTCATCGGGGATGAGGCGCTCGATGAAAGTGATGGGGTTTTTCAAGGCTTTGCCCAGCCAGTCTTTCAAGGCTGGCAGACCCTTGTCTTCATAGACGCCGGTGCTGGCGCGGTCACTCACAGAGACTATGCCGATGGTGATGGGGTCGTAGGGGTTGGGGTTAAGGGTGGGGTTTTGCATAGTTATCAATGCGCTACAGCGCGAAACATAAAGGGTGCTGTGGGCAACTGGGCCGCCTGCCAGCTCTCTAGCCCGCCACGGTACCAGTATATGGCGGTGTAGCCCAGTTTTTGGGCGCGCAAAGCGGCATTCACCGAGTGCCAGCAATTGCGGCCCGCGCAGTACAGCACCAAAGGCTGCGCCATATCGGGGGCCAGTAGCTTGAGCATGTCGTTAAAGCGGGTTTCAAATGCGGCTTCAATCCGCGTATCAGCAAAGGCCAAGCCTGCGCGTATAAAACCCTGTGCACTGGGAATCGCCGCGTGGGATCCGCCCAATACGTCAACGACCACCGGAGGTTTGCCACTGCGCAGCATCTGCGCCAGCTCGCGGGTGCGCACGGTGGTGATGCCCGGCAAGGTTTGCGGCGTGATGTCAGAGTAGGTATCGGTGCGCAGCCCATGGGCGCTGGTGAAGCCGCCGCCGTATTCTTCGTTGGCGTAGGTGGCATCGGCGGGGAGTTTGATGAGAGCCAACGCATCGGTGTGCAGTTTGGCAAACTCGGGGTAGAAGCTGCGCAGGTCAAACCCATTGACGATTTCGGGCTCGCACAGCGCGGGCAATAGCCCCTGTATGTGGTTGCAAAAATACACCGCTGCGCCAATGGCATTGGCTAAGCTGTCACGGTTGACGGCCGTGCCCATGCCGCGCGCGCCTGCTCGGCTGGCCAATGCTTTGTGTTCTTTGGCCTGCGCCCAATTGCTCACGGCGAGTTTGCAGCGGTCGGTGGCGCACTGGCGGTCGCTGAAGTCTTGCAGATAAGCGGCCACACCATCCATGGGTGTGTTGAGCGCCCTGCCTAGCACTGCAGGAATGGTTTTGAAAGCCTCTGGCAATGTGAGGCTGACCAAATCCTTGGCGGTGATGATGCCTAGGCTGAGCGCATCAACCAAAGGGAATTTGCTGCACAGTTGCTTGGGTGTTTGCGCCGCACGGCAGTGCACCGCGCCAGCGCTGGGTGAGCGCGTGGGGTCCAAGAGCACCAGCAGCGCACCTGCATCGTCCATTTGGTAGAGCGCTTGGTTCATGAGCGCCGCGTCAAACTTATCGCCCATGGCGGTTTTGTAAAATGCGTAAATTTGCGGCTGCATGGTGGGGCTAACTTGGCGGGTGGTTTTATCGTGCGCGCCGTGGATGCCGATGTAAGTGAGCGCGGGGCGAAACTCGCTAGAGAAACGCCGCTCCTTACCGCCCATGAACATGATGGAGCAGGCCGATACGCAATACCCTGCAATGACGGTGTTGACGCCTTTGGCCGCAATCATGCGACCCACCACCATGCCGGTGCGCAAATCACCGCCGGGTGAGTTGACAAAAACCACGGTGTCCACACCCGGGATGTTGAGCGCATCTTCAAATTTGCGCACATCATCATCTACTGGGCCGGTGGCAAAAATTTGGTTTGCCTTGACTTCTAGGGTCATGGCACCAGCGGCCACACTGAAGCCTGCGCCCATGAGCAGCGCAGCGGCGCACGCCAGCCAGTGTCTAATCGTCTTGCTCGCCATTCCCATCACCATCGCTGTGGCCTTGGTCGGTATGGCCAGCGGCCAGCGCTGCGCGCACCAGCTGGAAGATCTCTTTGGTGGCCTTGCTTTGGCGCGGCAGGGGGGCGGGCGCATCAGGGGCTGGGGCAGTTGCTGCGCTGGCGGCCTGCGCAAGCTGTGCAAGCTGCGCAGTAGCTGCGTCTTTGCGCGCTTGGCGCACCAAAGAACGCAGTTGCTGGATGTCGGTATCGGGCTGCTCGCCCACCCAGCGCTGCAAGGCCGCGTCGTCGGCAATCAGGCTATCGCGCCATTTTTCGGCTTGCTTGAGGGCGATTTTGTCGTCGGCACTGCCCTCGCGCTGGGCCAGCACGGCGGCGCGAATCGGCTCGGGCTCGACGCGGCGCATCAGCTTGCCAATGAACTGCATTTGGCGGCGCTTGCCTTCAAAATTGGTGATTTTCTTGGCCTCGGCCACGGCATCGACCAATTTTTCGGGCAAATCGAGCTTGGCTATCACCGCTGCGGGCAGGGTGAGCAGCTGCTCGCCCAGCTCTTGCAAGGCGGTGCTTTCTTCTTTGGCCACGGTGCGGCTGGAGGCGAATTCGCTTTTGAGCTCTAGGTCGAGCTCGCTGCCTTCGGCCACAAACTGGCCGCGCACAAAATAGCCGCGCTTCATGCCGCGCTTGGTGTGGGTCTTGGGTTTGGCCGCTTCGGCGTCTTCGGCCGTGAGCGGCTTGCCGCGTCCAGCACTTATGTCGTCAGATAGTTTCATGCCCCTATTGTCGCTGCTATTGCCAGTGGCCGCCGTACCCGCTTATTGGCTGTCGTTTATTGGCGTTCGCTCCACTGCACACCGCCCGTGGCCCAGTTTTCACGCTTGATGTCGTACAGCAGCACATCCACCGATTCGGGTTTGCTGCCTAGGCTGTCAACCACGGCTTGGGTCAGAGCCTTGACAAGGGCGGTTTTTTGTTCGGGCGTGCGCCCTTCCATCATGTCGACGCGTATTGTGGGCATGGGGTTTGTCCTATAAGTGTGGATGAAAAATGGGGAACTTAGCGCAAACTAGGGTTTCTTAAGCCATAGCACTTGCAAGCCGCGCCGCTTCGTTGGATACTGCGCAAGTTTAGTTTAACCCCGTTATTTATTTGGAGAACCCATGCTCAACAGCCAATCACTGCCAGACACCCTGCAAGATGCCCATGCATTACTCAACACCACCGAGTCCACCCCGCTTGCTGCGAACCGCCGCAGCGCCCTCAAAGCCGCCTTTGGCGTGGGCTATGCCGCTACCGTGGGCGCAGCCGTGGCACAAACCGCTATCAAAACATCGTCCGACGGCCTGACCGCTGGCGAGGTGATGATAGAGGTCAATGGCTTTAAATTCCCCGCCTACCGCGCCGCGCCCGCTGGCAAAACCAATCTGCCCGTGGTTTTGGTGATTCAAGAGATTTTTGGTGTGCACGAATACATTGCCGACACCGCCCGCCGCTTTGCCAAAGCGGGCTACTTGGCCATTGCCCCCGAGCTCTATGCCCGCCAAGGCGACCCGACCAAATACAACGCCATTGCGGATTTGATCAAAGAAGTGGTCAGCAAGGTGCCCGATGCGCAGGTGATGGCTGACCTAGATGGCGTGGCCAAATGGGCTGCAGCCAATGGCGGCGACGCCTCCAAGCTGGCCATTACTGGCTTTTGCTGGGGCGGGCGCGTCACGTGGATGTATGCCGCGCACAACCCCGCCGTGAAAGCCGGTGTGGCTTGGTATGGCCGCATGGTGGGCGCTGCCAACCCCATGTCACCCACTAACCCGATTGACCATGTGGACAAAATCGCCGGCCCCGTGCTGGGCTTGTATGGCAGCGCTGACACAGGTATACCGCTGGACACGGTCGACAAAATGAAGGCGGCGCTGGCTGGCGGCTCCCCAGCAGCCAAAAAGAGCACATTCCATGTGTACGACGGCGCGCCCCACGCTTTTCACGCCGATTACCGCGCCAGCTACCGCAAAGAAGCCGCTGACGACGGCTGGAAACGCGCGCTCGATTGGTTCCGGGCCAATGGGGTTGCATAATCAAGCCTTAGCTGCTTATAGCCACCAGAAGCCGCCTACGGGCGGTTTTTTTATGGAATTTAAGAAATTTTAGACCGATGTCAGCGTCATATGGTCATAGTATGCTACTAAATATATAGTAAATGAATGCTCTTTATATCACCATTGGTACCCTTGTGGCAGGCGTGGGCAGCGTGTGGATTGCCGGGCTTTTGGCCTACGGTGTGCTCGCGCGCTATACCCAGCACCTCTTGAGCCTTGCCGCTGGCGCGCTCTTGGCCACGGCTTTTATGCACCTGCTGCCCGAAGCTTTTGAGAGCCAAGCGGGCGCGCAAGAGCTATTTACCACCTTGTTGTGCGGCTTGGTATTTTTCTTTATGTTGGACAAAGCCGAGCTCTACCACCATGGGCACGAGCACCACCATGGCGGCGATGGGCGCGCGGCGCATGGCCATGCTGCACACAGCGCCCACGCACATACACACGCGCCAGCCGCACAAGCGTCAGCCGCACATGAGCCAGCCGCACATGCCCATACAGCAGTTGCACCAAACGAAGACGCAAGCCAGCACCGAGCACACAGCCAGCCCAGCGGCCACGGTAATGGTAACGGCCATGCGAGTGGCGGCTGGGCCGTACTGCTGGGCGACAGCGTGCACTGCTTTGGCGACGGCGTGCTCATTGCCGCCGCATACATGGCCAATTTTCAGCTAGGCTTAGCCGCCACGCTGGCCGTGCTCACCCACGAAATTCCTCACCACGTGGGCGATTTGCTGGTGCTGCGCCAGCCCGGGCGTGATGCCAAAAAAGCCCTGCTCTCGCTCAGCGCTGCGGGGCTAGCCACCGTGGTGGGTGGCTGGCTAGGATACGCGCTGCTAGACCAGCTAGGCTGGGTGCAGCCCTACCTGCTGGCCATAGCAGCCAGCAGCTTCATCTATGTGGCGCTGGCCGATCTAATTCCCCAGCTTCAAAAGCGCCTGCCCGCCCGCGAAACCTTTGCGCAAATTGCATGGCTCTTGGTGGGGCTGCTGGCCATTACTTTGGTGACGCGCTTGTCGCACTAAAAAAAGCCGCCTGCACTGCGGCACAATAGACGCATATGGGCAATTTGCGTATCAACCTCCAAGACCTGCTGCGCCAGCGTGCAGTAGAGAGCGCACGCATTGAGTACAAAGCTGGCTGGAATCCTGATGCAATCATGCGCACGCTGTGCGCATTTGCCAATGATTTTGAGAATCTTGGTGGTGGCTATGTCGTCATAGGCCAAGATTGCGATGACAACGGCCGCCCCGTATTTCCACCAAAAGGCTTGGCCAGCAACGCGCTGGACAAAATACAACGGGAATTGCTGGCTTTTTGTCAGCAAATAGTGCCGCCCTATTTTCCATTGCTCAGCCACGAGGTGGTGGAAGGTCGCAATCTGCTGGTTTTGTGGGCGCCGGGTGGTCAAAACAGACCCTATAAAGCGCCCAGTGAAGTCACTACCAAACTCAAGCAGCTGCACTATTACATACGCCGCTATTCGAGTACGGTGCAAGCCAAAGGAGAGACGGAGCGCGAGCTGTTGATGCCCACGGCCAGCGTGCCTTTTGACGACAGGCGCTGCGCATCTGCCAGCGTGCAAGACCTGAAGTTACCACTTATTTTGGATTATTTGCGTGAAGTGGGCAGTGGCTTGCAATCGAAGGCTGCTGACTCATCCCTGCATGAACTGGGTGTGCAAATGGGCATTGTGGATGGTGTGCAGGAGCATATGGTACCGCGCCACGTGGGGCTGCTGTTTTTTAACGAAGCACCGCAGCGCTGGTTGCCCGGTGCGCAAATTGATATTGTGATTTTCCCCAAAGGGATTGCCCGAGGCGAACTTTTAGAAAACACCATGCACGGCCCTTTGCAGCAGCAAGTGCGTGATGCGTTGCGCTATATCCACAACAACGTGGTGCAACAAAAAACTATCAAGTTGCCCAATCAAGCCGAGGCGCAAGTGGTGTTTAACTACCCCTATGCCGCAGTGGAGGAGGCTTTGGTTAATGCGGTGTACCACCGAAGCTACGAACAGCGTGAGCCAGTGGAGGTGCGCGTGCATCCGCACGGCATTGAAATTGTGAGCTACCCCGGACCAGATGCGTCTATTGATCCCAAATCGCTGAATGCTGCGCGGGTGATTGCACGGCGCTACCGCAATCGCCGTATTGGCGAGTTTCTCAAAGAGCTCAAGCTTACAGAAGGGCGTAGCACGGGCATTCCCACCATCGTGGAAACCATGCGCGCCAACGGCTCACCAGCACCCACGTTTTCTACCGATTCCGATAGAACTTATTTCTTGGTTGAATTGCCTGTTCACCCTGCTTTCGATGGGGAAGTCACCCCGGAAGTCACCCCGGAGGTCACCCCGGAGGTCACCCCGGAAGTTAGGTTGCTTTTGGCTTTGACCAAGCCCATGAACAGGCAACAACTTCAGGCTGCATTAGGACTAAAAGATGAGGAGCATTTTCGATCGGTATATTTGCTCCCAGTTTTGCAAAAAGCATTGATTGCCATGACCATACCTGACAAACCCACCAGCAGCAAACAAAGCTACCGACTTACCCCCAAAGGGCGACGCAAACTCGCCTCGCTGCAACTCTAATGCAACGGCTTTCAACCACCCGTGGCCACTGGCAAATCCGTGCGTCGGCTCCACTCGCTCCAGCTGCCTGCAAACAGCCCTGTGCGCGGGTAGCCCGCCAGCGCCATTGCAATCACATTGGGGTTGGCGGTAACACCGCTGCCGCAGTGGTGCACCACGTTGTGCAGCGAGCGGCCAGCTAGCAGCGCGTCAAATTCTGCGCGCAGTTGCTCGGGTTTTTTAAAGCAACCGTTGGCTTCAAAATTGCTGGTAAATGGCCGATTGAGCGCGCTCGGAATATGCCCCGCCACCGGGTCAAGCGGCTCCACCTCGCCACGGTAGCGCGGGGCGGCGCGTGCGTCGATGATGGTGTGCGCGCCATCAGCCAAACCATTTACTATAGTTTCAATAGTGAACAATGACGATTTGACGCTGACATCAGGTGTTTTACTTGAAAAGTGTGCATCAAAATCGCCTTTGCGCGCACTTTTGCCGTCTGGCCCAGCGCCTGATTCAGTAGCGCCGCCCGCCGCTTGCCAAGCAGCCAGCCCGCCATCAAGCACCGCCACATCAGCATGGCCGCACCACTGCAGCATCCACCACATGCGGCCGCAATAATGCGTGCCATTGCGGTCATACACCACGGCCTGCATATTGGCGTTAAAGCCAATCGAGGCCAGCCACGCAGCAAAGCGAGCACGCGTGGGCAATGGGTGCCGCCCACCGCTGGCTGCATCATCGGCAGTGGCGGTGTGGCTCAAATGGCGCTCTAAGTGCGCATAACGTGCACCGCTGATGTGCACATCGGCAAAAGCCGCTTCGCCCGCAGCCGTATTGGCCAAATCAAAACTGCAATCAAACACCATCAGCGGTGCGCCGCTGGCCTCTAGATCTTGCAATTGCGCAGCGGAAATAATCGTATCAAACATAGTCAGTGCTCCTCATGTGGCGTGTTGGGCACAGCCCGGGCACGAATAAAAGTAGCAATAATGCCACTGGCCATGATAACTGCCATGCCCAGCCACGCAATCATAGGCAGTTTGTCGTCAAACAACAACCAGCCAAACAGCGCCGCAAACACAATGCCCGTGTACTGCAAATTAGCCGCCACCAGCGTGGGTCCCTGTGCATATGCCCGCGTCATGCACAGTTGCCCCAGCGAAGCGAGCACCCCAATAGGCAGCAGCCACCACGCGTGCTGCGCATCCCAGTGCGCCACGCCAGTAAAAGGCATGGCCGCCAGCCCCGCCACCGCGCTGCCCAGTGCAAAATAAAACACCACCCGCTCCTCGGGCTCGCCCGCCCGCGACAGCGCTGTGACCTGCAAATATGCAAACGCCGCCATAAAACCCGACAGCAGCCCCACCACGCCGCCCCACAGCTGCTGCTGGTCAAAAGCAGGGCGCAGCACCATCACCACCCCGCCAAAGCCCATCAGCACGGCAGCCAGCAGCCCACCCTGAATGCCCTGCACGCCCAGAGATGAGCCATCGGGCTTGGCAAACAGCATCGCCCCGCCCACCAAAAACGCCGCAATCCACACGCTACTCATATAGTTAAGCGTCATGGCGGTAGCCAGCGGCAGTGCTCCAATCGCATAAAACCAGCAAGTAAGCGCCGCCACCCCAATGGCAGTGCGCCACAGATGCATCATCGGCAGCTTGGTCGCCAAGCTAACCCCCCGCTGCCGCGCAAAAACCAGCAAGAACACCACACTCACCACCCCCCGGTAAAACACCAACTCCCCCGCCGAATAATGCACCGAGGCGTATTTGACGCAAACCCCCATCACCGCAAAAAACAGCGAGGCAACTACCATCCACAGGGCTTGCATTTTTAGAGGTTTTCAGGTGAAAGAAGAGGGGAGGCCAGTTTGCACTGGCAGACGAGGCGTAGCATGCGCTATTTTGCCATATTTATAGAAAATTTGGTCAATGTCAGCGTGATATGGTCATATATTGCTATTTAAATTATAGTGATTGAAATGTGCAGAGATAAACCAATAATCAGTGCCTAGTTATTTGCTACAGTATGCCATGCACTCCTCTATCCTCCTTCAACGCGATGCCATTGGCAAAGTTTGCTTTAAGTATGGCGTTTCACGTCTCGAAGTGTTTGGCTCTGCTGCGCGTGTCAGTGATTTTCTTGAAAAATCCAGCGATGCAGATTTTCTGATCGAGTTTTTGCCAACTACCACGCCAGGATTGGACGAATTTTTTGATGCTAAGGCGGATTTGGAGCAAATTTTAGGGCGAACTGTCGATCTAATTCAAGAAAGTGCGGTTCGCAATCCATATCTGCTAGCCAGCCTTAACCGCCACCGCGAGCTTGTGTATACAGCCGCGTGAACTGTTTCGCTACACAATCCCCAACCACTTCGCAATCTGATTAAAAAAAACGCAATACAGCACAATGAACAGTGGCATGCCCAGCAGCGTGCCAGCTACCAAATGGCGCAGTTTCACGCCGGACATGGCCAGGGCGTAGTTGAGGGCGGGTAGGCTTTGGAAGCAAATGCGGGCGAGGAAGACGGTTTGGATGGGGTGGGTGGCTAGGCGCTTGAGTATGCGTTGCATGAAGGGGCGCTCAATGGTGTGCAGAGCGTTGCCGCCGATCAAGCGGATGCTGTAGAAGGTGACCACAGCTGACACATTGGATGCCACATAGGTATACAGGCCGCCCCACAGGGGGCCTAGCGCCAAAATGGCGGCACTGATGAAAACTGTGCCGGGGATTTGGATTAAATTGCCCAGTGAAAAGAGCAGCACGTAAATGAGCAGACCCATGCGTGGATGCGCCAAGAGCTGCTCGCGCACTGCTGCTAGGCTGATGCTGCTGCGCAGGCCAGAGAGCTGAAAAACAGCGAACAAAATGGCTAAAAACGCCACCACCGCCAGCAGCCGTTGGTAGCGGCGGACAAAGCTTAGCAAGGCTTGACTCATAAGGGATGGCAGATGGGATGGCAGGTGGCGCAGCCGTGGACAGGCGCTGGCAGATGCTGCGCTAGCTGCGCAGCTTCATACAGGGCCAGACTGCGCGAGGGCCAGCTCATAGCGCGCCCGCAGGCTCGGCCACCGTGCCCATGGCTTTTCCATACCACTGGTGAAAATGCTCCATGCCGTCTTCCATGGGGCTTTGGTAGGGGCCCGATTCGTTGTCGCCGCGTGCCAGCAGGGCTTGGCGGCCAGCGTCCATGCGCAGGGCGATTTCGTCGTCTTCTTCTACGGTTTCCATGTAGGCCGCTTGCTGCGCGTCGATGAATTCGCGCTCGAAGGCGGCGATTTCTTCGGGGTAGAAAAACTCCACCATGTTCAGGGTTTTTTGCGGCCCTTGGGGGAATAGGGTGCTCACCACCAGCACATGGGGATACCACTCCACCATCACATTGGGGTAGTAGGTCAGCCAAATCGCACCGTGCTTGGGCGGCACGCCGCCTCTGTAGTTGAGCACCGCGTCGTGCCAGCGCTGGTACACCGCTGTGCCGGGTTTGCCCAGCTTGTCGGCCACGCCTACGGTTTGCACGCTGTAGCGCGGTTTGAGCTCCCAGCGCAGGTCGTCGGTGGCCACAAATTGGCCTAAGCCGGGGTGAAACGGACCCACATGGTAGTCTTCTAAATACACCTCGATGAAGCTTTTCCAGTTGTAGTCGCAGGTGTGCAGCACGGCGCGGTCAAACACATAGCCCTTGAAGTCCAGCTCGGGCAGGGCTTGCATGCCACTTAGCTGGGCGTTCACGTCGATTGCGCTGTCAAACAGCAGGCCGTTCCAGTTTTGCAGCGGGTAGTTGGCTAAATTAAGGCAGGGGTCTTGGGCAAAGTGCGGCGCGCCAATCAGACTGCCGGTGGGCTGTGCGCCCGATGTGTCGTAAGTCCAGCGGTGCAGCGGGCACACAATGGAGCCACCGCCGGCTTTGTCGGTGCGGCCACGGCCTTTGAGCATCAGGGCTTGGCGGTGGCGGCATACATTGGATATGAGCTCAATGCCACGCGGCGTGTGCACCAAGGCGCGGCCTTCACCCTCTTGGGGCAGGGCGTGGTATTGGCCTACGTGGGGCACGCTCAGGGCGTGGCCGATGTAGCGCGGGGCATGGGCGAATATGCGGGCCTGCTCCAAGGCGTAGGTGGCATCGTCAAAATACGCAGCCACGCTCAATGGGCTGGTTAGAAGTGGGCTGGTCGCTGTGGGGCTGGTCAAAGAACCGGCGCCCAGCTTGTTTTGGAGGCTTAAATCCGTCATAGGGTTGTGCTTTGGGCGGTGGTTCGCGTCACAAAATAGAAGGGTCAGAAGGATTTGTCGCAGGTGCAGGCATTTTACCCGCCTACAATTGGTGTTTTAAGCCTTATTTGTATGCCCAAAGCCCCAGCCGCCAGTTCACCTGCCAGTTTGACCGCCAGCCTTGCAAGCCCCCCAGCGAGCTACGAAGCCGCCTTGGGAGAGCTAGAAGCGCTGGTCTCACGCATGGAGTCGGGCAATATGCCGCTGGACGCGCTCTTGGGTAGCTACCAAACGGGTGCTTCTCTTTTAGGCTTTTGCCGCGACAAGCTGGCCGCCGTAGAAGACCAAATCAAGGTGCTGGACAACGGCAGCCTTAAACCATGGATGCCGCAGCCGTGATGCAGGGTGATTTTTCTGGCTGGATGGCCAAGCAGCTGGCCGATGTGGAGGCTGCTCTGATGCAATGGGTGCCCGCGCATGCACCTGCGGGGCTGGGTGATGCCATGCGTTATTCGGTGCTCGATGGTGGCAAGCGCTTGCGGCCGCTGTTGGTGATGGCGGCCAGTGAGGCGGTGGGTGATTCTGTTGACCCAGCGGCCCTGCGCGCACAGCAATACGAAGCGGCTCTGCGTGCCGCGTGCAGCGTAGAGCTCATCCACGCCTATTCGCTGGTGCACGATGACATGCCCTGCATGGACAACGATATTTTGCGCCGTGGCAAACCCACTGTGCACGTTAAGTTTGGCCAAGCGCAGGCATTGCTAGCGGGTGACGCTTTGCAAGCCTTGGCCTTTGAAATCCTCACCCCATGCGATGGGTCAGTGCCGCCAGCGGTGCAGGCCAAGCTGTGCGCCCTGCTGGCGCGCGCAGCGGGCGAGGCTGGCATGGCAGGCGGGCAGGCCATTGATTTGGCCAGTGTAGGCAAAGAGCTAAGTGAAGACGAGCTGCGCCATATGCACCGCCTTAAAACCGGCGCGCTCTTGCAAGCCAGCGTAGCCATGGGCGCGGCCTGCGGCGTGTGTGGTGCGCAAGCGGCAAAAGCGCTGGCCGACTACGGCGCGGCCATTGGTTTGGCGTTTCAGGTGGTGGATGATATTTTGGATGTGATAGCCGATTCGGCCACACTGGGTAAAACCGCAGGCAAAGACGCGTACAACGACAAGCCCACCTATGTGTCCCTCATGGGCTTGCAAGCTTCCAAAGACTACGCCCATGCCCTGCACACGCAAGCTCTGGCCGCGCTCGATGCCAGTGGCTTGGCCCACACCGCAGCGCTGCGCGAGTTGGCCGACATGGTGGTGCAGCGGGCCTATTAAAAGCTGCAAAATAGCCATGCCATCTATAATTTATAAAAAAATAGCGCAATGTCAGCGTCATATGGTCATAGTGCGCTATAAAAATAGTAGCAATTCAGGATAGGTAAAAAATACATGTCGCCACTCTTAGCCACGGTCAATAGCCCAGCCGATTTGCGTGCCCTGCC
>JAYTMT010000133.1:0-58650 GCA_043728315.1 Polaromonas sp. | reverse complement strand
CTGGCCCCTTCGGGGTAGCTGGTTTTTTTGAACAAATGGGGGGAGTGTTCATAACTCGGGCTTCGCCCTCAAACAGATGAACACTCTGATCCCCCATTTGCTCAAAAAAACCAGCCCAGCGCCCTGATTGTTTGCGCATTGGCACAGCACTCGCTTAGCCGCAGGGCAAGGTGGTTGTTTGGTTGGGGTTTTGAAAACTGCTCAGCCTCTGGGTCAACAGCATGCTGGCGCGCTGTTTCACGCTTATTTTAGCACTTTTCATGAATAATAGTGGTAATGTCAGCGTCATATGGTCATAGTGCGCTATTATTTTTGCAGTATTGCACTATGACCATTTTTTCTCACTGTCTACAGATAACCACCATGCGCTTTACTTGGCACTTCACTTTGGCGCAATGGTCTGCACGGCACTCACGCCAAATCGTAACGGTCCGCGTTCATCACCTTAGCCCACGCCGCAGCAAAGTCTTGCGCAAACTTGTGCTGCGCATCGCTGCTTGCGTACACCTCTGCGATGGCGCGTAGCTGAGAATTTGAGCCAAACACCAAATCCACCACGGTCCCCGTCCACTTGAGCGCCCCCGTGCTGCGGTCGCGGCCTTCTAGCACGCCTTGGGTGGCGGATGCTTGCCATGCTGTACCCATGTCCAGCAGGTTCACAAAAAAGTCGTTACTCAGGGTTTCGGGGCGCTGGGTGAACACGCCGTGGCGGCTTTGGCCAGCGTTTGCGCCCAACACGCGCAGGCCGCCCACCAATACCGCCATTTCTGGGGCAGTCAGGCCCAGCAACTGCGCTTTGTCTACCAAACGCTCGGCTGATTGCTGCGTGCCATCGGCTGCGTAGTTGCGAAAGCCATCGGCCACCGGTTCGAGCACGGCAAACGATGCCACGTCGGTTTGCGCCTGCGTGGCATCCATGCGGCCGGGTTTGAAATCCACGCGGATGCTCTGGCCAGCCTTGTGCGCCGCCGCTTCCACAGCCGCCGAGCCTGCCAAGACGATTAAATCGGCCATGGAGATTTGCTTGCCGCCGGTTTGCGCGGCATTGAAGTCCTTTTGGATGGCTTCTAGGGTTTGCAACACGCTGGCAAGTTGCGTTGGTTGGTTCACTTGCCAGTCTTTTTGTGGCGCTAGGCGAATGCGCGCGCCGTTGGCACCGCCGCGTTTGTCGCTGCCTCGGTAGCTGGCGGCCGATGCCCACGCAGTGCCCACCAGCTGACTGGTGGTCAATCCACTGGCCAGTACTTTGGATTTGAGCGCGGCCACGTCTTGCGCGTTTACCAGCGGGTGGTTCACAGCAGGAATCGGGTCTTGCCAAATCAGCACTTCTTGGGGCACCAAGGGGCCCAAATAGCGGGCAACTGGCCCCATGTCGCGGTGCGTAAGCTTAAACCAAGCGCGGGCAAAGGCATCGGCAAATTCGGCGGGGTTTTGCATGAAACGGCGCGCTATTTTTTCATAGGCCGGATCCATGCGCATGGCCATGTCGGCGGTGGTCATCATGGGGGCGTGGCGGCGGGCGCTGTCGTGTGCGTCGGGCACACTGGCCGCTGCCGCGCCGCCCTTGGGTGTCCACTGCTGCGCGCCTGCGGGGCTGCGGGTGAGTTCCCACTCGTAGCCAAACAAGTTCTCAAAATAGCCGTTGTCCCACCGCGTCGGGTGGTTAGTCCAAGCGCCTTCAATGCCGCTGGTAATGGTGTGCACGCCTTTGCCGCTGCCAAAGCTGTTTTTCCAGCCCAAGCCTTGCTCTTCAATGCCCGCACCTTCAGGTTCAGCGCCCACATATTGCGCGGGGCTGGCAGCGCCGTGGGCTTTGCCAAAGGTGTGGCCACCGGCAGTGAGTGCCACGGTTTCTTCATCGTCCATGGCCATGCGGGCAAAGGTTTCGCGGATGTCGCGGGCGCTGGCTAGCGGGTCGGGGTTGCCGTTGGGGCCTTCGGGGTTGACATAAATCAAGCCCATTTGCACAGCGCCCAGCGGGTTGGCCAGCTGCCTGTCGCCGCTGTAGCGTTCGTCGCCCAGCCATGTTTTTTCTGGACCCCAGTACACGTCATCTTCGGGTTCCCAAATGTCGGGGCGGCCACCGCCAAAACCAAATGTTTTGAGCCCCATTGCGTCCATAGCCACCGTACCAGCGAGCACCATCAGGTCTGCCCAAGAGAGTTTGCGGCCGTATTTTTGCTTGATGGGCCACAGGAGGCGGCGCGCTTTGTCCAAATTGCCATTGTCTGGCCAGCTGTTGAGCGGCGCAAAGCGCTGTGCGCCCGCACCCGCCCCGCCTCGGCCATCGGCTATGCGGTAGGTGCCCGCGCTGTGCCAAGCCATACGCACAAAAAACGGCCCGTAGTGGCCATAGTCGGCGGGCCACCAGTCTTGCGAATCGGTCATCAGGGCATGCAGGTCTTTCACCACGGCATGCAGGTCTAGGCTTTTGAAAGCCTGCGCATAGTTGAAATCTGCGTCCATCGGGTTAGATTTGGCCGAGTGCTGGGCCAGCGACGTGAGCTCCAGCCGGTTAGGCCACCAGTGGGCGTTGGCATTGGCCGCCGCAGCTATCGGGTTACGGGCGTGGCCAGCCATGGGACATTTGGATTCGGTTGACATGGTTCTTTCCTTTTGGGTTTGCGGATCATCCGCTGGTGCCATCCTTGGCGGATTGCTGGATGCACAAACCATATATTAAATCTATTGATTTTTAATATCAATCGTTTTTAACTATGTTTCAGTTAGCCCAGTTAACTATGGTTTAGTTAGCGCAGCAGCACAAATTTGGCTTGTGCTTTGCAGTCTAAAAGCGACTATTTCTCAATTTTTTGGCGCAATGTCAGCGTCATATGGTCATAGTTCGCTATTTATTTTATAGTATGTTACGATCAGCACCATGACCGACACCGACCTTCCCCCTCTCATAGAAACCCCCATTGGACGCTACCGCCATTACAAAGGCGGGTTGTATGACGTGGTGGGCACCGTGCGCCACAGCGAGAGCTTGGAGTGCATGACGCTGTACAAAGCGCTTTACGGCACTATGGGTCTGTGGGTGCGGCCAGCGGCCATGTTCAATGAAACGGTGGTGATTGACGGTATCACGCAGCCGCGCTTTGCGAAGCTGCCAACACCTTGAAAGCACAGGCTACTTCATAAATCGGTCCAAGCTACTGGCCTTGAACAAATCACCCACGGCTTGCACCGCACGTGCCGATGCGCGGCGCTTGCCGCCTGCACCGCGTGCAGACAGCTCGGGCTCGCCGCCATAGACCACCTCGCCCGCTGCCACGTCCACGCTTGTGCCATCAGGCGCGGCCAAGGTGGCAGCGCCGGTGTTTACCTTCAAAAAAGTACCCGGGTTGTTGTCGTTGACTGGCTCTTGGGTGACCACAATTTCAATGTCGGTGCCGCGGATGCCGATGGTGGCGGTGCTGGTTTCAAAAGCCACCTTTTGGCGCGCAGTGGCCTTACCAGATATGTAACGCAGGCTGCCCTTAGCAAGGCGAATGGTCTTTTGGCGCGCCTTGGCCGGGCCTTTGAGCTTGAGCTCTTTCACAATCAACTGCGAATCGGCCCGAATCACTGCCCGCGCGCCGTCGTCAAACCTGAAAAAAGCCTGTGCATCGGCCTCACTGGTCAGTTCGTCGCCCTCTTGCAAGCGCACACCAGCCACCGCAGGCAGGCTCTTATCGCCCCGAATAATGGTGACTTTGCCCTGCACAAAACCAATTTTTGCAGCATGTGCGTCCAGTGCGGCAAAGCTAAGCAGGGCAGCGGCGCACAAAAGGCTGCGAACAAATGCGTGGCGGGTGGTCATGGGTCTGCCTTTTGTTGAACTGTAAAACTGTGATTGTATGCAGGCTTGGGCGGCGGCGCTATCCCATGTTTGGGGGATGCAGATTGCTGTACAGAGCGAATGACGAAATCGGACATCCGGCCGCGAAGGGCGCGAAAACAGCGCGAAAGACGCAAAAGGAATACAAAGAATACGACTTAAACCGCAATTAATAAAATTTTTGCCAGATGTCAGCGTCATATAGTCATTGTTCGCTATGTAAAAGTGAGTAAATTAGCAAAGTAAGCATTAAAAAAATCTACTTGGTAACTCCTCACCGCAACTCCACACGTATTTTGGCTGTTCTTTCGCGTTCTTCGCGCAATTTTCGCGCCTTTCGCGGCCGGAAACTGGCCTTAAGACCCAGAACCCTCCAAAAACCCCCGAATAGCCCGCGCATACAGCACATGCTCCTGAGACAGCACCCGCGCGGCCAGCGTGTCAGCCGTGTCACCGGCCAGCACGGGCACCACGGCTTGGCCCAATATCGGCCCGTGGTCTAGCTCGGCGGTTACCTGATGCACCGTGGCTCCAGCCACTTTGCAGCCTGCCTCCAGCGCCCGCGCGTGGGTGTGCAGCCCTGGGAAAGCAGGCAACAAAGAGGGGTGAATATTGAGCAACCTCCCAGCATAATGACTAACAAATACGGGCGTTAAAATGCGCATAAAACCCGCCAACACCACGCAAAATGGCGCAAAAGCATCCACCTCATGCACCAAAGCCGCATCAAAATCCTCCCGCGAAGCAAAGCTTTTATGGTCAACTACCCGTATGGCAATGCCCTGCGCCGCCGCAACGGCCAAACCGCCTGCGTCGGCGCGGTTACTCAGCACAGCAGACACCTGCGCGCCCAATACATCACGCCAAGCCTCTTTTTGTGCGGTTTTTAAGATGGCCGCCATGTTAGAGCCGCCGCCAGAAATTAAAATCACAATGTTTTTCATGTTGTTTGTTGTTTGATTTTTACCTAGGTAGTTTATGCCGATTCGCTCCCTCACCCCCATCGAAGCCCGTGTGCTAGCCACCCTGATGGAAAAAGCCCGCACCGTGCCCGACAGCTACCCCATGACGCGCAACAGCTTGGTGATTGGCTGCAACCAAAAAACCAGCCGCGACCCAGTGATGGAGATCAGCGACGACGATGCCCAAGCCGCGCTGGAGTCACTCAAGGCGCTCAGCCTTGTATTTGAAGGCAGCGGCAGCCGTGTGCTGCGCTTTGAGCACAATTTTTTGCGGGTAGCGGGTGTGGAATCGGCCGAGGCTGCGCTTTTGGGGCTTTTGATGCTCAAAGGCCCGCAAACCGCCGCTGAGCTGCGCACAGGCGGCGAGCGTTGGCACAAATTTGAAAGCAGCGCCGCAGTAGAAGTCATGCTAGAAGCCATGAAACTGCGCGGCGACGACGGCGGCGCGGCCTATGTGGTCAAACTCCCCCGCGCCCACGGCGCACGCGAGCAGCGCTGGGCGCATTTGCTGTGCGGTGAAATTGATGTGGCTAGCATTGTGCAGCCCGTGGTAGCCGATGCGGAAGGCCTCTTGGCGCGGGTGACTGTGCTGGAGGAGCAGGTGGCTCGGTTGCGGGTGCAAAATGAGGCAGCCCAACAGGCCATCCATACGATTTGTGACCAATTGGGTATTGCGTTAAATCCGCCGATCAGCAGCGCAGGCTGAAATGTAACTTTTCGTTAGCTTTTTGACTGATTAGGTTTATACTTACCTGAAGATTTTAGCCACATGTTCCAACAGCCATACATCTACGCACACCAAGCCTTGCGCGGCTTGCTAGCTATGTTTTTGGTGTTGCTCAGCGGGTTGGCTCAAGCTGCGCCTTCTGCATGCACTGCGTTGTGGGGGACGGTAGGTGGTGGCACTACCTCTTCACTGCAATATTACAACGTGAGCACTAACCGCTGGATCACGGCTACCAATGCAGGCTTAGGGGCGACTTTTACAGCCAACTCTTTAGGTGGCGCTGAATTTGACGGCTCCTTGTATTTTGTGGATCGCACTGGACTGCCTAGTGTGGCAAGCATGTATAAAGCGACCTTTAGTAATGTGTCTTCTACCCTTACCGTCTCCCCGTTAGGGACAATCTCTTTTCCAACATTAATTACCTATACAAACAACATTGGCGTGTTAAGCACCCGCACACTGACCGCCGTTATTGGTGCCACATTAGACCGTGACATTAGCAACACGCGCATGCTTTTGTACGGCACTACAGGCGGAGGCGTAGCAGTACCCGGGCTTCCAGTCAATGGCGGGGGCACGTCATCTCTGGCGGCTATTGGTGTGTTAGATCCCAATGTACCGTCTGTTGTGACTTGGACTACCTTGCATCAAACATCATCAACAGGCACTGTTACATATCCAAAAATTCAAGGCAGTGGCGATATTTTTGCCGACCAGCGCTCGGGCGCTTTGTATTTGGTTACCAATACCGATCCCGTGCGGTTGCTCAATTTTGAAACTACTATATCGGGCTTTGATATCAGCAGAGCACAAGTGCTCTCCACAGCCACGGTAGGGCCCATTACCTCCAATATTGGTGCTGTTGGGGTGGACCCACTGACTGGTTTTGTGTATATTGCAGACATCGGCACCAACTCGGTTTGGCAATTGCCAGACCATACCACCGTGCCCACTGTGGTAGCCAATTTGGTCACTACCGGCATATCTGGCGCTTCAGATGCAGGCAATTGCGTGGCTCCGCCAGACCCGCCAACAATTTCTAAATCATTCAACCCCTCTACCTCTACCGCGCTTTTAGGAACAAGTACCTTAACGATTCGGTTAGGCAATCCTAATAAAGTGCCTGTTTTTTCTGTTAGCACGGTGACTGACACCTTTCCGTTTGGCTTGGTAGTGGCTACCCCGCCAGCACTCACCATCACCTGCGTGACCGATGGCGGACCTGCATTGCGCTCGGCTCTGACCACCATGACCGGAGTGGCCAGCGCTACCAGCTTTACCATTCCAGCTGGCGCGCTCATTCCGGGAGGGATAGCAAGTGGCGGCTATTGTGATTTCAGCATACGCGTGACGGCAACAGTGGCCAATATATATCCCAATACGATCCCTGCTGGCGCATTTAACACCACCGCTGGCTCTAACCTTGCACCAGCTACAGCTGATTTTCAGATCATCAATCCTCTGGTGCCCAATTTGCCCACTATAAGCAAATCGTTCAACCCACCCACCTCAAGTGCCACCGTTGGCACGGCCACACTCACGATTGTGATCACCAACCCCAATACACTGGCCAATACGTTGACATCGGTGCTAACTGACAATATTCCGCCCAACATGCGGATCAGCTCAGCATCGCCACCCACGATTGCTTGCTTTTCCAATGGTTCATCGGTGGCCACACCCGCCCCCACCACCGCGCTCAACAGCAGCGTCACACTCACCATAGCATTAGGCGCGGTAATACCCGGCGGGGCGAGTGGCGGCAGTTGTAGCTTTACTGTGCTCACCACCGCCACCACCGCCTCTTTTAACCTCAATACCATTCCCGCTGGCAGCCTCACCATGGTATCTGGAGCCAATGCCGCAGCAGCCACCGCCACTTTTTACCTGCGCGTCAACGATTTTGGGGTGATTAAATACCAATCGCTAGGCATTGCTGGTGCCACCACCACGGCCAATATCGATCCCGCTTCAGGCTCTACCATTTCCTATGTGATTCAAATACGCAACTTAGGTGGGGTAGTGGGCACACGCACCTTCACCGATACCCTGCCGGTCTTGGTAACGCCCACACTGTCAGTCACTCCTGTGGCTTTTGGCGGCGCAAGCTGTGGCACGGCGAGCGCAGTTGTAGCAGGCCGAACAGTTGTGACCGGAACGGTGGGTAACGCAGTATTGAATGCAGGTTGTGACATCACCGTAGTAGCAAGGGTAAGCGTCACAGCAACTCCTATTGTGGCGACCAACACCGTGGGGATCTACACGGTAACAGGCCAAATCGACAGTAATGCGTCCAACAACACCGCCACTGTGGTGCTCACCATCAAACCCGGCGCCAATCTGACCATTACTAAGACCGATGGCACCACCACTCTTAACTCCGGTTCAACCAATTCCTACACCATCACGGTGGCCAATTTGGCAGGAGGTGCGTCCGCCAACAACGCTGTTGTCACCGATCCTGCCCAACCGGGTTTGGTATGCTCGGGAGCAATTACTTGCATTCCCACTGGGGGAGCTACCTGCCCTAGCCCCATCCAGTTGTTTGTCAATACCTTACAAACCACTGGTTTGGCGATTCCTTTGTTCCCATCCCCCAGCACTGTCACCTTCGTGGTGAACTGCTTAGTTACTGCAACTGGTTTTTAGCAAAGTTTGTCTCGCGCAAGACAGAAAAACCCGCACGGTCGTGCTAAAACATATGGTCTTAGGAGTTGACCCATGGATTTAGCATTTACCGACAAAGAGCAAGCCTTTCGCCACGAAGTGCGCGACTGGGTGCATGCCAACCTGCCCAAAAACATCTCGCACAAAGTGCACAACGCGCTGGAGCTCACACGAGACGATATGCAGGGCTGGGCCAAAATACTGGGCAAAAAAGGCTGGCTGGCACACGCTTGGGCGCCCGAGTTTGGCGGGCCCGGCTGGGATGCCGTGCACAAGCATTTGTTTGAAGAGGAATGCGCTTTGGCGGGCGCGCCGCGCGTGGTGCCTTTTGGCCCTGTGATGGTGGCACCCGTGATCATGGCTTTTGGCTCTGCCGAGCAGCAAAAGCGCCATTTGCCGGGCATTGCCAGCGGCGAGGTGTGGTGGAGTCAGGGCTATTCAGAGCCGGGCTCTGGCTCGGATTTGGCATCGCTCAAGTGCCGCGCTGAGCGCGTGGGAGACAAATACATTGTCAATGGCCAAAAAACTTGGACCACGTTGGGCCAATATGGCGAATGGATTTTTTGCTTGGTGCGCACCAGCTCTGAGGGCAAGCAACAGGCAGGCATATCGTTTCTGTTGATTGACATGAAATCCAAAGGCGTGAGCGTGCGCCCCATCGTGCTACTTGACGGCAGTGCCGAGGTCAACGAGGTGTGGTTTGACAACGTGGAAGTGCCCGCCGAGAACTTGGTGGGCGAGGAAAACAAAGGCTGGAATTACGCCAAATACCTGCTGGCGCACGAGCGCACGAATATTGCCGACGTGAACCGCGCCAAGCGCGAGCTGGAGCGCTTAAAGCGCTTGGCCAAATCCGAAGGCGTGTGGGAGCATCCGCGCTTCAAAGACGAAATTGCCAAGCTCGAGGTGGACGTGGTGGCGCTGGAGATGATGGTGCTGCGCGTATTAAGCGCCGAAAAATCGGGCAAACAGTCGCTGGACATTGCAGGACTCTTGAAAATTCGCGGCAGCGAAATCCAGCAGCGCTACTCAGAGCTCATGATGCTCGCAGGCGGGCCGTACAGCCTGCCACTGATCGCAGAGGCCATGCACGCAGGCTGGCAGGGCGACTACCCGGGCACAGCAGTGCACTGCGCGCCACTGGCATCGACCTATTTCAATATGCGCAAGACTACGATTTATGGCGGGTCTAATGAAGTGCAGCGCAATATCGTTTCACAATTTGTATTGGGTTGAACTGTTTACAAACTCGAGGGGTTAATACGGGCATCCGGCCGCGAAGGGCGCGAAAGATACGCGAAAGACGCTAAAAGAACAGCCAAAAGTATTTTGTTTGCATTTGCCCAGAAAATTATCCAATGTCAGCGTCAACTAGTCATAGTTTGCTATATATTTTGATATTCGTTTTGTATTTTTTTGCGTTTTTCGCGTATCTTTCGCGCCCTTCGCGGCCGGAATTTTTCAGCTACTAACGCACTAACCATCTAATCTAAAGAGAAAAAACATGGATTTTGACTTTACCGATGACCAAGAGCAGCTGCGTGACGCGGTGCGCAAATTCGTTGACAAGGGCTACAGCTTTGACCGCCGCCGCGCGGCTGCCAAGGCGGGTGGTTTTGACCGTGCTGCGTTTACTGAGCTGGCCGAGCTAGGGCTCACGGGCTTATACATCCCCGAGGACGATGGCGGGCTAGGCATGGGGCCAGTGGAAGGTTTGGTGGTTATGGAAGAGCTGGGGCGTGGCATTGTGCTTGAGCCCTTGGCGCAGTCGCTCATTGCTGGCGCGGTGATCAGCGGCTACGGCGATGCAGCGCTAAAAGCTGCTTGGCTGCCTGCTATTGCCTCGGGCGAGGCATTGATAAGCTTGGCCTACACAGAGCGTGGTTCGCGCTACGATTTAAGCAAATCCACAGGAAAATCGACCAATGTCAGCGGTAAATGGTCATTGTCTGCTACTAAAAGTGTAGTTTCTGCGGCGGACCATGCGCAAGCCTTCATCGTCTCGGCCATGGCCAGTGGCAAGCTGGCGCTGTTTGTGGTGGATGCCAAAGCCGCTGGCGTGGCCGTGCAAGCCTATGGCACGCAAGACGGTGGCCGCGCGGGCGAGGTGACATTTACCGATGCCCCCGCCCAGCTGCTCACGCTAGACGGCATCACAGCGCTGGAGCACGCGGTGGACATTGGCATAGCCTGCACCTGCGCCGAGGCCGTGGGCGTGATGGATAAAACCATGGCCATCACGGTGGAATACATGAATATGCGCAAGCAGTTTGGCGTGGTCATCAGCGGTTTTCAGGCGCTGCGCCACCGCGTAGCCGACATGAAGATGCAGCTCGAATTAGCCCGCAGCATGGCCTATTTTGCCGCGCTTAAACTCAATGATCCCGCCCCCCAGCGCCGCCGCGCCATGGCCCAGGCCAAATACCAACTGGGCCAAAGCATGCGCTTTGTGGGCCAGCAAGCCGTGCAGCTACATGGCGGTATTGGCGTGACTGATGAATACATAGTGAGCCATTACTTCAAAAAGCTCACCCAGCTGGAGATTACTTTTGGCGATTCGATGCACCATTTGGGCGAGGTGAGTGATCGTATGCAGCATACGGCTGGCGTATTTGCTTAAAGCACCCAAAACCCTAGGTTTTGGGCTTAGGCGGGACAACCATGTCTGGCACTTGCCAAGGCCCGTCCATGGCTTTGGGGTGGATTTTTCTCGCGGCGTAGTCTATGCCGCACATGTCAGCATAGTCGCTCAGACTGCGCTCGTGCCCTAAGCCATACACACCCAGCTCACTAGAGTCGCCCCACAGCAAGGTGGCTAGGCGCTTTTTAGCGCGCCGCTCTAGAGCCCACCAAGCAGGGTCTTCTTTGGACGAGGCATCAATATCCCAGTGCATTGGGCGGCGAACTGTGCCCGTCTTGACCGGTTCTGCGTTGTAGAGGTGGTATATCGGCAAGCCCGCCACATGGTAAATATCCCAACCCTTGGTGTACAAACGCAGAGCGATGCTTTGCTCCTCTTCGCTGAAATACAGATACGGATCCATCGGTATCCAGCGCACAAACTCTCCGGGTGCAAACAGGCAGCCACCCCCCACGTGAAAGCCCTGCACCGCGCCCACCCCTTGCAGTTCACGCACTTTGAAGCTGAAAAACGGATGGTCTGCATGAAATAAAGCGTCTGGACGCACCACAGACGCCCTTACAGGCGCTAGCGAGTCTGCTGACTTTGCCTCGCCATTGACAAAGGCGAATGAGGCGGGATAAGCGGTAACCACAGCACGGTCAGAAAAACTCAAACATGCCTGCATTTTATTAACCAATATTTCGTCCCAATCTTTGGCAAACATCATGTGTGAATCAAGCTGGAAATACCAGTCTTCCTCTCGATAAAGCGACATGGCAATGTTGCGCGCCCAGCAGCAACCACGCGCCTGCGATGCATCAATTTTGATGTAGCTCACTTGCGCAGCAGGAATGTGGGCCGGCACGGGATAGGCGGCATCCATGGGGCTTTGGTCGACCACGCCAAAACGCAATTGGTCAGGAAATTTAGCATTGTCAAACGCACTGGCCAAAGTAAAGGCCAGCACTGGGTCACAATAGGAGGGGATGGCAAGAAATATAGACATTTAAGGACTGTACCCCATGAAAAGCGCCCCACCAAGCCCCAACAAAACTTTAGATGCCGAATTACACCTGATGGGCGCAACCCGTTTGGGTGAATTTTTGCAGTTTGTACGCCAGCGCGCAGCCGGTGGACGCGCATTGAACGAGTGCGATGTGGCCGACCAATGGCGCGCTGCCGCCCTGTATTACGAGGGCTTGCAAACCAGCCAAGCATCTGTTGCAGATAAACCACGGGTTCTGCCCATTCCCCGCGCTATGCAGACACATATCAGCAAGCTGAGCGCCCTGCCCAGCTTTGCAGCCACCTTCAGCAGTGTACCGATTGCGTTTGGCATGGTGCCTTTGGCACAGTTAGTCTGCGCGCAGTTTGACATCACCATGTCTACCCTTGATGCGCTCAAACAATCGCTACAAGGCAAGCCGAGCCCACTGCAGCTGGCTAAGCTGTGTTTACCACTTGAGCCCAGCCATGGCCAGTGCGTTGTAGGGCGAGAATCACATGGCGAGTATGTGTTTCACTCCAACAGCCACGATTTGCGCTTTTTGGGTGCGCAGCTGGTGCCAGCGGCCAATATTGCTGGCTACCAGCCCAATGGCCACGCCCAAGCCGCCATTGTGCTGGGCGTGGGCTTTAGCACCAATGTACTCAATGTGCTGCGCTACAGCGACCGCTTGGTGCTCAATAATGGCTACCACCGCGCCCTAGCACTGCTCTCACGCGGCATCAGCCATGCACCCTGCGTGGTGCAGGTATGCAGCCATTGGGAAGATGTGGGGCTGTGCGGCATGCGCGAGATTTTTGACAATGGCACGGTGTATTTCAGCAAATCACGCCCACCACTGCTGCGCGACTACCTTGAGCCCAAGCTGGTCAGCCAATGGCCACTGCGTCCTGTGCGCAAACAAATAAGTATTGCTTTTAGCCATGCAAGTGCCGATATAGCGCAAAACTAATGGTTGTGTATTAATGCACAATCAAGCCCAGTGTTACAAAAAATTGTAACATTGTGATGTTTCAATTTGACACAACTTCAAATTTGGTGTTTAATTGGGCTTCAGTCGGTGGCATTTGCCATCATATTTATTAACCTTCAATTGGAGAAATGCAATGCGCGTTTTATCTCTCGAAGAAATGGAATTGGTATCCGGCGGTCGCGGTAGCGGCAACAAAGGACCTAAAAAGAGCCGAGGCGGCAAAGGCAGCTCTGGCAAAGCAAGCTCTGCTGGCAGCTGCAGCGGTCGTGGATCAAGCAGTAGCAGCAATGGAGGCGGCGGTTGCCCACCTCCACCACCACCTCCTCCAGCACCTACTCCTGCCCCGCCACCAGCGTCCGAAGTATAGCCTTAAAGCTTGTTTGGCTTTAATCCAAAACCTCTTTTTCAAATGCACGAAAAAGAGGTTTTTTTATGGCTGCCGAGCTACTGCAATGCGACCGCCCGCAATAGCCAGCCTAACCAAGGCTGTAGCCAGAACTGCTCTTGATTGATTCGAAGCAAATACAGCGTTGCTAACAGCGGCTTGTGCCGTCAAAAGCTCGGCCAACGTCCCCACCCCAGCTTTGTAGCGACCATTAGCGACCTGATAGCTTTGGCTGGCCGAGTCAAGCAAAGCACGAACTGCCATTTGGGTTTGCTGCTCGATTTGCACCACCAGCGCTTGGCGCTGGAGTTCCGTTTCAAGCTCTCTGCGCGCCGCATCTATTTGCGCCAGCTTGGCATCGGCTTGCGCCTTATTTTGCGCCAAGCGGGCATTTTGCTCGACGCCGTTAAACAGCGGAATCGTTGCCAGTAATGCCGCATTGGCGCTGCGCTCAAAGCCTGCACCCGACGAAAACGCCCTGCTGGTTTGCACATTGGCACTGGCACTCACCGAGCCTTTGCCGTCTGCCGCTATTGATTCGCCACGGCGCTTGAGCGCCTCGTATTCAGCCTGCAATGCCAGCATGCGCGGGTGCTGGGTGCGTAGATTCTCCAGCAATTGGTCAGCAGCCAGCGTCTGGCCTATAAAAGGCACAGCCTGCTCCACCTCGGGCAGTGCCAAGCTTTGGTTGACCCCAAAGCCCATGTGGATGGCTAGCGCGG
The DNA here is from genome assembly GCA_043728315.1 of Polaromonas sp. Taxonomy (GTDB): domain Bacteria; phylum Pseudomonadota; class Gammaproteobacteria; order Burkholderiales; family Burkholderiaceae_C; genus JAAFIP01. The sequence continues at coordinate 44,762 of JAYTMT010000133.1, read as the reverse complement.
CACGTGCCGTTTCCCACTGGCCATTCGCCCGCACGCGCTCAAGCACAGTTTGCGCCAGTGCCGTTTGGGCTTGCAGTTTTTCGGCCAGTGATCCCACTTGCGCATCGTATTTGGCACTGGCAGCGCGCGCGCTTTGTTGGGCTACTTCTTCGGCTTCACGCAAACTGCTTTGGCGCAGCCAAGCGGTAAGCGCATCTAGGTACAGGCGCAGGGTGTCATTGGTGCTTTGCAGTTGCGTGTTGTCTAAGCTGGCCATGGCAACGGTCAGTTGCGCCTGTGCTTGCGCCAAATTGGCATTGCGCAGGCCAAAGTCAAACAAGACCCAACCCAAACCCACAGAACCTGCAATATTCTCCACTGAGTAGCCAATGGTGTTGGCAATGGGCGCTACGCGGCTGGCGTTCAAGCTGGCGTTGGCACTCACGCGTGGGCGGTAGCTGCTGCCTGCCAAATCCACGCCCGCTTGTTGCTCTGCAATAGCCAGCATGGCTTGGCGCATGGCGGGGCTGCGGCACAGCGCATGGTCTAGCGCCATGGGCAAGGTCAGGCGCTGCAAGTCGGCCGCTTGCAAGCCAGTGCACACTGCTAGCGCAGTCAGCGTGTCTTGGCTATGGACAAGGCCTGAGGCGCAGCACAGAGCAAGCCAAACAGCGGCGCGCTTCATAGCTCTAGCCGCTCACTAGGCGCTGCACGCCCAAGCGTTGCAAATATTCAGCGGGCGCGCCGTCAAAAGCCACTTTGCCAGCATCCAACTCAATCACCCGCTGCGCAGCGCCAATCGTCTCGGGTCGGTGGGCGATGATGATGCGGGTCATGTGCAGCTGCGCTATGGCTTGGTTCACCAAGGCTTCGCGCTTGATATCAAGGTGGCTGGTGGCTTCGTCCAAAATCAAAATGCGTGGGCGCTTGTACAGTGCGCGCGCCAGCAGCACGCGCTGCTTTTGCCCGCCCGAGAGCACCGTGCCCATGTCACCCACCAGTGTTTGGTAACCCATGGGCATGCTTTCAATGTCGCTGTGGATGCAGGCCACGCGGGCGCATTCGGCCATCCATTCATAATCGGGTTTGGCATCAAAAAAGCTGATGTTGTCGGCCACCGAGCCTGCAAACAAAGTGTCGTCTTGCATCACTGTGCCCACCAAGCTGCGCCACTGCGCCAAGCCTAGCCTGTCAAGCGCCACACCACCCACCAAAATACTGCCTTCTTGCGGCTTGTATACCCCCAGCAGCAGTGCCGCCAAGGTAGACTTGCCACAGCCCGAGCCGCCCACAATGGCTACTGATTGGCCTGCATCAATGTGGATATTGAGGCCTTGCAGCACCCAAGGGTCTTGCTCAGAGTAGCGAAACTGGATGTTTTGCAAAACAATGTCACGCTCTTTTTGCGCAACGCCGTTATCCAGTAGCAGCGGTGCTGCAGGCTCTGGCGCGGTAAGCACCACATCGGCCAAGCGCTCGGCGTGCAAAGACAGCATTTTGAAATCAAAATACTTGCCAATCAACTCGGACAGGCGCGAATCAAACTGGCTGCGGTAGGCCAAAAATGCCATGAGCATGCCCACACTCAAAGTGCCTTCTAAAATTTGGCGTGTGCCCACCCACAGCAGCAAAATATTAAAACCTCCACTCAGTGTGGTGCGCACAATACGGTAAAACAAATCGAGCTTTTGGATGCGCAGCCCCGCATTGGTTTGCGCTACCAAAAGGGTTTGCCATGCGGCTTGGCGCTCGGGTTGGCGTGAGAAAAGCTTGATGGCGCGCACACCGCGAATAGTTTCTAAATAATGCGAAGAAACCAGCGCCCCGCGCACAATGCTTTCTTGGGTAGCCAAATACAAAGGCTGATACCAGATGATGCGAATCAACAAATACAGCGCAATCGCAACAATCGCAATCCAAGCCAAACTGGGGCTGTAGATAAACATCATGGTCAGCGTGAGCAGCATCATCACGCCGTCAAACAGCGTCTCCACAAAGGCACTGGTAAGCACCCGCTGAATTTCTCCGATGGAGCCTGTGCGCGAGACAATATCACCCAAATGCCGCTTCTGAAAATACTCCACCGGCAGGCGCAACAGGTGGGTGAAGATGCTGGACTGCCACTGCACATTGATGGAAGTGTTGATTGACAGCATCACCCAAGCTCTGGCCACGCCAAATATTTGCTGCAAAATAAGGAGCATACCAAAGCCAATCGCCAGCGTGGTGAGCAAATCACCATCGCGTGCCACCACCACTTGGTCCACAATCCACTGCATAAACAAGGGGCCAGCCAAAGCGAACGCCTCGAGCACTAAAGACAGAATCAAGACCTGCGTGAGCGATGGCAAAAAGCCTTTGACTCGGCCAATCAATTGCATCAACGAAATGCGCGTGGCTTCCTTGCGCGGCTCAAAACCAGGCTCTGGCCACAGCTCCATGGCCACACCCGTGAATTTTTTGCCCACCTCAGCCATCGACACGCGGCGCAGGCCAAAGTTGGGGTCATGGATGCTGATGTGGCCAGCACTTACTTCTTTGAGCACCACAAAATGGTTGAGCTCCCAGTGCAATACAGCGGGCAATTTGAGTTGTGCCAACTGGTTAAGCTCTAGCCGCACGGCGCGCACGCCCAGGCTTTCTTTTTGCGCCACCTGTGCCAAGCCTGCCAAGCTCATGCCCTTGAGTGAAATCGCGTGGCGCTGGCGCAGCACGGCCAAATCAGTCACCACACCATGCCAGCCCATGACCATGGCTAGGCATGCAATACCGCACTCTGCCCCCTCGGTTTGCAAAATCACGGGCAGTTTAGCGCCCCATTGCATGCGTATCGCGTCTGTCCAAGCCATCAGCGTGCCATCTTTCCGGTGATGCTGTACAAAGGCTCAAGCATCCACTCATAGAGTTTACGGGTTTCTTGCAATATGTCAGCCTCTAGGCGCTGGCCAGCTTGCAGTGGCTGGGGCTTGCCATAGGCCATGACGCTTTGTGACTGCAAATCTACTGTCACTGCATACACGGGCTCGCCCACGGCCATGTCGGGCAGGGTGAATCCCGCCAGCTCCACACTGGCCACAGCAGCAGTCGAAATAGCCACCACCTTGCCCTCGTGCAGGCCAAATTTTTGGTACGGATAGGCTTGGTAGCGCACCAGCACTTTGTCGCCCGGCCGCACAAAGCCTATGGCGCGGCTGGGGGCGAACAGGCGTGCTTGCAACTGCGTTTGCGCAGGCACTATGTTAAGCAGTGGCCGCGAGGCATCTGCCACTTGGCCGATCTCCCCCGATACCAAGGTGGCGCGGCCATCCTCGGGGGCGGTCACCACCACGCGCCTGCGCGCTTCCACCTCGGTGAGCTCCTGCTGGGCCGATGACATGCCGCGCTGCAGCGTGGCGTTTTGGTTGGCGTAGCGGCTCTTGGTGCTGTCAATCTCACGGGCGGTGCTCGATACCTCGCGCTGGTTGGCAATCACGTCGCGCTCCAGCGCTTGCAGGCGCGACTGCTGCTCCGACAGGTCGAGTTCTTTTTGAATCAATTGCTCTTTGGCAATATAGTCTTGGTCTGCCAAGCCTTGGTAGCGTTTGCGGATGTCATCGGCCACGGCCACTCGGCGCCGCTGCTGCTCTAGCTGGCGCTCAATAGCTTGCGCCTCGCTGGCAAGGGTGGCCATGCGTCGGCTCAGATGCACCAGTTCTTCGGATTGGCCTTTTTGGTTACGGGCAATTTCAGTGTCCATGGAGCGGCGCCGCTCCTCAATTTCGCGGCTGATGTCTTGCTGGATTTCGCGCGCAGCGCCGCCGCCGCTGCCCATGCGGTCACTGTTGAGCACATAGAGCACGTCGCCCTTGCGCACCAGTTGCCCCTCAGTTACGCGACGCTCCATGATGACACCCGTTTGCGGTGACTGTACGCGGATCATGCCCGCAGCTGGAAGCAAATGCCCTGCTACGGTGCTGCGCCGCGTGTAACTGCCTTGCGACACAAACCACCCCAGAGCAGCCAAAACCAGCAAACCCAACAAACACCACCACCAGTAGCCCATGCGCGGGCTCAAAATCACCTCGCCCTGCAAGCGCGGCTGCAAGGCATCTAGCGATTCCTCGCGGAACAGATTGCGTCCAGCCGATGCTCTGGCTGTGGCAGTGGGATTAGAGGGATTGGTCACCCTACTATCTTAACCAATGCAAAGTGCGCAATCGGCTTTGGCACAACAGACAGGACGCGGCGGCTGGCAGCACCCAACATCAGGCATGCAGACGCGAATTTTTGGGCAAATGCGCAGCCAAAAACTCCATTTGGTCGGCCAATATCCGCCGATTACGCAAAATAAAATCTTCCCACAGGCTGGGCACATAGGGCGTGTACAAGAGCGGCATGTGTGCCTGCTCGGGCGTGCGGCTGCTTTTTCGGTGGTTGCAGGCGCGGCACGCTGTCACCACATTCATCCACGTATCAGGCCCTTTTTGGGCATACGGAATGATGTGCTCGCGGGTGAGGTCTTCCTCATGAAAATGGCCGCCGCAATAGGCGCACACATTGCGGTCGCGGGCGAAAAGCTTGGTATTGGTCAGGCCTGGGCGCAGCTCAAAGGGGTTGATACCGGGCACGCCCTTGGTGCCAATGATGCTGTTGACCGTGATGATGGACTGCTTGCCTGTGACGGCATTGTGCCCCCCGCGAAACACTGCCACTTGCGCGCCCGACTCCCAGCGCACCTCGTCAGAGGCATAGTGCAACACGGCCAGCTCTAGGCTGATCCAGCTTTGGGGCAGCCCTTGGGCTGAGAGTTTCAAGACCTTCAAAACGCGACTCCTAGATGCTAACAAAAACACAGGAAAACGATGCAATCCGTCTTAAGAGACAATATACCGTAGTTTTATGACGTTTTTAAGGAAAATTTTGCCGATGTCAGCGTTAAAAGGCCATTGTTTGCTATTAAATTTATACTGCCATGAAGGTCTATAGAGGATTGGGCTTATTGCACGCGGGTGCGAGCGCTGGACGCGCTGTCACCATTGGCAATTTTGACGGCGTGCACCGTGGCCACCAAGCCATGATTGCGCTGCTCAAAAACGAAGCAGCGCACCGGGGCGTGCCCGCCTGCGTGGTGACGTTTGAGCCGCATCCGCGCGATTATTTTGCCAAAAGCTTGGGCAAACCCGAGCTAGCCCCCACACGCATAGCCACACTGCGCGACAAGCTCACCGAACTGCAAAGCTGCGGGGTAGACGAGGTGGTGGTGATTCCGTTCAACGCGGCTTTTGCAGGGCAGTCGCCGCAGGCATTCGTCGACGATGTGCTGGTGGCGGCATTGGGCACGCGCTACCTGCTGGTGGGGGACGACTTTCGCTTTGGTGCCAAGCGGACCGGCGATTACGCCATGCTTGATGCCGCTGGCCAAGCCGCAGGATTTGACGTGGCGCGCATGCAAAGCTACGAGGTGCATACGCTGCGTGTTTCTAGCTCAGCCGTGCGCGATGCTTTGCAAAAAGGCCAGATGCAAGATGCGGCCAAGCTACTGGGCCGGCCCTACAGCGTAAGCGGCCACGTGGTACATGGCCGCAAGCTGGGCCGCCAACTGGGTATTTCACCAGCCTATCCGCAGGGCTTTCGCACATTGAATTTGCGCTTTGCCCACTGGAAGCCCGCTGCGGGTGGGATTTTTGCTGTGCTGGTGCATGGTTTGGCTGCTACGCCCTTGCAAGGCGTGGCCAATATGGGTGTTCGCCCTTCGCTAGACCCATCGGATGTCAACGGCGGGCGGGTGCTGCTGGAGACGCATATTTTGGACTGGCCGAAAAGTCTGGGCTTAAGCGAAGGCTACGGTAAAATCATTCGTGTGGAACTCCTGCATAAACTACACGACGAATTGGCCTACGACAGCTTGGATGCTTTGACCCTAGGCATTGCCCAAGACTGCGACAACGCGCGCGCGTTTTTTGCCGCGCAACTTGCAATGCCAAGCCAGCACCTGTCACCACCCACACTGGCAAGCACAGCGGCGCAAAGTGCAGTGCGAATTTCCTCTCGAATTTGACGGGGCTCTGGGCTTGCGCCCTGCGCCCCACCCTCTCGCATTCGCCCTGCCCCGCAGGCTTGACCTCCTCAGGCACACTCCCTTTGCCCACCTAAGAGCCCAAACAACACCATGACCGATACCGCAACCGATTACCGCAAAACCCTGAACTTGCCCGACACGCCCTTTCCCATGCGTGGCGATTTGTCCAAACGCGAACCTGCGTGGGCCAAAGAATGGGACGACAAAGGCATTTACAAAAAATTGCGCGATGCACGCACGGGCGCTGCCAAGTTCATTTTGCATGACGGCCCGCCCTATGCCAACGGCAGCATCCACATTGGCCACGCGGTCAACAAAGTGCTCAAAGACATGATTGTCAAAGCCCGCCAGCTCGAAGGCTTTGACGCGCAATACATCCCCGGCTGGGATTGCCACGGCCTGCCGATTGAAAACGCCATTGAAAAACTGCACGGACGCAACCTGCCGCGCGACGAGATGCAGGCCAAAAGCCGCGCCTTTGCCACCGAACAAATCGCAGGGCAAATGAAAGACTTCAAGCGCCTCGGCGTGTTGGGCGAATGGGATCGCCCCTACAAAACCATGGATTTCGCCACCGAGGCCAACGAAATCCGCGCTTTCAAGCGCGTGATGGAGCGCGGCTTTGTCTACCGTGGCCTCAAACCCGTGTACTGGTGTTTTGACTGCTGCTCCTCGTTGGCAGAATTTGAAATCGAATACGCTGATAAAAAATCCCAAACTTTGGACGTGGGATTTGAATGCGCAGAGCCCGATAAATTGGCCGCTGCATTCAACTTGCCCGCCTTAAGCAAAAAAGCCTTGGCCGTGATCTGGACAACTACGGCTTGGACGATTCCCGCCAACCAAGCGCTCAACCTGAACCCAGCACTCACCTACGCACTGGTAGACACCGAGCGCGGGCTCTTGGTGTTGGCTGAGAGCTTGGTAGAAAAATGTCTAGAGCGCTACAAATTAAGTGGCACGGTGCTGGCTACAGCCTTGGGCAAAGCGCTGGGCATGATCAATTTCAAACACCCCTTGTATGACGCGCACGATGGATACAAGCGCTTCGCCCCGATCTATTTGGCCGACTACGCCACTGCAGACGATGGCACGGGTCTAGTGCACTCATCCCCCGCTTACGGCGTGGAAGATTTCAACAGCTGCGTGGCGCACGGCATGGCCTACGACGATATTTTGAACCCCGTGCAAGGCAATGGCCGCTACAGCGACGATTTGCCACTATTTGGTGGCCTCAATATTTGGAAAGCCTGCGAGCGCGTGATTGAAGTGCTCGGCCAGTCTGACCGCCTGTTGGCCACCACCCACATAACGCACAGCTACCCGCACTGCTGGCGCCACAAAACCCCCGTGATCTACCGCGCCGCTGCGCAGTGGTTTGTGCGCATGGACGAAGGCCAAGGGGTATTCACCAGCGACAAAGCGCCCAAAACCCTGCGCCAAACCGCACTAGCAGCCATCGAGCAAACCCGCTTCTACCCCGAAAGCGGCAAGGGCCGCCTGCGCGACATGATTGCCAACCGACCCGACTGGTGCATCAGCCGCCAGCGCAGCTGGGGCGTGCCCATGCCGCTGTTCACACATATCGACAGCGGCGAACTGCACCCACTCACGCCGCAGCTGGTTGACCTTGCTGCCAGCATCGTCGAGCAAGGCGGCATCGAGGCTTGGAGCCGTGCCAGCACGGCCGAATTGTTTGCGCAAGTGGGCGCAGACGATGCCGCGCACTACACCAAAAGCGCCGATATTTTGGAGGTATGGTTTGACTCGGGCACTACCCATACCACGGTACTCAAGGGCAGCCACGGCGAGTTAACCGCCGATGGCACATTTGCTAACGCGCACGCCAGCGGACCCGAGGCTGATCTTTACCTCGAAGGCCACGACCAGCACCGAGGCTGGTTCCACAGCTCCCTGCTCACGGCCTGCGCCATGTACGACCGCGCGCCCTACCGCGGCCTGCTCACCCATGGCTTCACCGTAGACGGCCAAGGCCGCAAAATGAGCAAAAGCATGGGCAATGTGGTGGCCCCGCAAGAGGTAAGCGACAAAATGGGCGCAGAAATCATCCGCCTGTGGGCTGCCAGCACCGATTATTCGGGCGACTTGAGCATCGACGACAAAATCTTGGCGCGCGTGGTTGACACTTACCGCCGCATCCGTAATACGCTGAAATTTTTGCTCGCCAATATCAGCGATTTTGATGCGGCGCAAGACGCCGTGCCTCTTGACCAGATGCTGGAGATTGACCGCTATGCACTCAGCCGCGCCAGCGCCTTGCAGGCTGAGATTTTGGCGCATTACAAGATTTATGAGTTCCACCCCGTGGTAACCAAGCTGCAGCTGTATTGCAGTGAAGATCTAGGCGGCTTTTACTTAGATGTGCTCAAAGACCGCTTGTATACCACCGCACCCAAAAGCTTGGCACGGCGCAGCGCCCAAACCGCCCTGCACCAGATCACCCACGCCATGCTGCGCTGGATGGCACCTTTCTTGAGCTTCACCGCTGAAGAGGCGTGGGCCATTGTGGGCAACTCGGAGAGCATCTTCACGCAAATCTACGCCAAGTTTGACGCACCTGATGCCGCGCTGATCGCCAAATGGGCACGCATCCGCACTATTCGTGATGTGGTGAACAAAGACATTGAAGTGCTGCGCGCGGGCGGCCAAGTAGGCTCGTCCTTGCAAGCAGAAGTCGCCCTCACGGTGGGCCCAGACGACCATGCTTTGCTAGCCACTCTGGGTGATGATGCCAAATTCGTCTTCATCACATCCGCTCTTCAATTAATAGCAAGAAATGACCTTTCGACGCTGACATTGGCCTCAAAAAATCAAAAATGCGAACGCTGCTGGCATTATGTGCCCGATGTAGGCGCGCACGCAGCCCACCCTACAATTTGTAGCCGCTGCACCAGCAACTTGTTTGGTGCTGGTGAAACACGGAGCTTTGCATAATGGCCAAAACATCTTCATCTTCCATCCTGCCGTGGCTTGGCTTAGCCCTGATCATCTTGATTGCCGACCAGTTCACCAAGACCCTGATTTTGGGCTACTACAAGTTGGGCGACAGCACCTATGTGGCCAGTTTTTTCAATGTAGTGCGGGTGCACAACGCGGGCGCGGCGTTTAGTTTTTTGGCCAATGCGGGCGGCTGGCAGCGCTGGTTTTTCACGGGCATTGGCGTGCTGGCTACTGGCTTTATCCTGTGGATGCTGCGCGCCCACTCAGGGCAAAAACTCTTTGCCTTTGCCTTGGCTTGCATCTTGGGCGGTGCCGTGGGCAATGTGATCGACCGCATTTTGCACGGCTATGTGGTGGACTTTTTGGATTTCCACTGGGGGGGCTGGCATTTTCCTGCGTTTAACGTGGCTGACAGCGGCATCACCATTGGTGCGATGTGTTTGATTTTGGATGAAATTTTGCGGGTACGCTCTGGCAAGTCTTAAGCCTAAGTGCAGGGCCTACAAAACCACTCAAAACGTGAAAAAATGTGCATAGCTTTGGCCTACAAACAACAAGAAAATCACATGCAATCGGCTAAATCCGCTATGCTTTAGGGTTACAAATTTAACCAGCGCACGCGCATATATGGCCCTCATCGTGGTGATGGAAGACGACGACACGCTCAGGCTGTTGGTTTCTTCCATCCTAAAAAAAGCAGACCATGAAGTCTTTCAAGCCCCAGATGGGCTGCTAGGCTTGGCGCTGGTGCGCAAGCACAGGCCCGATGTAGTGGTGAGTGATGTGCAGATGCCCAATATGGATGGGGTGACCATGCTCACCACCCTGCGCGCTGACCCCAATATTGCGCAAACCCCTGTGATCTTGCTGACCTCGCTGGACGAGCGACAGCACGTGCGCACCGGCATGACATCGGGCGCAGACGACTATTTGACCAAGCCATTTTTGCCCAAAGAACTCACCGATGCAGTCGATGCGCAAATGATGCATTTGGCCATTGGCAACAGCTTGCAAGATTCGGTGGTGAACTCAGCTGTCAAATCCGCGCTAGACAGCCAGCGCAACACCCTGTCTGCCGAATACGAAAAACGCCTCAAAAGTGAGCTCAGCGGTGACCACTGGCCCGGCGAGCATGATGCCCAAGAAGACGAGCGCTATGACACTGCCACCGTGCTGTATGTGGAGCTAATGGGGCGTGCGCTGCCGCATTTGCTTACCCCCACCGAGCTTACCGATGTTTTGCGCCGTGCCTACACCCATGCCAGTGATGTCGTGCATTTGTTTGGCGCGCGCCATGTGCACTTGGTTGGCGAGGGCTTGCTGGCCGTGTTTGTGCAAGACACCGACACCGATTCCGTGACCCACAGCATGCGCGCCGCCAAATCTGCATTTGGCTTAGTCAAGTCAGTACAACAAAGCCGTAAACATTTGGAATCTACATTTTCGGACAAAAAAATCCCGGACTTTAAAACCGGCGTAGCGCTGCACAGTGGCTCGGTCACAGTTGCCAAAATGCACGACCCTATGCATGGCAGCAAAACCCTTGTGCTGCCCGTGGGTGACACGGTGAGTTTGGCTATGCTGCTGCAAAAACAAACAGCAGCTCTGGGCTGGGCTATTGCCTGCACAGAATCGGTACTGGGCAGCATCGCCCCCTATATGCTCACTGGCCGCAGCGCCGCATTAGAGCTCAACCCTAGCAGCCCAAGCCAGCAGGCCATGGAGTTGCTGGCCTTCAAGCCCATGGAGGATTGATGGCGATTTGGCACAAAACGCAGTGGGTCAATATTGGCTCTGTGGTTTCTAACCCCGAGGTGGTGCAGCTGCACAGCATGTGGCAGACCGCCCATGCGAATACCCAAACGAATACCCAAGCAAATGCCACAGTATTGCCCGGCGCGCAAGGCTTTCAAGTCGCAGATTTACCGCAGCTTGCCCCACGCTTGATGCTGCTGGAAATGCAAGGCCAGGATTTTCGTTACTTGCATTACGGCTCTGACATTGCGCGGCATTCCCAGTTTGACATGACTGGACGCATGGTCTCTGAGTTTGGCGGCGAGGTGGGTGAGTTTTTCATGGCGCGCTACCTTGAGGTGTTGCGCGCAGGCCAGCCCCTGTACACAGTGCATTATGCAGACCGCGCCAAAACCGTGCTCACCTGGGAGCGGCTGATCCTGCCACTTAGCGCGCAGGATGGCAGCATCCAACTGCTGGTCTACAACACGCCACTGGAGTCGCGCTTGGTACTGCTCGAAGGCGTGCTCAATGCCACCAATGACGGCATTTTGGCGCTGCGCCCCGTGCTTAATGCGGCTGGTGAACGCAGCGACTGGTTGATCTTGGTGGCCAATGCGCTGGCGGTGAATCTGCTGGGTGGCAAACACGCCCACCCCACGGGTTTTAACGTGAGCGATGTATTTGATAATTGGGATGCCTTGGGCATGCAAACGCATTGCAACAACGGTCTGGCATCAGCCAATGGCATTGAGTTTGTGCTGGAAACCCATGCAGCCAGCGGCGAGCCACGGCATTTGGCGGGGCGCACCAGCAGTTTGGGTGACGGCTGTGTGATCCGCTTGAACGACATCACCCAACAGCGCATGTACGAAAACCTGCTGTGGGATGCGCGCCAGCAAGCCGAATCTGCCTCCATGGCCAAGGCTAATTTTCTGGCCACTATGAGCCACGAAATCCGCACGCCCATGAATGGCATCATTGGCATGACCAGCTTGCTGCTAGAAACCACGCTGAGCCCTGACCAGCAGGAGTTCACCGATGTGATTCGCAGCAGCAGCGAGAGCCTCTTGGTAGTGGTCAATGATATTTTGGATTTTTCTAAAATTGAGTCTGGCAATATGCAACTCGAATGGGTGGCGGTAGACCTGCGCGAAACCGTGGAGAGCAGTCTGGATTTGATGGCCCTGTTGGCGCAAAAGAAAAACATCGAACTGGTGTATTTCATAGAGTCCGATGTACCGCATTGGATTTTTGGCGACGCTACGCGGTTGCGCCAAGTCTTGGTCAATTTGATCTCTAATGCTTTGAAATTCACGCAAGACGGCACAGTGTTTGTATTGGTCAAGCTAGCCACCAATTTTGAAGCCAGCACGACACTGGGCACTGACGCGCCCAAGGGCGATGCCCTGAGCACAGCACCAATCGCATTGGAAATTTCAGTGACCGATTCTGGCATTGGCATTGCCAAAGACAAGTTGCAGCGCTTGTTTTTGCCTTTTTCTCAAGTGGATGCCAGCACCTCACGCAAGTTTGGCGGCACAGGACTAGGCCTTGCCATTTGCAAGCGTTTGGTGGAAGCCATGGGAGGGCGCATTTGGGTAGAAAGCGAAGAAGGCCAAGGCGCACGTTTTGCCTTCACATTGCGCTCTGAAATTGCACCTGCTGCTATTGATTCCGTGGTTTTAGACAGCAGCAATTTGCAAGGCAGGCGTGTTTTGTTAGTAGATGACAATGCCACAAATCTGCGTATTTTGACCCTGCAAACCCAGCGCTGGGGCATGCTGTGTGAGGCCTTTCCTAGCCCTGAGCTGGCACTGGAATGCTTGGCCTCTGGGCAGGAGTTTGACCTGTGCATCACCGATATGCACATGCCCAATATCGACGGTTTGCAGTTTTTACAAAAAGCGCGCTTGCATGCGCCGCAGCTGCAGCTGGTGCTGCTGTCTTCGGTGCAAATCGCGCCTTCACTGGACATGGCCTTGTTCTCCAGCACCTTGGTCAAACCTGCCCGCCAGTCGGCCTTGTTTGACGCACTCATGCAAGCCGCCAGCCAGCGCCCAGTAACGCCAAGCCGCGTGTTCAAGCCTGCGGGCTTTGACCCCGAGATGGCGCTGCGCCACCCGCTACGCCTGCTGCTGGTGGAAGACAACGAGATCAATACCAAAGTGGCGCTGCGATTGCTCGGTGGTTTTGGCTACCGCGCTGACGTGGCGGCTGACGGCTTAGAAGCGCTACAGGCCTTGATGAGGCAGCCCTACGATGTCGTGCTGATGGACATCCAAATGCCGCGCATGGACGGCCTTGAGGCGACGCAGCGCATGGTGGCCATGCATGCCGACAAGCGCTTGGCACAGATGCCGCGCATCATAGGCATGAGTGCCAATGCCTTGCAAAGCGACATGGAGCGCGCCTTTGCTGCGGGCATGCACCATTACGTCACCAAACCAATCACCGTGGCGGCATTGGCCGACGCACTGGCAACCAGCTTGCGCCTGCCCGCTAGCCCTGATGCAGCGGCCCAATCGATTGCCGCCCAAGGCAGCGCCGCAGTGCAGCTGCTCGATGCTGCGCGCGTTGACCCGCTCTTGGAGGTGGATCCTAGCGGCGAATTTCTGTCTGAGTTGACCGAGTCTTTTCAAACCAATGCGGGTGATCTGCTGCGCAAAATGCAAGCCACGCTGGCCGCCCCTGACACCGAAGAATTGGCGCGCCTTGCCCACCAACTCAAAGGCCTGGGCGCCAGCCTTGGCGTGGCGCAAGTGGCGCAGACCTGTGCCGATATAGAAACCATTGCTTTGCGCGGCCGCACCGACGAAGTGCTGGGTTTGATCATGCGCGCCGCCTCACAGTTAGATGCGGGCATACGCGCCCTGCGCGCACGGGTGGCACAGCTGAGAGCCTAGCTTTGCCGTGCAGACGCTATGCATTAAATAGCGGCATATGACCATTTGATGCTGACATTGGCGAAAAAACCATTGGATTTTAGCCCGCAATGCCTTCCACAAAAAACTTCACTTTGCGCACACCCTGCCATTCATCGGCCTCTAGGCGAAAAGCCATCAGCACCTTGGCAGGCAGCGGCTCGGTGCGGCCAAACCAAATGCCGTCTACGGGCTGGCCCTGGTGCTTGAGTTTGAGGCCTAGGTGCTTCTCGCCTACGATGCGCTGGCTGAGCACCTCCACCTCTTCGCTGAACACGGGCGCGGCAAAGCCTTGGCCCCAGACCGCAGCATTCAAACTGTCAGCCATGTCGGCGCGGCGGTATTCGGCGGGCAACGGGCCGTCGGTGGCCAGCTTACGCTCTAGGGTGGCGCGGTCAATCCACGCTGCGGCCACTTCTTGCAAGGCTGCTTCAAAGGTGTCAAAGTGCTCCTCCTCTATGGTGCAACCCGCCGCCATGGCGTGGCCACCAAAGCGCAGCAGCACGCCGGGGTGCTTTTTAGCAATCCAGTCCAAAGCGTCACGCAGATGAAAGCCGGGAATGGAGCGGCCCGAGCCCTTGAGCAAATGCTCTTGGCCCTCTGCGCCGCTGGGCGCAAACACGAAGGTGGGGCGGTGCAATTTGTCTTTGATGCGCGAGGCCACAATACCCACCACGCCTTCGTGAAAATCGGGGTCAAAAATCGCCACGGCGCTGGGCGGCTCTTCGGATTCGTCAAACATGCCAGCGGCGGCCTGCTCGGCCTGCTCGCGCATGCCAGACTCAATGTCACGCCGCTCGCGGTTGATGCCGTCGAGCTTTTTAGCCAGTTCGTCGGCACGCGCGGAGTCGTCGGTGGTCAGGCATTCTATGCCCAAGGTCATGTCGCTCAGGCGGCCTGCGGCATTGATGCGCGGACCCAGTGCAAAGCCTAAATCAAAGGTGTTGGCCAGCTCGCGCCTGCGGCCAGCAGCCGCAAATAGGCTGGCTATGCCCACAGGAAAAGCAGTGGCCTTCATGCGCTTGATGCCTTGCGCCACCAAGCGGCGGTTGTTGCCATCGAGCTTGACCACATCGGCCACCGTGCCCAGCGCCACGATGGGCAGCAGGGTGTCGAGCTTGGGTTGCGCAGGCAAGACGGGCATGTTGACAACGGCCTGCGCCATTGCATGGCTGGCGCGGCCAGCATCGGGGGCCGCCGCGTACACACCGCGCGCGCGCAGCTCGCTGCGCAAGGCCAGCAGCACATAAAACATCACGCCCACGCCCGCCATACTTTTGCTTTCAAAGGTGCAGCCAGGTTGGTTGGGGTTCACAATCACATCCGCTTGCGGAAGGGTGTCGCCGGGCAGGTGGTGGTCGGTCACCAGCACTTGCAGCCCAAGCGCTTTGGCACGCGCCACGCCTTCTACACTGGCAATGCCGTTATCGACAGTGATCAACACGTCAGCGCCTGTGGCCTTGACGCGCTCGCTGATTTTTGCAGTAAGGCCATAGCCATCGACCACGCGGTCGGGCACGATATAGGCCACGTTTTTTGCGCCCAAGAGCGTGAGGCCTCGCATGCCTACGGCGCAGGCGGTCGCGCCATCGCAGTCGTAGTCGGCCACAATGCAGAGTTTTTTATTGGCGGCTATGGCATCGGCCAGCAGCACCGCCGCTTCTGTGCAGCCCTTCATGCTGCTGGGGGGCAAAAGCTTGGCCAAGCCATCGTCCAATTCGTCTTTTTTGCTCAGGCCGCGGGCTGCATACAGCCTAGCCAAAAGCGGGTGCACACCCGCCTGCTCCAGCGCCCAAGCGGCACGGGGGGGAATATCACGAGCTATTATTTTCATAGTGATGCAAGACCATTTGATGCTGACATTGGGCTGAATTTTCTTAAAAACTGGGTTATTAAAGGTTTGGTAGAGTGCCCGTAGCTTTGCGCATGGCTTGTGCCACATAGTGTGAGTTGTACTGCTTTTTTATTGTCTAAAGCGGCCAATGCCTCTTTGCATGCGCTGGCATCGAGTTGCTCCCAAGCGGTGCCCCATGCTGCCCAATCTGCCCGCAGTGCAGGGGCGGCTAAATCGCGCAGCACGCGCACATCGCTGGCTTTTGGCATCTCTTGCAAAACCCCCGTGCCACTGATCCACAGCGAGTTCACTGGCAGCGCGCCCCGCGCAATCCGCGCCTCGTTCACGGGGTGGGTATACAGCAGCATTTGCATCTCGTTTTGCAGACGGCGCAGCGGCTTGGCGGCATCGGCCTCTGGCATCCAGTCGTTGGTGTTGCCGCCCACCACCCGGTCTAGGCTGGCGGTGGCCAAGCCTTCAAACAATGGGCTGCTGGCCCACCAGCGGGTGGGGCTGTCGTATTCCACGGTGATGCGGTCTTCCATGAAGTATGGCTGCATGGCCGCTAAGATCGCTTGCGACTCGCCTTGCGACAGCTGCAAATCCTCAGGCGCAGCCATTTGAATATGCGCCGTGCGCACATCCCAAAAACACGGCGTGAACTCGGCCCAGGCCTTGCCGTCCGGTGCTTTGCCCTGCATAAAACACACATAAGCCGCCCAAGGCGCGCAGCCGTCTGGCACTGCATGTCCAGCACTCCAGCCCAGCAGCCGCGCCAGCACCCGCTCGTGCGGCGGGGTTTTAGACTCTGCCGTGCCCGCATCCATAGCCCCTGCAGCCAGCCGCCCCATCAAAGCGCTCAGGTGTGGCAATTGCAGTGTGGGCAGCAGCGCACGCGCCTGTTCGTCGTCGTGGCTGGCAAAGGGAATCAATAGGTGCATGGCTTGATTGTCAAGCAACTAGCCGAACAAATCCGCATGCGTTCCCGTGCGTTCAAACAAAACACTATTTTGGTCAATTTTGTAAATCAACAGCCAGTCTGGCTCAATATGGCAATCGCGGTAAGCAGCCCAATTGCCAGTCAACGGATGGTCTCGGTGCTTTCTCTCTAGAGGTTTTTCCTCCACAATCAAACGCATCACCAGTTTGATTTTGTTCAGGTCCTTGTGACGCTTAAATTGCTTGACGTAGTCGCGCTCAAACTGGCGCGAGGTGGTTTGCACCAGCATGCTACTTGATCAATCCGTCCAAATGGGCAAACATGCCATCAGCCGAACTAAAGTGGCTTAGCCCTACCCCCGCTTGGCTCTCGGAGAGCGCTTTCTGAGTTTGGGTATTGGGGATATTCAACGAAAACGGAATTTCGCCTAGGGAAGCCACACGTTCAAGATAAATCCGTAGCCCGTCCGTGAGCGTCAAACCGTGCTTTTTGAACACATCAAAGGATTTATCCTTAGTATTCGTGCTCACGCGAAATTGGATGGTAGCAGCATGATTCATAATGGGCATCGATTTTGTATGGGTAATGTAGGAATATCGTATGGATATTTTAATACAAATCTAGCATTTCCCTCCTTTTTACACGCTTGCGTTGACATCAAACAATCGCCTAGTAATCGCAAGATATGTACAGCGCATGTACAATCTCGACATGCTCACCAATATCAACATCGACAACTCCCTAGCCCAAGAAGCCATGGCGCTCACAGGCGCGCGCAGCAAGCGCGAGCTGGTGGACCGTGCGCTGCGCGAGATGCTTCAGCGCGCCAAGCGGCCGTCGATCATGGGTTTGTATGCAGCGGGCGGTATTGCGCCAGATTACGACCCCAAAGCGCCCTTTGGCGTAGCCGATGCACAGCACGATCACCGCGTAGAAATAGCCTGAGCGCTGCCCGATGCTGTTAGTTGACTCGTCTGTCTGGATAGACTGGCTGCGCGGCGCGCCAACGCCCACCGTGCAGTGGCTAAAAACTCAGGCCAACTCGCAGACCATTGCGATCACGCAACTGATTTACACCGAAGTGCTGCAAGGCGTGCGCAGCGAGCAGCAGTTTGCAGCCGTCAAGCAAGTGCTCAGCGCCCAAGAGCTGCTGCTGGCGCATGACGATTGGTTAACCTACGAAGCCGCCGCCCAACTGTACCGACGCGCCAGACAACGCGGACTCACCGTGCGCAAACCCAGCGACTGCATAATTGCCCAAATAGCGCTAGAAAACGATGCCGTGGTGGTACACAATGACCGCGACTTTTTGGCACTTGCGCAGGCGGATGCTCGGCTCAAGGTCTTTCCAGCAGCGCAAAGCGTGCATTAGCACGAGACTAGCATTCCTCACCAGCAGCGGCTCGCTTAAAAGGCGCACGATCTGCCTTTTGAAAGTTTTTCAGATTAACGTCATTGTCATATGGTCATAGTATACTCACTAATTAATAGCATTATGGAAATGTATAGGTGATATCGTTTGCCATTTTTTTGCCAGTAGTAGATGAAAAACTGGCTTTCTGAAAAGTAATTGTTCCGCCGGAGACATAAGAGTTAAATACGATTCGAAATGTTCGTAATGTCGGCCACGTGCTGCTAGCGGGGTTATAAGCACCGGTAGTACCGTAAAAAGCATTCATATCCTCTGCAAATGTGAGGGTAATGGTTGGGCTTCCAGACGCGGTGAAGTTGATAGTGGGCGTAGCTAAAGGAGTTGCAGCGACGATACTGAAACTGCTAGTCGAAGGATTTTGGTTGCCGATAAGTCGCCAAACGCCTGCGGTGAAGTCGAGCTGGTTATCAGATATTTGAAGTTTGGCAACGGCAAGACTCGACGGAACCATTATTCCGTTAAAACTACCGCAACCACCATTGACAGTGCTGCCAAAATACAATCCGCAATTTCGAGCCGAAGGACTTTGAATGCTGTAACTATTGGTATCGCTACGAAGTCTAGCTAAAAAAGTAGTTTTAGTATCGCTCCCATCACGATAGTCGTTGGTAATTAAATCAGCAAAACCAGCGTTTTGTCGCAATGCTGGCGATGCAAGATAGCGATTGAGTTCACTGATAAATACTGCAACGCCAGAAGTATCAATACCAACTGAAGGCGCTTGCCCATTTTGCGTGATCTGCGTCGCACCCGATCCAGTTTTGGTTACCAGTGTAGTGTCTAACACTCCATCGTAGCCCACACCTTTGCCATCGGCTTTGAATGGCATGGTCAGAGGGTCAAACGTGGCCTTGTCCAGCCCTTTGGCTACAAGCTCACTAGCAAGCGTAGTACGCAAATCAGCAAGTGCTTTAGAAATGGCTTGTGCGCTGTAGCTGACAATGTCAGAGGTAATCGACGCTGAACTTGTCAGGCCTAGGCCTGCAGCCAACGCTACATCAGAGGCTATTTTGTCAGTGAGCCCCGTGATGTTGATGGTGATAAAGCCATTGGCCTTAGGCTCGACGGTGGTAAAGCTGTAGTAAGTTTTGCTGCCCAGCGTGGCGCTGGCGATTATGGGGGCGGTAAATCCGGTAATCTTGGCGCGGTAGTAGCCTGTGGCATCGGTTTGCACAGTAACAGATTTGTCTGTTAAATCAGTCAACTTGATGGCCGCGTTGGGAAAAGGCTTGCCTTCTCCCGAAGTGCCGTCAGCGCCCGAGTCGCCTGCGCCGAAACCGCCACCTGAGCCGTCGCTACTGCTAACCGAGTTGCCAAAGCTGTCTGTGCCTGTGAAACCGCCGCTTACTGGGGCGCTAGTGCCCCCCCCCCCCCCCACCACAGGCGGTGAGGGCAACGCAGGTGGCTATTAATGCAGTAAGCACCGTTTTTTTGATGGTATTGCGCAGTAGTCCGTCAAGACCTGTGCTCAATTCTGTAGAAGCCATGAGGCTATCCTTCCTTGGGTTAAAAAGTTTTGTAAGCGTGCTGGAGTACGCCAATTGCGCTACTTTGCAAAGCGTATGCTAACGTAAGTGTGGCGACCTGAACATCCCATATTTGGGGGATATAAATGCACAGATCACGTCAAATTGACTATAATTTAATCAATATTGATTCCACGGAGTAACGCTATGTCCTATGCTGTGCAAATCGCCAATCCGCAATTGGTACAAAAAATCGAATGGCTCGCCCAAACCCTGCAACTTGGCAAAACAGCCGTGGTAGACCGCGCGGTGGATCTACTCACTGCGCAATACAAGCCTACAGCAGGCACGCCAGAGGCAGCTAAAGCCAAGGAGTTGGCCGCTATTGAAGCTGTATTGAGCAGGGCGCAGCAGATTCCTGATCGCGCTGTGCCTGTAGATCTCTTAGAGTGGGATGCCCAAGGTTTGCCAGTATGAAGGCATGCGTGATTGACACATCCGCCTTGATAGCCATGGTGCTGGGCGAGCCTGAAGCCAGCGTATTTGCACGCAAACTAGTGGAATACGATTGCGTTTGGGTTTGCAGTGCTACGGTATTGGAAGCGCGCTTAGTAGTTTGGGGGCGCAAAGGCGAAGCGGGAATCCAAGTGCTGGCTCAATTGCTTGAGCGCCCCATGTTTGCCACCGCAGCGCCCAGCATGGTGGAAACTGACATCGCCTACGACGCCGCCAAGCGCTACGGCAAAGGCAATGGTCACCCTGCGCAACTGAACTTTGGTGACCTGTTTAGCTACGCCACCGCCAAATCACGGGGTTTGCCACTGCTGTACAAAGGCAATGATTTTTTGCAAACTGATGTGGAAATGGCGTAACCAGCATGGCTGAATCTGTTTTGTTGCAAGGCGAGAGCCTGTCTACATTCATCGAAGCCAGCATCGCGCAGCGGGTGCAATACCGCCAAAGTCAAAACGAATTTTTAGCGCGTGGCGTGCAGAGCGCGGCGCTTGTAAAAGCGGGTGCTATGCGTACCTATTCATTGGGCGAGGTGATGCATGATTTACGAACCGTCAAGCCTGCTAACCATTCAGCCTCAAAGCTTGCATAGGCATCCATGCAACATTATGAGATTACGTTTTCTGAAACCGCAAAAGAAGATTTAGAGCGTTTACATGGGTTTTATTTAGAAACCGATGCCGCCTTGGTCGACCGTGCGCTAGACACGATTTTGTCTGCTTTTGAAACCTTGCAACGCCACCCTTACATCTGTCGCAAAGCAGATGGCGGCACTTTAGGCCCACAGTGGCAAGAGCTTTTGATCAGCTTTGGCGCAACTGGTTATGTGGCGCTTTTTGAAATTCAAAGTGAAAGCACCATTTTGGTTGTTGCTGTACGCAGTCAGCCGAAAGCGATTACCACTGATGCTTCGGCTCGCCATGCCACAATCACCGCATTCCCTATCCAATAATTAACGTGTCCCTCCTACCCCACCTCCCCTACGAACTCGTTGTTGGCTGGCGCTACACCCGCGCGGGCCGCGCCACTAAGCGCAACGGCTTTATTTCATTCATTGCTGGCGTATCGATGCTGGGCATTGCGCTGGGCGTGGCGGCGCTGATCATTGTGCTGAGCGTGATGAACGGTTTTCAAAAAGAGGTGCGCGACCGCATGCTGGGCGTGGTCTCGCATATTGAAGTGTTTGCGCCGGGCGGCGCGGCCTTACTTGATCCGGCCAAAACTTTGGCCGAAGTGCGCCAGCACCCCGAGGTGCTAGGCGCTGCGCCTTTCATAGCTACCCAAGCACTGCTGGCGCGTGGGGAAGACATTAAAGGCGTGATAGTGCGGGGCATAGACCCGGCGCTCGAGCCCAGCGTGACCGAGCTGGGCCAGAGCCTCAAAGATGGCGCATTCAAACGCCTGATAGCGGGTGAATTTGGCATTGTGCTGGGCGGCGAACTGGCGCGCAGCTTGGGCGTGCGTGAGGGCGACAAAGTGACCTTGGTAGCGCCCAGCGGGCAAATCACCCCAGCAGGCGTGGTGCCGCGCATGAAGCAGCTCACCGTAGTGGGCCTATTTGATTCAGGGCATTTTGAATACGACGTGGCGCTGGCTATGCTGCATATGGACGATGCAGCCAAAATTTTTAGGCTAGAGGGCGCAACCGGCGTGCGCCTGAAACTCAAAGACCTGCACCGTGCCCGCGAGGTGGGCCAAGCGCTCACCACCAGCCTGTCGGGCGGCGTCTTGGTGCGCGACTGGACGCGGCAAAACCGCACCTGGTTTGCGGCTGTGCAGCTTGAAAAGCGCATGATGTTCATCATTCTCACGCTTATTGTGGCGGTGGCGGCATTTAACCTTGTGAGCACGCTGGTGATGACGGTGCAAGACAAACGCGCTGACATTGCGATTTTGCGCACGCTGGGTGCTAGCCCACGCAGCATCATGGGCATCTTTGTGGTGCAGGGTGCGCTGGTGGGCGTGATTGGCACATTCTTGGGGCTGGGGCTGGGGCTCTTGGTGGCTTTTAATATTGATGTGATCGTGCCAGCGCTGGAATCAGCCCTGCGCACCAGCTTTTTGCCACGTGATATTTACCTGATCAGCCGCATGCCCAGCGAGCCACTGCGCGCCGACATCATGCCCGTTGCAATTATTTCACTGGTGCTGGCCTTTGTGGCCACGCTGTACCCGAGCTGGCGGGCTAGCCGCGTTAATCCGGCGGAGGCGCTGCGCTATGAGTAGCCCCATCATCAGCGCGCGCGGCTTGGTCAAGCGCTTCACCGAAGGCCGCTTAGACGTGTCGGTGCTCAACGGCGTGGATTTGGATGTGTTTGCGGGCGAAACGCTGGCCATTGTCGGCACATCAGGCTCAGGCAAAAGCACGCTGCTTCATTTGCTGGGCGGGCTGGATGCACCCACCTCAGGGCAGGTGCAAGTTGCAGGCCAAAGCATGGCTGCGCTGTCGCCCGCCGAACAAGGCCAATTGCGCAACGCCAAGCTGGGCTTTGTCTACCAGTTTCACCACCTGCTGCCCGAATTTAGCGCGCTCGACAATGTCGCCATGCCACTGTGGATTCGCCGCAATGTCGCTGCCCAGTCATCATTAGCCGCTACGCAAACGCTAGCATCAGTAGGTTTGCAAGCGCGCATCCAGCACCGCCCTGCCGAGCTATCAGGCGGTGAGCGCCAGCGCGTGGCCATAGCCCGCGCCCTGGTCACCCAGCCCGCTTGCGTACTGGCCGACGAGCCCACTGGCAACCTAGACCGCAGCACCGCCGACGGCGTGTTTGAGCTGATGCTGTCTATGGCTAAAACATTGGGCACCGCCTTCATTGTGGTCACACACGACCAAAGCTTGGCGGCTAAATGCGACAGGGTGTTGTATTTGGCGGGCGGGAAACTGCAACCGCCTTAAGCTGCAACCACTCGAAAATCCAATCGCCGGCCTAAAGCGGCAAAGGCTAACCCCAGTTGGTCGATTTTGGTGGCGTGGCGCAGATCCGTCATGCGATTAACGGCCTGGGGGGTGGTAGCGAGTTTGCGTGCCAAATCGGCAGGACGCACTTTTTGCGCCAGCATCTCGTTGATTAAAAAAACTTTAGCAGATACGCTTGCGGGCAAGGTGACTAAGCCCTGCCCTCGCTTAGGGGCAGAAGGCATCGGTACGGCGCGACCGTCTTCAAAATAAAAGCCCAAAGCGCTTTCCAAAGCGTCAAGCGCC
Organism: Polaromonas sp.; assembly: GCA_043728315.1. Classification (GTDB taxonomy): domain Bacteria; phylum Pseudomonadota; class Gammaproteobacteria; order Burkholderiales; family Burkholderiaceae_C; genus JAAFIP01. Next base: position 21,716 of record JAYTMT010000133.1, on the reverse strand, counting down.
TCATGCTGTACTTGCTCAGCCGTTTCACAGGCGGTGGCAGCCTCTGGAATATCCACAAAAGTAACCAAATAGCTGCCATTGGAGTCACGTTTGGTTTTAATGGGGTAACTTAGCATGGCGATTTCCTTATCCTTATTTAATACCTAAATCACGTTTTATTTTTTGCACCAAACCTGCACCTATTTCTTTGGCTCCATGATCAGGAAAAACAGATTGGCGACCGTGGAGGTAGACACGAAAGTGGCTACCTTTGGCCGCCACGAAAACTGCCCCTTGGCGTGCAAGCCAGCGTCGAAATTCACTGTATTTCATCAAGTAATTATAAACTAATTTGTTTATAATTTAGCTTATATTTAATCGACTTGAACTGCCGTATAGTACGGTTTTCTTCCGCACTATTTCACCATGAGCCTACACACCGATATTCGCCCCATCGAACGCGCCGACTACGCCGCGTGGAAGCCGCTGTGGGACGGCTACAACGCGCACTACGAGCGGGTGGGTGCAACTGCTCTGCCAGAGGCGGTGACGCAGACCACATGGGCGCGGTTTTTTGATGCCTATGAGCCTGTGCATGCACTGGTGGCGGTGCGTGGTGAGCAGATGCTGGGACTGGTGCATTACATGTTCCACCGCAGCATGATCGCTGTCAATCCGGTGTGCTATTTGGCCGATTTGTTTACCGTGCCACAGGCGCGCGGCCAAGGCGTGGGCAAGGCACTCATAGAGGAGGTGTATGGGGTGGCCAAGGCCGCCGACTGCCCACGCGTGTATTGGCAAACGCGCGATAACAACGCAGCAGCGCGGCGCTTGTATGACCAAGTGGCCACGCACCAAGGCTCAATTGTGTATAACCACATCTTCTAAGTTGCCACCATGTGGATTGACACCCACGCCCACCTAGATGCAGCAGAGTTTTTGCCTGATGTCAGCGACATGCGGTCATATGCCGCTATTAAAGGCGTAGCGCATTGTGTGATTCCAGCGGTGCAGGTGAATAATTTTGACACCGTGCGCCTGCTGGCACACCAGCTGTGCGACAGCTACGCACTGGGCATTCACCCGCTCTATGTGCCACAAGCAAATGCAGCGGATTTAGACGTGCTGGACGCTGCGTTAACACTGCACCACAGCGACCCTCGCTTAGTGGCTGTGGGCGAAATCGGCCTAGACTTTTTCATCCCAGCGCTGTGTACACCCCCCATGCGCGAGAAACAAACGCAGTTTTACAGAGCCCAGCTCAAGCTGGCAGCCAAGCACCATCTCCCCGTCATCCTGCACGTGCGGCGCAGTGCCGACCAGCTTTTAAAAGGCCTGCGCGACATCAAAGTGCAAGGCGGCATTGCCCATGCATTCAATGGCTCCCAGCAGCAGGCGCTGCAGTTTATAGAGCGCGGATTCAAGCTGGGATTTGGCGGAGCCATGACTTATGAGCGCGCCCTGCAGCTGCGCCACTTGGCCCGCAGCCTGCCATTAGACGCGCTTGTTTTAGAAACCGACGCGCCCGACATTCCCCCGCATTGGCTCTACGCCACGGCCGAGCAGCGGGCAAGCGGCTTGCCCCAAGGCATCAACTCCCCCGTACAGCTGCCACGCATTGCACAGGTGCTGGCCGATTTGCGGCAGTGCCCGCTGCGTGGTATTGCAGCGGCTACAACAGCCAATGCGTTGGGGGCTTTGCCCAAATTAGCTGCGCTTTTGCAGAAATGACGACCCATGCATTCGCTTGCGGACAAGCATTTTCAGCACACCCCCCTTTTTCGTGCCATGATCGCGCTACACCCAAAATCTAAACATGCCTAAATCCCAAACCCCTTATTCCCGCTCGGTCAAAACTCTTGACAGCATGCAATCTGCTGGCCAGCGAACCGCATCCATCCTCAGCGCACGCTTACTAGCTGCCCACCGAAGCGGCAGCCTTGCCCTGCGCGCGCGCGAGGTGGTAAAGCAGAGTGCGGCCACACCACCGCCCACAGCGGCTTAAAATAAGTCTGCAAATGCTTGCGCTAACACTCAAGTTGAGCTAGCTGTACTAGCTGTACTAGCTGTACTAGCTGGTGCTTGCCGCACCACCGTAGGCCGCTCTGGTGCAGGATAACCTGCTGCACCAAATGTAGCAGCTACCGCTTTGTTCACATCAAAATACACCTGCCAGTAATGGTCGGCATGCGCATAGGGGCGCACCGCCAGCAGCGGGCCTTCGGCGGTGAATTCCAAAATTTCGATCTCGGGAGCTGGCGATGCCACTACATTGGGTATAGCAAGCACTGCTTTGCGCAAGCGCTCTATAGCGGCCAATGCATCTACACTGTGGGCCAGCTTGGCGCAGCAATCAACCCTGCGCGAGGGCAGGGCTGAATAATTATGGATGGTGTCAGAGAACACCTTGTTGTTGCCAATGATGGTTTGCACATTGTCCCCCGTGACGATGGTGGTGCCAAACAAGCCCAGCTCCTTGACCACACCCGTGATGCCGCCAGCCTGCACCACATCGCCCACTTTGTATGGCCTCAGCACCTGCATGAACACGCCTGCCGCAAAATGCGTGAGCAGCCCACCCCAGGCAGTGCCAATGGCCAAGCCCGCGCCCGCCAGCAGCGCGGCAAATGAGGTGGTTTTCACGCCAAACATGTCCAATATAGCCAATACCAAGACAATATTGAGCAGCACCGAAATGATGGACGTGAGGTAATTGGCCAGCGTGAGGTCAATCTTGCCGCCACGCTTAAAGCCAGCGGCCAGCAGGCGCACCACCCAGCCAATAACCCAGCGCCCCAGCACCCACGCGGCCAGTGCGCCCAGAATTTTGAGGCCAAAGTCCAAGCCTTGGGTGCTGATAAAAGTCCAAATCGCCTGTGTGTCCATACAAAGCCCTTTAAAACCAAAATTTTAATAAAAAACACAAGATGTCAGCGTCATATGGTTATACTTCGCTATAAAAATATGAGTATTGACAATTCACCTAAGCCCTTCAATTTTAACCTTGTATGACCACCCGTAAATCCCTAAACCTTCCGCCGGTGAATATTTCCGAGCAAGACGGCGTGCGCTTTTTGCACCTAGATTCGCCGTGGATTCAGGGCAGCATGACGATTAAAAAACCCTTTGAAATTGAGCTGGAATACGTGCAGCGCATGATGGCTTGGCTGCTGTTTGTGGACTTGGCGCAGGTAAAAACCATGCAGACCATGCATCTGGGCTTAGGCGCAGCCACGGCCACCAAGTTTTGCTACAAAACACTCAAAGCCAGCGCCACTACGGTGGAGCTCAATCCACAGGTGATTGCCGCTTGCCGCACGCATTTCAAGCTCCCGCCCGACGACGCGCGCCTGCGCGTGGTGCTGGCCGATGCGGGGCTTGAAATCCAAAAACCTGAATACGCAGGCACGTTCGATGCGCTACATGTGGACTTGTACGACGATCAAGCCGCCGCGCCCGTGCTAGACAGCGCCGCGTTTTATGGCCACTGCCGCACCCTGCTCAGCGAGCGCGGCGCGATGGCGGTGAACCTGTTTGGCCGCTACGCCAGCTACGAAGCCAGTGTGAAGAAAATATCGCAAGCTTTTGGCACAGATGCCGTGTGGGCATTCAAACCCACCCGAGAGGGCAATGCCATCGTGCTGGCCCAGCGCAGCCCCAGCCGCCCCCCGCGCAACGCGCTGATGCAGCAGGCAGAGGCGATTGAGGCGGCTTACGATTTACCTGCAATGAAATGGCTGCGGGTGTTTAAGCCGCTGGTTTAGCTTGGTCACGCTGCGGCTAGGCGCGTTGTTTCTTTCCAGCTTGGTCGTGCTGCGGCTAAGCGAGCGCTGGCTGGGTCTGCGTTCCTTTCCAGCTTGGTCACGCTGCGGCTAAGCGAGCGCTGTGCCAACGCGCAAACGGTCGCTGGCCCGCTTCGCGGGGAGCTGGTTTTTTCGAGCAAACGGGGGGAAGCGGCCTAACTCGGGCTAAAGCCCTCAGACAGAGCCCGCTTCTTGTCCCCCATTTGCTCAAAAAAACCAGCCCAGCGCCCTGATTGTTTGCGCATGGGCACAGCGCTCGCTTAGCCGCAGGGGACGGTGGTTGGCTTAGAGTGGGTTAAAACTGCTCTGCTTTGGGTCAAAATTGGTTGACTGTGGCCTGAAAACTGCTTTGCCTGCAAGTCGAAAGCTTGCCGCGCGCTGTTTCGCACTCAGAATTGTAGTTTTCAAGAAAAATAGTGACAATGTCAGCATCATATCGTCATAGTTTGCTGCGTTTTATATAGTGTGAAGCGTTCTAAGAGTTACGTGCTTTCGGTATTAAAACCTCGATGCGAGCATAGCCCGATCAGCGTTTTGGCTATCCCGATAGACCGATTTCGGTGTACCCACCGCATGAGGGCGCGTCGGGATAGCCAAAACGCTGCTCGGGCGCGACAGAGCAAAGGCGAAATCAGGCGCGTAAAAACAAGCCGTTTCAATGACTTTGAACGAACCGTATTGAGAAAAGCACATAATCCATACCCATGACACCGCCCAAAGCTGTTCCCCCCAAATCCATCCCTTTTGTTGGCCTAGTCGACTGGCGTCGCCTGTTGGATTGGCTCACGCAAGACGGCATCATCAGCGCTGAAGAAGCGCAGCGCACCAACGCGCGCTGCTCCCAAGCCGAGAGCAGCCAGCCTGCGCTGGTGCGCCTAGCCAGCGTGGCCATGGTGCGCCAGCGTGATGGCAAGCCGCTAGACATTGAAACCCTCACGCAGTATTTGGCCCAGCGCGCCCAGCTGGAGTATTTGCGCATTGACCCGCTCAAGGTGGACGTGGGCAAGGTGGCCGACACCATGAGCGCCATTTATGCCGAGCGGCACAAGATACTACCCGTGCAGGCCACCAGCAGCGAGGTGGTGGTGGCCACATCGCAGCCTTTTGTGACCGACTGGATTGGCGAGGTGGAGCGCCAGTCGCGGCGCAGCGTGCGCATGGTGGTGGCCAACCCGCTGGAGATTGCACGCTACACGGCTGAGTTTTTTGCACTGGCCAAATCGGTGCGCAATGCGCAAAAGGCAGGCGGCGGTGCCAGTGGAGCCAGCTTTGAGCAGTTGGTCGAGCTGGGTAAAAGCAGCAAGGCGCTGGATGCCAACGACCAAGGCGTGGTGCAAGTGGTGGATTGGCTGTGGCAGTATGCCTTTGACCAGCGCGCCAGCGACATCCATTTAGAGCCGCGCCGCGAGCAAGGCGTGATTCGCTTTCGCATCGACGGTGTGCTGCACCCTGTGTACCAATTGCCCATGGGCGTGCACACCGCCATGACGGCGCGCATCAAGCTACTTGGCCGCATGGACGTAGTGGAAAAGCGCCGCCCGCAAGACGGCCGCATCAAAACCCGCAACCCGCGCGGCGACGAGGTGGAAATGCGCCTATCGACCCTGCCCACCGCCTTTGGCGAGAAAATGGTCATGCGGATTTTTGACCCCGACACCACGGTGAAAGACCTTGACGGCTTGGGCTTTAGCGCGCACGATGCAGGCCGCTGGGAAGAACTGGTTAAGCGCCCCTACGGCATCATTTTGGTCACCGGCCCCACTGGCTCTGGCAAAACCACTACGCTGTATTCCACACTCAAGCGCGTGGCCACCGAGGAGGTGAACGTCAGCACCATTGAAGACCCGATTGAGATGATTGAGCCGTCGTTTAACCAAACGCAGGCGCAGCCGCATCTGGACTTTGGCTTTGCGCAGGGCCTGCGCGCCCTGATGCGCCAAGACCCCGACATCATCATGGTGGGCGAGATACGCGATTTGGCCACGGCTGAGATGGCTATTCAGGCCGCGCTCACGGGCCACCTCGTTTTTAGCACCCTGCACACCAATGACGCGCCCTCGGCCATTTCGCGCCTGATGGAGCTGGGCGTGCCATCGTATTTGATCAATGCCACGGTGCTGGGCGTATTGGCGCAGCGGCTGGTGCGCACCCTGTGCAAGCAATGCAAAGCCCCCGATGCAGCGGCCTCACGCGAGGCGCTGGCCGAGGTGGTGAAGCCGTGGCAAATGAACGGTGGCTACAAACCTTTCAAGCCCGTGGGCTGCGTGGACTGCCGCATGACGGGCTTTATGGGGCGCATGGGTTTGTATGAGCTGATGACCACATCAGAAGCCTCCAAAGCGAAGGTGACGCAAGACCCGAGCATGGACGCCCTGCGCCGCCAAGCCATCAGCGACGGCATGCGGCCGCTGCGCTTGGCGGGCGCTTTGCGTGTGGCTGAGGGTTTGACTACGCTTGAAGAAATTCTGACTGCTACGCCGCCGATGTCTTGAGCATTTGCTGTTACATTTATATTCGCGTTTGCTTTACGCGCCCGAGCAGCGTATTGGCTCTCCCGCAACTCCCTCATGGCGGACATACCGCAAATCGGTCGGACGGGAGAGCCAATACGCTGCTCGGGCTATGCTCGCTCTTGGGTTTTTAATACCGAAAACCCTTCTCGCCTTGGATGTCAATTACTATATAAAACGTAGCGCACTATGACCATATGACGGTGACATTGATCTATTTTTCTCGGTAACGCGCTGTCTGTACCAAGCGCTACGGTGCAGGTCAGCGATACTGCCAACACTTTATTTTTCCAATTCGGTCAAATGTGTGCATAATTTGTGTTTTGAAGCGGGTTGAAAACTTCATCCCCCTCACCCGCAACCACCTCGCGTGGTTCAGTCCAACAAGATTTATATGTCGCAGGAGGCGTTCTTGGTTTATTTAAGTTTGGTCGCTCGACAGATAACCGCTATTCGTTAGGCAACTCAAGTTCAACGTTGTTCCGCGCACAACTAAGATGAAAGAAACACCATGGTCAATCCCAGCGAGTCTGCCTTCAACGCACGTCGTCTAAAAGCAATGGCTATTCTCGAAAAGTCCGGAATTCGAAAGTCTAACTACCTCCCTCCAGCTACGACACTGTTGTGGAAGATGGGGGTCAAAGTTCCTCCACCTCACTTCGCCAGCTTCGCAAGTACCGCAACAGTAACCGGAATCTACTTTGGTCTGGTCTGGGGCGCAGTCATGTGGCTATTCGTTTGGTCATCCCAAGGCATGGGCTTTAGTGCTGCCTCGGTCGGCGTCGTCTTCGCTGGCGTGTTGTTCGGCGTTTCAATGGCGGCCTACTATGCATACGGTCGCAAGAAGCACCAGCTCCCAACCTGGCAAAGCCTCGCAAGTGAGAATGTCGTTGCCTAACCCCTCGGTCGAGGCGAAAAATTGCAGCAAACTGCAATTTGCGCCTCGCCTCGGACGTTAGGCATCACATGCCAACCATCTTGCAGTCCATCAAAACTCCGGCCTTTGCTCTCATCGTCGTTGGTGTGGCTTGAATGTTTTGTACTCGCGTGTCCAATCGTGCAGTTGCGCACGCGTTAAACGCACAGTGGATTGCGTCCACTTTCATTCCAGCAGCTCTAGTCGCAGTCAGCATCTACGTCCTGTGTCGCCCTGCAAGGCCATTTGCGCTGTGGCGAGATGACACGCCTTGGTCGAGAATTCTCAAACTTTCGCTCGTCTGGCTGGCAGTGTGGGGGATCGGCTCCGCCATCTATGCGTCAAGTCGAGGAGCGTGGGTGCCTTACGTCAGCGGGGCACCAGCTCTTTTAGGTTTTTTGTTAATCGGCCCGCTTGCCGAAGAGCTTATATTTCGCGGCGCTGTATTCGAGCTAGCCGAACGCGTATGGCCGCAGGTTGCAGTCGCACCAATTGCTGTATCCAGCATTTTATTTAGCGCGTATCACCTTCAACTGCACGCCTACCACCTCAATTCGTTCGTAGCGTTCCAGTTGGTATTCACCTTAGCCCTTTGCTATGTATTAGCAAGACTTCGCTTTTTCTCTCACAGCATTTGGCCAGGATTGGCGCTCCACGTTGCCACAAATTTGCCCCATGCTTTTGGGTCGATTCCAGGTGCGGCCTAACGTGTAAGTTAGGCCGTACCAAGCCATGATCTAAACCGTTTGTTGGACGAGCCGGATTTGGGGTGCTCAGGTAGAACATGAGGAAGGTTGGGGTCAGGAAGGTTGGGGTCAAGTCTTGTATTGCAACGCTCAGTGAGGAAGGTTGGGGTCAAGTCTTGTATTGCAACGCTCAGCGTAGATTTACAATATTGGTCTCCACAATTGCTACATTAAAAATAGCGCATAGTGACCATATGACGCTGACATTGGCAATATTTTCTTATGCAGTATAAATCAAAGCGTCATACAACCAGAGAAGGCTAGGGTCAGTCAAGAAGGCTAGGGTCAGGTCTTGCGTTGCCACAGTCAAGAAGGCTAGGGTCAGGTCTTGCGTTGCCACATCCAACGTAAATTTAGAAAAATAGCAGCCATATTTGCTTCATTTAAAATAGCAAACTATGACTACCTGACTGTGACGCTGGCACTATTTTATTAAAAATACAAACACAAGCGTCATACAACTAGAAAAGCCACCCATGTTCCCTCCTGCGGCAATCGTTTCAGTGCGAAAGAATCCCTCCACCCCCACCAAGTATCCCAAGCGTGCAGCGGGTGGTCTGATTTTTCGCAGCGGTTTTCGCGATGTACACAAGGTAGCCCCGCAACCAAGCGACTTTCTTGCGCAGTCCACAGACCGAACAAATCGCAGACAGAGCGAAATAGAGCGGAGTAAAAATCAGGCCACCCGCTGCACGCTTGGGCACAACTTACCGCGGGCGCTAGCACCTGCGGGCTTCGCACATTTCCATTTGCGGTTGAACTTCTACGCTAAAGCGCAAAACGGCACCCGTGATAAACTGCATTTTATGAATCAAATCTCTGTTGCCGATATTTTGGAACTTCCCGTGCAAGAGCGCATTCAGCTTGTTGAGGTGATTTGGGAGAGCATTGCTGCGATCCCTAATGCCATCGAAGTCTCGCCTGCACTTAAAACCGAGCTTCAAGAGCGTTTGGCCGACTTTGAGCGAGACCCAGAGGCTGGTTATTCTTGGGATCAAGTCAAGGCGCATTCAAAAAGCGGCTCGTGGCGTACCGCCTGAAGTTTGCTGGTCGAGCGGTTCGCGAAATTGGCGAAGCATTCAACTGGTATGAAGAACAAAGCCAAGGGCTTGGCTCTGAATTCGAGTTGGCTTTTGAACTTCAACTTAAGCGCCTTGAGCAAGTTCCACTTTTGTACACCGAAATTATTCCGGGCGTACGCCGCACGCTATTGCCAAGGTTTCCATATGGCGTTTTTTACACAGTAAAGAATGACTTGGTTCACGTCCTAGCTGTCGTGCACAATGCACGTAATCCACGGCGCTGGCCTCATACGCGTGGGGTTTAACAAAGCGTACGATATTGCGTCCCATAAAACGCATCTGCAAGGAAATTTAATATGCGGACACTGACTGCTAGCGCTAGCTCACGCTAATTTGTACCGGATCATTGATGCACGAATCCATCAAAGTCTGTCTGGCCGAACCATTGGCTAAAAGTGCGAAGGCTTTGCCCAAGCGTGCAGCGGGTGGCCTGATTTTTCGCAGCGGTTTTCGCGATGTACACAAGGCAGCCCCGCAACCATGCGACTTTCTTGCGCAGTCCACAGACCGAACCAATCACAGTCAGAGCGAAAAAGAGCGGAGTAAAAATCAGGCCACCCGCTGCACGCTTGTGACGCGCAACAACACTGGTGACCAACACAATCTTACCCAATATGATCGATGCTAAAATGGTAAGAATACAAACACTTACCCAAAGAGGCTTCCAATGACTGCCGCCTTAGCCACCCTGTCTTCCAAGTTCCAAATTTCCATCCCCAAAGCCGTGCGCGAGCGCAACCAATGGCGGGCGGGGCAGGAGTTTGCATTTTTGCCTAAGGGGCGCGGGGTGTTGGTGATGCCAGTGGCCGAGCTGGATGCGTTGGTGGGGATTGCACGCGGCGCACAGACGCATAGCGTGCGTGACCGCAGCGAGCGGTTTTAAGCGATGGCAGCGCAAAGCAAAGCAACCCAAGGCGCGACCACGCTGTGGGTGGTGGACACTTCCGCTTGGATTGAGTGGCTGGTCGATGGGCCGCTGCGCCAGCAACTAGCGGCGCTGATGCCGCCGCGTGAGCGCTGCGTGGTGCCCACCATGGTGCAGCTGGAGCTCTCGAAATGGCTGGTGCGCGAGCGTGGTGAAGATGAGGCTGATATAGTCATTGCGTACACCCAAAAATGCCAAATCTGGCCGCTGGATACCGCCACTGCTCTGCGCGCGGCCGAGCTGCACCGCGCACACAAACTCGCCATGGCGGATGCCATTGTCTACGCCAGCGCCTTGCTGGCAGGCGCGCAGCTGTTGACCTGCGATGCGCACTTTAAAGATTTACCGAACGTGCGCTGGGTTGAAAAAAACTAAGCCCTCCCCCGCAGCAATTGACTTCGAGCGAAAGAATCCCACCACCAAGTAAACCAAGCATCCCAAGCGTGCAGTGGGTGGCCTGATTTTTCGCAGCGGTTTTCGCGATGTACAAACGGCAGCCCACAAACCAAGCGACTTTCTTGCGCAGTCCACAGACCGAACAAATCGCAGCCAGAGCGAAATGGAGCGGAGTAAAAATCAGGCCACCCACTGCACGCGCCCCCAAAAGCCTTGGTGTGTAAGAACCCTTCGACAAGCTCAGGGCGAACGGGAAGCTAAACCCTTTTACAAGCTCAGGGCAAACGGAAAAATAAGCCCCTCAACAAGCCCAGAGCGAACCAAACAACCATGCCAAGGGTTAACCCCGCAATGAAGACCTCAAAACAACCAATCCGCCACCCCGCTAGGTGATACCCACATAGCGCGTATACGTAAGCCTGTGTCAGAATTGCCCATCCGAATAACTACTGGAGAGTGCATTGTGAATATCAAGAGTCAAAAAGACTTTTTCTCGGGGCTTATGTTCCTGATTGTTGGCGGCTTGTTTGCCGTGGGGGCTTACAGCTACAGCATGGGAGGGGGCGCGCGCATGGGCCCTGGCTATTTCCCGCGCATGCTGGGCGTGATTTTGGCCATCATTGGCGCTGTGGTGGTTTTCAAAGCACTCACGGTTGAAACCAACGGCGGCGACAAAATTGGCAAATGGGCTTGGAGGCCATTGTTCTACATCATTGCCGCCAATCTGACATTTGGTGTGCTACTGGGCGGCTTGCCTAAATTCAAGCTGCCTGCCATGGGCTTGATCATTGCCATTTACGCGTTGGTCATCATTGCCGCTAAAGCGGGCGACCGTTTTCAGCTCAAAGAAAACGTCATTTTGGCCACCATCCTCGCGGTTGGCAGTTACTTTGCCTTCATCGTCTTGCTCAAACTACAGATTCCCGTTTGGCCTACGTTTATTGTTGGTTAAGGAGATAAGAACATGGATTTAATCAACAATTTGAGCCTCGGTTTCAGCGTGGCATTCACGCTGCAAAATCTGATGTACGCCTTCATTGGCTGCATATTGGGCACACTCATTGGTGTGCTGCCTGGCATTGGCCCTGTGGCCACCATTGCCATGCTGCTGCCAGCTACTTACGCGCTGCCTCCCATTGCCGCGCTGATCATGCTCGCTGGCATTTATTACGGCGCGCAATACGGCGGCTCTACCACGGCTATTTTGGTCAACTTGCCGGGCGAATCATCCTCGGTGGTCACGTGCATTGACGGCTACCAAATGGCACGCCAAGGCCGCGCTGGGCCAGCATTGGCAGCGGCGGGCATAGGCTCGTTTTTTGCAGGCTCGGTGGGCACGCTGATATTGGCGGCTTTTGCGCCACCATTGACCGAACTGGCTTTCAAATTCGGCCCTGCTGAGTATTTTGCACTCATGGTGTTGGGCTTGATCGGCGCTGTGGTGCTGGCATCGGGCTCATTGCTCAAGGCCATTGCCATGATTTTGCTGGGCTTGCTCTTGGGCTTGGTGGGCACTGATGTGAATTCAGGCGTGGCGCGCTTTAGCTTTGACATTCCTGAGCTCACCGATGGCATCGGCTTTGTGGTGGTAGCTATGGGTGTGTTTGGCTATGGCGAGATCATTAGCAATTTGGCCCAACCCGAGCATGAGCGCGAGGTGTTCACCGCTAAGGTGAGCGGCTTATTCCCCACCAAGGAAGACTTCAAAAACATGGCGCCTGCCATGCTGCGCGGCACTGCGCTGGGCTCTATGCTGGGTATTTTGCCCGGTGGTGGCGCGCTTTTGGCCGCATTTGCCGCCTACGCGCTAGAGAAGAAAATCAAGCTCAAACCCGGTGAAATTCCATTTGGCAAAGGCAACATCCGCGGTGTGGCAGGCCCCGAGTCTGCCAACAATGCTGGCGCGCAAACCTCGTTCATCCCATTGCTCACCTTGGGCATTCCGCCCAACGCCGTGATGGCGCTGATGGTGGGTGCCATGACAATCCACAACATCCAGCCCGGCCCTCAGGTAATGACCAGCAACCCAGAGCTTTTCTGGGGCCTGATTGCCTCGATGTGGATTGGCAATTTGATGCTGATTATTTTGAACCTGCCGCTCATTGGCATGTGGATCAAGCTGCTTACTGTGCCTTACCGCTTCTTGTTCCCCGCCATTGTGCTGTTCTGCGCCATTGGCGTGTACTCCACCAACAACAACACCTTTGACATTTGGATGGTGGCGATTTTTGGTGTGGTGGGTTACTTGTTTGTCAAGCTTGGCTGCGAGCCAGCGCCCCTTCTGTTGGGCTTTATCTTGGGGCCCATGATGGAGGAAAACCTGCGCCGCGCACTGCTGCTCTCACGCGGTGACTGGAGCGTGTTTGTCACGCGCCCCCTGTCGGCTGGTTTGCTGGCTGCGGCAGCGCTAATGCTGGTGATTGTGCTCTTGCCAGCGGTGAAGAATAAGCGCGAAGAAGCCTTTGTGGAAGATTAAAATCCAACGATAAGGGCAAAAAAGGCAGCTTCGGCTGCCTTTTTTTTGTGTAAGCTCAGTGCTTTGCACCAACTTCGCCTCCAAACTGCCCGTATGCCCCTGCACCAACACCCCCAGCGCCATGCGTTGCACAACGAAATCCATGCCCGCCCGCCAGAGGCCATGGGGATTCCGGTGGCGATCTCCCATGTGGTGATGCTGACGGATGCCCACCAACGGGAGGCTAGCCGCGCGCACATTGCCCAACTGCTGCGCAACTACCACCTGCCCGCACCCGACGCCTCTTGCACCCATCTGAGGGTAGATTTGGGTTTGTACCGCGTTCGCTGGGAAATGCACACCGAGTTTGTCACCTGGACTTTCAACCGCACCCTTGATGCGAAGAATTGGAATCCAGCCGACCCCATGACCGCTGGCCAAGTGGTGGCGCAAGGCTGGCTAGCACAGCTGCCCGGACAGTGCCTGTCGAGCATGCACATGTGGGTGCTGCCCACCAGCACAGCAGACTCCGAACAGCTAGTACGCCGCGTGCTCAACGAAGACAGCTTGGTTGCCTCGACAGTCGCAGACGGCTTGGGTGAGGTGTACACCGACTTTGCCATCCATGCCGATGGTTTTTCGCGGATGCTCTTGTTAGCGGGCAGCGTCTCGCCCAGACGCTTGGGGCGTTTGGTGCAGCAACTGCTAGAAATCGAGACCTACCGCATGGCCGCACTGCTGGGGCTCCCAGCGGCTCGCCAAGCCGCCACCGAGCTGGCCAGTGCAGAGGGCGAGCTGGCCGATCTGGCTCTGGCTATCCGCAGCGCCAACCCCAGCGAAGAGCCGCAGCTGCTAGATCGCCTAACGCGCTTGGCAGGCCAAGTCGAGAGCCAATACGCCACAACCCACTCGCGCTTCTCGGCCAGCAGCGCATATTTTGAGCTGATTGACCGCCGCATTGAAGACATCACCGAATCGCGTTTGGCTGGGATGCAAACCATCCGCGAGTTCATGGACCGCCGCTTAACCCCTGCCCGCAGCACCTGCCAATGGGCCACGCGCAGGCAAGACGCGCTGTCGCAGCGCGTCTCGCGCATCAGCAACCTCCTGCGCACACGGGTCGAAATTGAGCAACAACAAAGCAGCAAAGAGCTATTGGCCACCATGAACCGCCGCCAAGACCTGCAGCTGCGTTTGCAGTCCACGGTAGAAGGGCTGTCGGTGGCAGCCATCACCTACTACATTGTGGGCTTGGTGTTTTATGCGGCCAAAGGCGCACAAAGCCTTGGCTGGCCAATTAGCCCCGAGTCAAGCGCGGCCTTGGCCATTCCTGTGGTGGCACTGGCCATTGGCTGGTCACTTCGGCGCTTGCACCGCCAAATGTTCAAGAGCTGATGCTGCGCCGTACACCACGCACTTTAGGCCACGCAGCAAAGTGCTTTCTGTTGTAATGAATCCCATGAAAAGACGCACCACACTCCTAGCCGCAGCCGCATCCACCCTTGCCCCACAGGCATGGGCGCAAAGCGCCTACCCCAGCAAACCGATTCGCCTGATTGTGCCCTTCCCTGCTGGTGGCGCTACTGATATTTTGGCGCGTGCGCTGTCACAAAAACTGGGCGAAAAACTAGGCCAAAGTTTGGTTGTGGACAACCGCCCAGGCGCTGGCGGCACCATTGGTGCAGATGCAGCCGCCAAGGCCACGGCCGACGGCTACACCCTGCTGCTGGCCACGCCCAGCACCCACAGCATAGGTCCGGTGGTGAACCCCAAAATCCCCTACAACGCGCAAACCGATTTCACGCCCATTGGCTATGTGGCCAGTGTGCCCAACATCGTGCTCGTGCCGCAAAGCTCACCTGCTAAAACCATCAAAGAATTCATAGAGTTGGCCAAGAAAAACCCCGGCAAGCTCAACTACGCCTCCAGTGGCAACGGCACCATTGTGCACCTCACCACCGAGCTATTCAAAGCGCAGTCTGGCACATTCATTGTGCATATTCCTTACCGTGGCACGGCGCTGGCCATTCCAGATTTGGTCAGCGGTAAGCTTGCTTTGCTGATTGACTCTTTGGTAAGCGGCATGCCACATGTGAAAGACGGCAAGCTGCGCGCATTAGGTATCACCAGCGCCAAGCGCAGCAGCCTCGCGCCCGAGCTGCCCACCGTGGCCGAGGTGTTGCCCGGCTTTGAGTCCAGTACATGGTTTGGTCTGTATGGGCCTAAGGCTTTGCCCGCCGATGTGGTGGCCCGTGTGAACGCCGCTATGAACGCGGCGCTGGCCGATGCCGATGTGAAAGAACGCTTTGCCCGCCTAGGCGCAGAGCCCACGGGCGGCAGCGCACAGGCCTTTGACCTGGTGGTGCGCGCCGAAACCGAACGCTGGCGAAAAATCATCACCGAGCGGCAGCTGAGCACGCAGTAAGACGGCCATACATGCCTACACCACGGTTCGGTCTCACGCCATATTCAGCCCGCATTCTGCACACGCATACTGCACACGCATATTGGGCAGGCACATTCAGCACGCACACTAAGCACGCATATTGGGCAGGCACATTCAGCAGGTAGATTCAGCACGCACACTACCCACTTTGCCCAATCCGAAATACTACATATTTCATAGCGCACTATGACCATATGACGCTGATATTGTTCTATTTTTTTATAAATTTACCTTTTACACGAGCTTTTATATGCCGTTCAACTACGCCAACCCCTACACCAGCACCCGCATTCCTGTTTTTGCCCGCAATGTGGTCTCCACCTCGCACCCGCTGGGCGCGCAGGCGGGCTTGCGCATGTTGCTTGCCGGTGGCAACGCAGTAGACGCGGCCATTGCCAGCGCTGCGGCCATGACCATTGTGGAGCCCGTGAGCAATGGCCTTGGCAGCGACGCTTTTGCCTTGATTTGGGATGGCAGACAGCTGCACGGCATGAATGCCTCGGGGCGAGCGCCTGCGGGCTGGTCGCCTGATTATTTCCACAACAAATATGGCAGCAGCCTGCACCTGCCCAAGCGCGGCATGGACAGCGTGACAGTGCCCGGCGCGGTGAGCAGCTGGGCCATGATGAGCGCGCGCTTTGGCAAACTGCCTTTTGTCGACCTGATGCAACCGGCCATTGAGCTGGCAGAGCGCGGCTACTGCCTGCCCCCCGTGGTGCAGCAAAAGTGGGCAGCGGCTGCCAACGAGCTCAAAGGCCAGCCCGGTTTTGCCACCAGCTTTTTGCCTTGGGGGCGTGCGCCCACCGTGGGTGAGCATTTCCAGTTCAAAGCCGCTGGCCGCGCGCTGAGGCTCATAGCGAATAGCAAAGGCGAAGCGTTTTACCGTGGCGAGATTGCCGACGCACTGGTGGCTTTTTCAAAATCGCAAGGCGGCGCGCACACTGCGGCCGATTTTGCCAACTACCACGCCGAGTGGGTCAGCCCCATTGCCAAAAACTACCGTGGCTACACCCTGCACGAGATTCCTCCCAACGGCCAAGGCATTGCTGCGCTGATTGCGCTGGGCATTTTGCAGCACTTTGACATAGCGTCGATGCCCGTTGACGGCGTGGATTCGCAGCACCTGCAAATCGAGGCCATGAAGCTGGCTTTTGCCGATGTATACCGCTACGTGGCCGAGCCATCGTCCATGGCTGTCAGCCCTGAGCAAATGCTCGATGACCAATACCTAGCCAGCCGTGCGAAACTCATCAAGATGCAAACCGCCCAAGCCTTTCAAGCAGGCACGCCAGACAGCGTGACACGCCGCGGCGGCACCATATACCTCACCACCGCCGACGAGAGCGGCATGATGGTGAGCCTGATTCAGAGCAACTTCATGGGCTTTGGCTCGGGCTGCGTGGAGCCCAATTTTGGCATCAGCCTGCAAAACCGTGGCCATGGCTTTAGCTTGGATGCTGCCAGCCCCAATGTGGTGGCCCCGGGCAAGCGGCCTTTCCACACCATCATTCCCGCTTTCCTAAGTAAAGACGGCCAGCCAGTGATGAGCTACGGCGTGATGGGAGCGAACATGCAGCCACAAGGCCATATGCAAACCCTGGTGCGCATGCTGGACTACGGCCAAAGCCCGCAAGCCGCCTGCGACGCACCGCGCTGGCGCTTCAACGCGGGGCTAGAAATCAATGTGGAGGCAGCAATGGATACCAACACCGTGCAGGGGCTGATTGCGCGGGGGCACCAAACGGAGGTGATCAATGATTCGTACCAAGATTTTGGAGCGGGTCAGTTTATTTGGAAACTTGATGGTGATGCCAGCCACGGTTATGTGGCGGCAAGCGATTCTCGGCGGGATGGGCAGGCGGTGGGGTTCTGATGCTTGCTTTGTTGTTCTTAGTTCGCATTCGGTGCGCTGTGGGTTTGTCGCACTCCCTCATGCTGGGGTACCCGAAATCGGTCGTGCGCCAAGCCCACAGCGCCTCGAATGCTAGTCTCGGCGCCGCCCTCGGGGCCCGGAATCGAGGCACATCTTTCCTTGAGCTGCATGGTATTCTGACTTCGGTATTCAACAACCTGCGCTCGCCCACTAGCCTTATCAGCGCTATCGGTTTGGCCTACAACCGATTTCGGGTACTCCCGTATGAGGGCGTAGGACAAACCGATAGCGCTGATAAGGCGAAGCAAGCATCCAGTGATCAACAAGCAGAGAAATCACAGAAAAAACACACGATGTCACCGTCATATGGTCATATATGGCTACAAATAAAGTAGCAATAGGCCTAGTTCTGGCAGCCAGCGGCTCGATAGCCTTCAGCGCCAAAGCCATCATCGTCAAACTGGCCTACCGCTATGGTGTGGACGCAGTGACCCTCATCATGCTACGCATGGCTTTTGCGCTGCCGCTGTTCATTGGCATGGCTTGGTGGGCGGGGCGGGGCAAAGCGCCTTTGACAAAGCGTGACTGGCTTGCCGTGCTGGGCTTGGGATTTTGCGGCTACTACCTGTCAAGCTACCTTGACTTTGCGGGACTGCAATACATCAGCGCCAGCTTGGAGCGGCTGATTTTGTACCTTAACCCTACGATAGTTTTGGTCTTGGGTGCATTGATTTGGGGCAAAAAAATCAGCCGCAACCAAGTGATTGCCGCCGCCCTGAGCTATGCGGGCGTGCTCTTGGTGTTTGGCCACGAAATCAGCTTGGCCAGCAGCATGAACAAGAGCACCGCCATTGGCGCGGCCTTGGTGTTTGGCAGCGCGCTGTGCTACGCGGTGTACCTGAGCTACAGCGGGCAGGTGGTCAAGCGCTTGGGATCGCTGCGGCTGGCGGGCTTGGCCACTTCGGTGGCTTGCGTGTGCTGCATCGTGCAATTTTTGCTGCTTCGCCCTGTCAGCGCTGCGCTTTCTGTAGCGCCAGAGGTAGTTTGGCTGTCTATCCTCAACGCCACGCTGTGCACCGCCGTGCCCGTGCTCTTAGTGATGATGGCTATAGAAAAAATTGGCGCAGGCCTCACGGCGCAAACCGGCATGATCGGCCCGCTGTCTACCATCTTCATGGGTGTGGTGATTCTGAAAGAACCGCTCAATGCTTGGATCATTGGCGGCACGGCCTTGGTGCTTTGCGGCGTGTATTTTTTATCCAAAACACCAGCAACTCCTGTAGTAAATCCCACAGCGGCTCCTCCATAAACTCCGCGTATGATTTACTTTGGCTTTTTTCCACAACCTTAACCCTTGAACATTGAGACAACCATGACCCAACGCAGCATCCAAATCACCGCCGTGGGCGGCCCAGAGAATATGCACATCGTGCAAGTAGAAGTGGGACAACCCGGCGCTGGCGAGGTGCGCATTCGCCACCACGCAGTCGGCTTGAACTACATCGACATTTACCAGCGCAGCGGTGTCTACAACCTGCCCCTGCCTTTGAAGTTAGGCATGGAAGGCGCAGGCATGATTGAAGCCGTGGGCGACGGCGTCACCCACCTCAAAGTGGGCGACCGCGCAGCCTACGCCAGCCAGCCGCCCGGCAGCTACTGCGATGTGCGCGTGATGCCCGCCAAATGCGTGTGCAAGCTGCCCGATGCCATCAGCTTTGAAACTGGCGCATCCATGATGCTCAAGGGCCTCACGGCCCAGTACTTGCTGCGCAAAACCTTGCCCCAAGGCGGATTGCAAGCAGGCGACTATGTGCTGTTTCACGCCGCTGCTGGCGGTGTGGGTCTGATCGCCTGCCAGTGGGCACGCGCACTGGGCTTGAACCTGATTGGCACAGCAGGTTCAGATGCCAAATGCAAGCTGGCGCTGGCGCACGGCGCGTCGCACGCCATCAACTACAGTAGCGGTGATTTTGTGGCGCAGGTTAAGGAAATCACTGGCGGCAAAGGCGTGAAAGCGGTCTATGACTCGGTGGGCAAAGACACACTAGAAAAATCGCTCGATTGCCTCGCCCCCTTTGGCCTGTTGGCCAGCTTTGGCAATGCATCAGGCAAAGTGCCGCCGCTGGACATTGGCGTGTTGGGTGCCAAAGGCTCGCTGTATGTGTCGCGCCCCACCCTGTTCACCCACATCGCCACCCGCGAGGGCACACAGGCCATGGCCGACGAGTTGTTTGCCATCGTAGCCAGCGGCAAGGTTACCATTCCCGTGAACCACCGCTATGCACTGGCCGACGTAGCCCAAGCCCACCGTGATTTAGAAGCGCGCGTGACTACTGGGGCTTGCGTTTTGCTGCCTTGAGTTTGACTGTTTCGTTTCGTTGATTTACAAGTCCACGCGCCGGATTGGCTACTACGCCGCGCCTCATACGTGGGCGCTTAGGCGCTCTGTAGCTATTGGTTTGCGCGCCAGATCAGCGTTTTGACTATCCCGACGCGCCCTCATGCGGTGGGTACACCGAAATCGGTCGGTCGGGATAGCCAAAACGCTGATCTGGCTATGCTCGCATTGATATTTTAATACCGCAGGCACGTCACTCTTAGCTTGCTACATACTATATAAAAAATAGCAAACTATGACCATATGACGCTGACATTGCCACTATTTTTCTTAAAAAGTACAAATAAAAACGCGAAACACTGCCCAAGTGACTCGCTAGCCTGCGACCGCGCCAGTGTGCTGCCTGCCTGCGCCCAATCAGAGTTACCGGGCTCGAAGCGCGGAAACTTTTGGGATCAGAATGTCCATCTGTTTGAGCCCGCAGGGCGAGTTATGGACATTCCCCAAAAGTTGAGCACTGGAGATGCTCACGGCGAAGCCGGCCGGTAACTCGGGCGCAGGCAGGCAGCACACTGGCGTGGGCGCGATGCTACATACGCTGGGATTGTGTGAACCCTTTGGCAGGTTCAGGGCGAGCGGGGGTGGCGGCGAACCTCTCAACATGCTAAAGGCAAAAAACGATAAAACAGGTAAATTTTAAAAAAATACAACCAATGTCAGCGTCATATGGTCATAGTTTGCTATGTAAATAGTAGTTTACTCAAGGATATACCAAAGACTTTTCCAGTTACGCCCATTGCTGCACCAACTCCAGAATCTCGTCACCACGCTCGTCGATAGTGCCGGTGCTGCGCCAGCCCAAGTGCCTGTAGAAGCCGTATGAACGGACTTTTGAATCCGATGCGCAGCCAAGGAAGAGGCGCTTATGACCCAGCATACCAAGCTGCTCGACGACCAAGGCCAGCAGCTGCCGCCCTACTCCTTGCTTCTCGTGGCTGGGGCCAACGGCCAATACGACCACTTCACCTGATGCGGTGTCGCCAAAGCAGTAGCCAACAATGTCCTGACCCGATTGCGCGATGAATCCTTGAAGCACGTGGGAGCGAATATCGTTGGCCCAAGTCTGGGCAGTGATGCCAAGCGTGCGAAGTCGCTCCTCTGAGATTGCGTTCTCGCGGGTAAGACCTCGCAGGCGGATGTACTCAGCTGCGAAGTGGGGCGGAGCAGGTTTGAATTCGATGTTCATCAGCGCAGCGGCTTGTAAATGCATGCCGCGTTACCTTGCTTTTTGGAAGATGCAAAACGGCGTGACCTTACAACGACCCATACTGAATGTAGTCAAGCTCAATGAAGTCCAGGACTTCTGCCTTCCAGCGCGTTTCTACGAAGTGAACGTGGTCGGGGTGAACGTTGTAGGCATCGTAGTCTTGCTGCGAAGCGAACGCCATCGACAATCCGAACGCAAAAGTGTTCTTTTTCCCGACCTGCCGAAGGCACTCGAACGCACGCACAGCCGGGATTGTGGACAGTATCTGTGCTGCGGCTAAAAAGGCACGCTCGGACTCTGAACCAGATGGGTGCTTTAGTTTGAAGGCTACGGTGTGGCAAATCATGGGTGTTCTCCTGAGGTCTAAGGTTTGAGTTTAGCGGCTCGCGTAAGCTGCGACAGTTTTCCATGCCGCTGAGTGATTGGCTTGTCCCCCGACAACGCAGACGACAAGTTGGCGGATACTGGGCGGTACCTGCAATACTGTTCGTTTAAGCATTTTCCGTTTGCCCTGAGCTTGTCGAAGGGTTCATACCCAGCTTGGTCACTGCTGCGGCCAAGCGAGCGCTGTGCCAACGCGCAAACGGATCGCTGGCCCCTTCGGGGGAGCTGGTTTTTTTGAGCATTGGCACAGCACTCACTTAGCCGCAGCGGGAGGTTTTTGCTCGGATTGGGTTGAAAACCGCTCAGCTTCAGGGGCTACAGCATGCTGGCGCGCTACTTCACGCTTAGATTTGTACTTTTCATGAAAAATAGTGGCAATGTCAGCTTTATATGGTCATAGTGCGCTACGTTTTCTATAGTAAATGACACTCTACGAGTAGCGTGCCTGCGGTATTAAAACCTCACAGCGAGCATAGCCCGAGCAGCGTTTTGGCTATCCCGACCGACCGATTTCGGGTACTCCCGCATGAGCATAAGCGCTAACTTAATATTGCCAAAAATAGTGTAATAAGCGACACTAGAGTCTTCTAAACAAG
>JAYTMT010000132.1:0-50250 GCA_043728315.1 Polaromonas sp. | reverse complement strand
TCAGAGCAAACCCTCAAGGCTGATTTGGTGCTGCTGGCTATGGGCTTTGTCAGCCCAGTGGCCAGCGTCATCGAGGCTTTTGGTGTTGACAAAGACGCGCGGGGCAACGCCAAAGCCAGTACCGAGTTCACAGGTGGCTATGCCACCAATGTGGCCAAGGTTTTCGCTGCGGGCGACATGCGCCGCGGCCAAAGCTTGGTGGTCTGGGCGATTCGCGAAGGCCGCCAAGCGGCGCGTTCAGTGGATGAGTTTTTGATGGGCTACAGCGATTTGCCGCGCTAGTTCGCATACAAAAGCGCCACAAAAAAACCGCCTCATGGGCGGTTTTTTTTGTGAATACAAATCCGAAGTGTATCAGTCTATTTTGTAAATCGTGTGGCTTGACGCGTTAACTAGGAACAGTTTTTTGCCATCAGAGGTGATGTCATAGGGGTCGGTAAGTGTAGCGTTTGACCCTAGAAAACTAGACTTTGTTGCAGCACCGCCGCTGGACAGAGTTATCTTATCAACCGCGCCTCCAGAAGCTTGCGTTGCGTACAGGTTTGCGCCATCGTTGGTAAGGCCGGTAGGGCTAGAGCCGGCGTTAAAGGAAAAGACCGTATTCACTTGACCTGTAGAGAGCGTGATCTGGCGGATGGCCAAGCCGCCTTTGTCGCTTACATAGAGAGTGTCACCGATCAGGCTAACAGCCACGGCGCCCTCAAAACGTGCATTGGTGCCACTTGCATCGAGGTAGCCCTTGGTTCCGTTGCCCGCCACAGTGCTTACCACGCCAGTGGCAATCACTACTTTGCGTATTCTGTAAGAGCCATTTTCAGCCACGTAAATGTTTGCTCCATCGGTCGTGATGCCAGCTAAATCGCCAAACTCGGCTGTAGTGCCCGTGCCGTCAGCGAAGCTGGAAAAACGGTGGCCAGCTACTTTGCCCGCCAAAGTGCTTACAGCCCCAGTAGCAATACTAATTTTTCGAATAAGTCCGTTGCCAGAATCGGCCACATAGACATGGATGCCGTCGGTGGTGATGCCGGACGGGCGGCTAAACGATGCTGCAGTGCCTACGCCATCAGCAGCCCCACCGATACCGCTGCCAGCCAGTGTGGTGACCGCTTGCGTGGCGATATTGATTTGTCGAATTGTTTGCGAGTTGGTGTCGGCGACGTACAGATTGGTGCCGTCAGACGTGATGCCGTAGGGATTATTGAACCGTGCTGCGGTGCCCACGCCATCGGCTGTGCCAGAAGTGGCGCTACCCGCGAAAAGGCTCACCACGCCGGTTAAGGTCAGGGGCTGCTTGGCAGTGCCCGCAATCAGTATTGCCGGTACCACTGTAGTAGTGCTGCTGGTGCTGCCTGCGCCAGTTGCTGTGCCCGTAACCGTGCCAGTAGCCGTAGTGCTGTCAGAGCCAGCCGAACCGCCAGCGTTGAGCGTGGCATCCGCTACAGGTGCGCCGCCACCGCCGCCCCCGCAGGCAGTCAAGCCTGCGAGAAGTGCTGCTGCACACAAGGCTTGGATAATTCCGCTGGCAAAGCGGTGACGCCCGTGGGCGCGCAAGGTTTGAAAAGGCATTTTTTTCCTATCTTTGTTAAAAATTCAGGGGAAAATACGCTAAAGCATTTGGCAGTATTGCCACTTGTGCCAGCGTTGCACTCTAGAGCAGTGCACTACACATTGCACGCTCTTGTACTCTCTGTTTATCTCGGCTGTATCTAGCTGCCGCGCGTATAAAAATACGCCGGGCTTTGTTTTATGCGCTAGTTTTTTTGCTTTCTTATTTTTTAGTTGATCGGCGACCACTGCAGTGCTGCGGGTTGCGCTGGAGCTCGTAGGCCATGGCGGCATCTGACGATTTGGCGTGTTGTGCCAAATCATCATTGGGGTCGTAGCAGCTGTGCGCAAATGCCATGCTTGATTCAAAGTCTGCATGTGTAATACGGTGGGGATGCTGCGTGCCAGAGCGCAGTCTGTTGGTGTTAAGCGGTGGTTTTTTTCTTGGCACAACGCGGCTGAAAAATGGCAGTTTGAATTGCGAAAAAATAGCGTTCATCATGGTGTTGCAAGCTGTTTTCAGGGAAGGGCCGGGAATTTGCAGCCGTTGTCATTGCAGGTCAGCGCCACAAACACCTCGGAGCGAATCAGCCATTTGCCATCGCGTTTGACCCACTGCGCGCTGTAGCGCCCGCCAATGATGGGCGCATTGGCCGCATTGCCCATGTGGCCCGACCAGCGGCCTTCCTCGTAGGCCAGAGGCCAGTTGCTGCTGACCTGCACCGAAATGGCCTCGCGCTGGTAAACAATGGCTGGAGCGGCAGAGCCCGTGGGCTCTAGCACCTTGCGTGCTTCCACCGCGCCCGTGATGGGCTGCCCCATGGCGCGGCGAATGGTGATGTCGGGCGACCAGTATTTCACCACGGTGTCCAAATCGTTGTCTGCAATTGCCTTAGTTTGCACGCTGCGTGCCGTGCGAATGGCTGCTTCTTCGGCGGCCATGTTGATTTGCGCTAAAGCATGAGGAGACGCGCTTAGACAGACCAAAATCGCCAACAAATGGTGTTTAAAGGGCTTTTGCATAGAGAGATCCTGATCCGAGATGTAATACAAGTGATGAAGATGTACGGCATGAAACATTGCCAATCCATTTTGTAGTCTTTCACTTGAAAGTGCACGCTCTTACCCTCTCTTGCCCTCTCGCATCCTCTCTTTATTGGCAATTAAGTATTGCTAAAGTGTGCATTTTCAGTAAGTAAATTGCTAAAAATGCACTTATTGGTTTTATCGATCGGTTATTTATTTTTTCGTACCTGCCGACACAGGCAGTAGCAAATAAAACACACTTCCCCCGCCCCCATCTTCGCGCGCCTGCGCCTGCACGCTGGCGCTGAGCATCGAGGCTATGCGTTTGATGATGTACAGCCCAAGGCCTAGGCCTTCTGTGCCAGCGCTGTCTTGCGCGCCGCGCTTGAAAGGTTCAAACAATTGCCCTATCTGCTCGGCGGGAATGCCGGGACCGCGGTCTAGCACGCTCAAACGCCATTGCGTTTCTTCTAGTTGCCACACCACTTCTACTGGCGCACCGCTGGTGTCGTAGCGGCAGGCGTTTTCCACCAAATTGCGCAGGGCAATGGCCAGCAATGCGGTGTTGGCTGGCAATGTTTGCAAGGACAATTCTCCCAGCGCAGCCCATTGCACGCGGGCTTGCACTGCGTCTGACATCAGGCCAAGCGCCGCGCTGTTGACATCGGCGATGCGCACGTTTTGCTGCAGCGACAGGGGCTGCGCTAGGCCTTGGCGCTCGTGCGACAAGCACACCTCAATCAGTGAGGCCATTTGCTGCATGCTGTGGTCCACGCGGTCTAGCCGTTTGGAGATATGGGGTTCTGGCGCAGCCGCTAGCATCATGCGCAGGTTAAAGCCTGCATTGCGCGCTACGGCCAAAGGCCCGCGCAGTTCATGCGCCACCATAGCCAGGAAGCTGCGCTGGTCGTTGGCAATGGTGTGGGCGGCTTCTTTGAGTAACTGTGCGGTGGCCAAAGCCGACTTCAATTGCTGGCGTTCAAAACTGATGCGGCGCATGCGCTCATAAAGCGCAGAGCTGAGCAGCAAGAGGTGCAGCATGATGAAGCCGTTGAATGCGTACAAAGTAGCCCATACGCTTTGCTCGTCTACCTTGCCACTCAAGCGCGCAAATAAAATCGTTTGTGCAACCAAGTTGGCAAAAATACCGCACCACACCATGCGGTCATACCAGCTACCGAGCATGAGACGGCGACTGACCGCCAGTAATGGCAAAACGCTGCCCAGCAGTTTGCACGCCAACACAAAGGGTATTACAGCGCGGTATGCTGGAATTGTGGTGACAACTGCACTGACCAAACCTACAGCGGCTAAAAAGTAAAACAGCCAACGAAAAATACGCGTCTCTTGGCTTTCATATAAGAAAAAATGGCAAAAAATAGCATAGGCCGCCACGCTCAGGCAGGCAACCACAGGCGGTAACGCGTCATAAATTAAATACCAGTCAGAAGGAAAATGGGTGGGCAATATCACCGAGCCAAACAGCAGTACGGTCACCGCCGCATAGCCAACAAATGACAGATACAAAGGGTCTTTGAGCGCAATGCCTTGCAGCAGTGCAGTAAGCGTCAGCAACAGCAACACGCCCACTGTTATGCCTAGTAAGTGTGCCTCGCGTACAGAATCGCCAGTAATGAGCGTGTTGTGCCACATATGGGCTGTTACCCACAAAGCACCGCTGCTTTGAATGCGCAAGTAGTAGGTGGTAGGCGTTGACTTGGGTGAAATGGGAAAGACAAAGCCTATGTGAGGCACTTCGCGCGTGGCCATGGAGCGGCGGTCACCAGCTTGGCGCTGGCTAAATTGACCGTCGCCAGTAGGCTCATAAAAATCTACGTAGTCTAGTAAGGGCGGGTTGATTTCGACCCACCACTCGCGGGTACGAGCCAGCGGGTCTTGCACAGTAAAGCGCAGCCAATACGTAGTTTGGTTTTTGTAACCCACGTTGAATGGCCCGTCCAGCACCTTGTAATCCGCGCTTTGCATGGTGGCAATGGTTTGCGTGCCCGTGAGGTCTACCGCCACGGCAAAGTGCTTGCCAAACAGTATCTGCGCTGGTTCGGCCGGTAATACGATACTATTGTTTACAACGGTTGGCTCGATTCTGATGGGCGATTGCGCCAAGCCTACGCCCGCTACAAAGAGGTTAGATGTGAGTATGAAGAATGCAGCCCGAACTAAAATACGACGCATGAATATATCTATTGCATTCAGGAAAATCAGCATATGTCGACTGTGATGGCTAAAAGCTGTATTGTCGTTGTAGAGGACGATGCCGATGTGCGTGAAGAAGCTGTACTTTTGCTCAGTATGGCAGGATTGACAGCATTTGGCGCACCTGATGGCGCAGCTCTAGACCGTTTGATGGCCTTGCAAGCCATAGATTTGGTGGTTCTTGATCTAGGGCTGCCGGGCGAAACGGGGCTGGACATTGCGGCGCGGCTGCGCAAAAGCCACAGCCATGTGGGTATCGTCATGCTGACTGGCCGCGGCTTGGTGAATGACCGTGTGGCTGGCATGGAGGGCGGTGCCGATGCGTATTTGGTCAAGCCTGCCGATCCGCGCGAGCTGATTGCCACCGTGCAGGCCGTGCGCAGGCGTATGCACCAAGCCACAGACGCGGCCAATGGGCCAACAGCGCCGTGGCAAATAGTGGGCGGAGGCTGGAGCATCAAGCACCAAAGCGCCACGATGGATTTGACAGTCTTGCAAAAACGCTTGTTTGAATGCTTTTTAGCCGTGCCTATTGGCCAACCAGTAAGCCGTGAGGCACTGATGCGCGCACTGGGCTACGATGCTTTCGAGGATGATTTCCACCGTTTAGAGACTTTAGTGAACCGACTCAAGCAAAAAACACGCGAAAAATTAGGGTTTGACCTGCCCCTGCAAGCCCTGCCCAAGTTGGGCTATGTGTTCAACGCGGCGCTTTCGCAAAATACCAAGCAATAGCGCTCTTGCAGTGCCTTGCGCGGCGGGCGGCGAGACCGCAAAAAACACGGGTAGGGCGTGCCAAACAGAGAAATAGCCAAACCGTGCTCAGGTGCCCCAAAATTGAGGAAGCGATAACGCCCCAAAGCGAGCAGCTTTAAAGGCTTGGATTGGCCAAGCTGAAAGCAACCCAGCCTTGCCAAAGCCGTTATCATTGGGCAGTGGATACACCAGCAGCTAACTTGATCGAACTGAAGAATCTCAGCTTTGCCTATGACGGGCAGGGTGCTGGCGGGCGCTTGATTCTGGACGGGGTCAGTTTGAGTATCCCGCGCGGCAAGGTCACGGCGCTCATGGGGGCATCTGGCGGCGGTAAAACTACTGTGCTGCGCATCATTGGTGGGCAGGTGAAGGCGCAAAAAGGCGCGGCACTTTTTGATGACAGTGAAATTGCCACTTTAGACGCGCAGGGTCTGTATGCACTGCGCAGGCGCATGGGCATGCTGTTCCAGTTTGGCGCGTTGTTTACCGATTTGAGCGTGTTTGAGAACGTGGCTTTTCCGCTGCGCGAGCACACCGACTTGCCAGAGGCTTTGATTCGGGACGTGGTTCTGATGAAGCTCAACGCCGTGGGCCTGCGCGGTGCGCGCGATTTGATGCCTAGCGAAATCTCTGGCGGCATGGCGCGGCGCGTGGCGCTGGCCAGAGCCATTGCGCTGGATCCTGATTTGGTCATGTACGACGAGCCTTTTGCTGGGCTAGACCCTATATCGCTGGGCACAGCGGCCAAGCTGATCCGCGAGCTTAACGACGCGCTGGGCATCACCAGCATCATTGTGTCGCACGACGTAGACGAAACCCTGCGCATTGCCGACAAAGTGGTGATTTTGGCCAATGGCAAAATCGCCGCGCAAGGCACGCCCGATGAGGTGCGCCATAGCGCAGACCCGCTGGTGCAGCAGTTCATCCACGCCCGCGCCGAAGGGCCAGTCAGCCTGCATTACCCGGGCGTGTCGGTGGCTGAGGATTTTGGGGCGGGTTTGCCCAAGATGGGGGGCGGGCGATGAGTTGGTTCAAGCCGGCCGATGTAGGCTTTGCCCTGCGGCGTGAACTGGCCGATTGGGGGCGGGGCGCGCGCCTGTTTGCGCGTCTGCTGGGCTTGGCGGGCCCTACCTTCAAGCGCTTTGGCTTGGTGCGCGACCAGATCCATTTTTTGGGTAATTATTCGCTGTTAATTATCACAGTCAGCGGCCTGTTTGTGGGTTTTGTGTTGGCTTTGCAGGGCTACTACACCTTGCAGCGCTACGGCTCATCCGAGGCGCTAGGGCTGCTGGTGGCATTGAGCTTGGTGCGCGAACTCGGACCCGTGGTGACGGCCTTGCTGTTTGCTGGCAGGGCTGGCACATCGCTCACGGCTGAAATCGGTTTGATGCGCGCTGGTGAACAATTGGCCGCTATGGAAATGATGGCCATTGACCCAGTGCGTCGCATCCTTGCGCCGCGCTTTTGGGCTGCTGTGATCGCCATGCCGCTCTTGGCTGCGGTCTTTAGTGCTGTGGGTATTTTGGGCGGTTACGTGGTGGGCGTGCTGATGATTGGTGTAGATGGCGGCGCGTTTTGGAGCCAAATGCAGGGCGGTGTGGATGTTTGGCGCGATGTCGGCAATGGCATCATCAAAAGTATTGTTTTTGGCTTCACGGTAAGCTTCGTGGCGCTCTTGCAGGGCTACTTGGCCCAGCCCACCCCCGAGGGCGTGTCGCGCGCCACCACGCGCACCGTGGTGGTGGCCAGTTTGGCGGTGTTGGCACTTGATTTCATGCTGACTGCCCTGATGTTTTCTATATAGTTTGAGGAAAAAAACCATGCAACGCTCTAAAAACGATGTCTGGGTCGGCCTTTTTGTGCTGATTGGCGCGGCGGCCGTGCTATTTTTGGCGCTCAAAGCGGCCAATTTGCTCAGCTTTAATTTGGATTCCACCTACCGCGTCACGGCCAAGTTTGACAACATTGGCGGGCTCAAGCCCAACGCGGCCGTGAAAAGCGCGGGCGTGGTGATTGGACGGGTGGAGGCGATTACATTTGATGACAAATCTTTTCAAGCCAGCATTGTGATGGACATGCAAAGTAAGTATGCTTTCCCTAAAGACAGCTCGCTGAAAATCCTCACCAGCGGGCTCTTGGGGGAGCAATACATTGGTGTAGAGGCGGGTGCCAGCGATAAAAATCTGGCCACTGGCGACACTATAAAATCTACCCAATCGGCTGTGGTGCTAGAGAATTTGATTTCGCAGTTTTTGTACAGCAAAGCGGCGGACAGTGGGGGTTCAGGTGGGAAAAAATAACACATGCAGATGTATTTAAATCATATTTTTACTTTTAAAAAAATAGCAAGCTTTGTCCTTTTGACGCTGACATTGCTTGTTTTTTCTGTAATTTCTGGCTGCGCAACCGCACCAGCATCGGCTGTAGCACCAGCAGTTGTGGCAACTGGCGCAGCCGAGGGTGGTGGCAAGCTTGCCGCAGCTTCTGCTGCACCGAGCCCAGCCGCCGACAGCACTGGCCGCTTGGCCAAAGACCCGTTTGAGCGCTACAACCGTGCTGTTTTCAACCTCAATGACAGCATTGACAACGCCGTTTTAAAGCCTGTTGCCGCGGCGTATAGACAGGCTGTGCCATCACCTGTGCGCGGGGGCGTGTCGAATTTTTTCAACAATATTGAAGATGCGTGGTCATTGCTTAACAGCGTTTTGCAGGCGCGTCCGCGCAACGCTATTGATAATTACATGCGGGTTGTGGTCAACACGTTTTTTGGGCTAGGCGGTATCCTAGATGTTGCTGGCGAAATGGGCATTGAGCGCCATACCGAAGATTTTGGCAAAACGCTGGGCCGCTGGGGTGTGCCAGCCGGTCCTTATGTGGTTTTCCCGCTGTACGGGCCCACAACATTGCGTGATGCGTTTGCCATCAGCTTTGAAACCCGCAACGATTTGCTCAATCCTATCAAGCCCGCATCTGACCGCTACTTGGTGATGGGCCTGCGTTTGGTAGACCAGCGCACCGAGTTGTTGCGCGTCACGGGGTTTTTAGACGATGCAGCGCTGGACCGCTACAGCTTTGCCCGCGATGCATTTTTGCAAAAGCGCCGAGCAGATATATCAGAGGGCAAGGACTTGCCCGATGAGAAGTTCATTGACGCGCCAGATTACAAAGAGCCTGTTTTGCCTGCCAAATAGGCGTGTGTGCAGCGCAAAACAGATGTTACAAAGTGCATTTAAGTCTGAAATAATCTAACTTGGCAGCCAGAGTAGTCCTAAACCCTCGCTTGCACGTTAAAGTCATACGGCATGTGCCGTTTTAGAAAGTACCATTGTATGAATCGCCGTTGGCTTGCATCGCTTGTTTTTGTAGCATCTTCTGTATTGGTGCTGGGCACGCACGCGCAAAGCGCATCTGCCGCTTCTGAAGCACCAGACGCGCTGATCAAGCGCGTTTCCACCGATGTGCTTGATGCCATCAAGGCCGACAAGTCGATTCAGGCAGGTGATGCCAGTAAAGTGGTGGCTTTGGTAGACACCAAAATCATGCCGAATGTGAATTTTCAGCGCATGACGGCTTCGGCCACTGGCCGAGCATGGCGCAGCGCCACGCCCGAGCAGCAAAAGCAGTTGCAAGAAGAGTTTAAAACGCTCATGGTGCGTACCTATTCGGGCGCGCTTTCCGAGGTAAAAGACCAAACCATTGTGCTCAAGCCCCTTCGCGCCGCAGCGGACGACACCGAGGTGATCGTGCGCTCAGAAGTGCGTGGCCGTGGTGACCCAATCCAATTGGATTACCGCCTAGAAAAATCCGCTACGGGTTGGAAAATATACGACCTGAACGTATTGGGCGTATGGTTGGTGGAAACCTACCGCGCCCAGTTTGCCCAAGAAATCAACGCCAACGGCGTGGACGGTCTGATTGCCAAGTTGTCTGAGCGCAACAAACGCGCCACCAAGCGATAAGCCACAGTCGCAGCCATTAAGCCAGCCATGCT
The DNA here is from genome assembly GCA_043728315.1 of Polaromonas sp. Lineage (GTDB taxonomy): Bacteria > Pseudomonadota > Gammaproteobacteria > Burkholderiales > Burkholderiaceae_C > JAAFIP01. The sequence goes on along the minus strand of JAYTMT010000132.1, from coordinate 40,718 downwards.
AGTCCTCCCCGCAGAGCTCACCCACGTGCAGGCGCGTACCTGTCTGCGCATGCTTGTGCAGGCTCTGCGCACCCAGAGCACGGCAGCTATTGCCGATGCCTCTGCACTGACCAGCTTCGATTCATCAGCGCTGGCGGTACTGCTCGAGTGCCGCCGCGAGGCGCAGGCCATGGGCAAGACCTTTTCAGTGCGCGGTCTGCCAACGCGCCTGCGCTCCTTGGCCGCACTGTATGGCGTGGGCGAGCTTTTGCCAGCTGCGCCCTAAGGGTATGTGTTGCGTTAGCCATTGCTGCGGCTAAGCACTCGTTTAACCGCAGGGCGAGGTTTTTTGCTTGGGCGCGCAAAACACAGATATAGCAAAAACGCTGCTCGGGCGCGCAAAAACTCTGAAAGAGCGCAAAACGAGCGCAAGGAATACCAAAGATTACAGCAGCCAAAGCCCTACAATGGGGGGCTACATGCCAGCTATATCCGTACAAACCGTCAGCAAAACCTATTCCGGTGCCAAGGGCACACTCACCGCACTTGATGGCGTGAGTTTGGACATCGAGGAGGGCGAGTTTTTTGGCCTTCTTGGCCCCAATGGAGCAGGCAAAACCACCTTGATCAGCATCCTTGCGGGGCTTTCGCGCGCCACCTCGGGGTCTATCACCGTTTTGGGCCACGACGTGCGTACCGATTACCGTCAGGCGCGGCGCATGCTGGGCGTGGTGCCGCAAGAGCTGGTGTTTGACCCGTTTTTCAGCGTGCGCGAAGCGCTCAAAATCCAGTCGGGCTATTTTGGCGTGAAAAACAATGGCGCATGGATTGACGAGTTGCTTAGCAGCTTGGGGCTGGCTGACAAAGCCGACGCTAACATGCGCCAACTCTCTGGCGGCATGAAGCGGCGCATGCTGGTGGCCCAAGCGCTGGTACACAAGCCGCCCGTGATCGTGCTGGACGAGCCCACCGCAGGCGTGGACGTGGAGCTGCGCCAAACCCTGTGGCAGTTCATCGCCAAGCTCAACAAGCAGGGCAGTACCGTGCTGCTTACCACCCATTACTTAGAAGAAGCCGAGGCGCTGTGCAGCCGTATTGCCATGCTCAAAACTGGCAAAGTGGTGGCATTGGCCAACACGTCTGAGTTGCTCAAAGCTGCATCGTCGAACGTGCTGCGCTTTAAAATTGACAGCGAGCTGCCACCAGCACTGGCTAGCATTGCCCGAATCACAGGCAGAATTGTGCAGTTCCCCGCGCACAACGCGCAAGAGATTGAGCATTACTTAGCGGCAGTGCGCGAGGCGGGCCTAGTGGCCGAAGACGTGGAGATTCGCAAGGCGGATTTAGAGGATGTGTTTTTGGATGTGATGGCCAAGGCGGGGAGCAAAGCATGACGGGTTGGTCAGTCCTTTTCTACAAAGAAATCTTGCGGTTTTGGAAAGTAAGCTTCCAAACCGTGGCCGCGCCAATTCTTACCGCGGTGCTGTACATGCTGATTTTTGGCCATGTGCTGGAAAACCAAGTCAAAGTCTATGGCACCGTGAGCTACACCGCGTTTTTAGTGCCGGGTTTGGTCATGATGAGTGTGCTGCAAAACGCATTTGCCAATAGCTCGTCGAGCCTGATTCAAAGCAAAATCATGGGCAATTTGGTCTTTGTGTTGCTCACGCCGCTGTCACACTGGAGTTGGTTTTTTGCCTACGTGGGCTCGTCGGTGGTGCGCGGCTTGGCCGTTGGTTTGGGTGTATTCATTGTCACGGTGTGGTTTGGCCAGCCCAGCATTGTGGCACCGCTGTGGATCATCGTATTTGGGTTCTTAGGTGCTGCACTATTAGGAGCGCTTGGGCTCATTGCTGGGCTGTGGGCCGAGAAGTTTGACCAAATGGCGGCGTTTCAAAATTTTGTCATCATGCCTATGACTTTCCTCTCGGGCGTGTTTTACTCGATCCATTCCTTGCCTGTATTTTGGCAAACGGTGAGCCACCTCAACCCCTTTTTCTACATGATCGACGGCTTTCGCTATGGCTTTTTTGGGGTGAGCGATGTGTCGCCATGGGTGAGCCTAGGTGTGGTGGGTACGGCCTTTGTGGGGGTGAGCGCCATTGCGGTGCATTTGCTGCGCATTGGCTACAAAATACGGGGTTGAAAAAATACGGTGGTGATATGACAGCAGCGCAACTAGAGCAATTGATAGCCGCGGGCCTAGCCTGCTCGCACTTAGAGGTGGGCGGCGATGGCCGCCACTGGAGCGCTACCATAGTGAGCGAGGCCTTTGCAGGCAAGCGCCTGATTCAACGCCACCAAGCCGTGTATGCCACGCTAGGCGTGCGCATGCACACCGACGAAGTGCACGCCCTGTCGATGAAAACCTACACGCCCGCCGAGTGGGCCACAGCAAACAGCTAATTCAGCAGCGAATTCACTACCATTTCCTCAGGCCACAACGACCATGGACAAATTACTCATACGCGGCGGCCGAGCGCTGCATGGCGAAGTTAGCATATCGGGCGCTAAAAACGCCGCCCTGCCCGAGCTGTGCGCAGCCCTGCTTACGGCCGAGCCCGTGACATTGCTCAACGTGCCCTTGCTGCAAGACGTGCGCACCATGCTCAAGCTGATTCAAAACATGGGCGTGAGTGCCGAGCGCGATGCCAGCGGCGCAGTGCAAATCAACGCTGGCGCATTGTCTAGCCCCGAAGCGCCTTATGAATTGGTGAAAACCATGCGCGCCTCTGTGCTGGCGCTCGGGCCTCTGCTGGCGCGCTTTGGCGAAGCCACGGTGAGCCTGCCCGGCGGCTGCGCCATCGGCTCGCGGCCAGTTGACCAGCACATCAAAGGCTTGCAAGCCATGGGCGCTGACATTGTGGTGGAGCACGGCTACATGATCGCCAAGCTGCCGGCTGGCCGCACCCGCCTCAAAGGTGCAAGCATCACCACCGACATGGTGACCGTCACGGGCACAGAGAATTTCATGATGGCCGCTACACTGGCCGAAGGCGAAACGGTACTAGAAAACGCTGCGCAAGAGCCCGAGATCAGCGATTTGGCCGAGATGCTGATTGCCATGGGTGCCAAAATATCAGGCCAGGGCACCAGCAAAATCCGCATCACTGGCGTGGACGCGCTGCACGGCTGCACCCACCAAGTGGTGGCCGACCGCATTGAATGCGGCACATTTTTGTGTGCTGTGGCGGCTACTGGCGGCGACGTGGTGCTTAAACACGGCCGTGCTGACCATTTAGATGCGGTAATTGACAAGCTGCGCGAAGCGGGCGCTACGGTGCAGCCGGTGGCAGGCGGCATCCGCGTGGCAGCCTCTGGGCGGCTCAAGGCGCAAAGCTTTCGCACCACCGAATACCCAGGCTTTCCCACCGACATGCAAGCGCAGTTCATGGCCCTTAATGTGGTCTCTGAAGGCGCGGTGAAAGTGACCGAGACGATTTTTGAAAACCGCTTCATGCATGTGCCCGAGATGCAGCGCATGGGCGCACGCATCCAAACCGATGGTAAGGTGGCCATGATAGAAGGCGTGGCCAAGCTCTCGGGTGCTACCGTGATGGCTACTGATTTGAGAGCATCGGCATCGCTGGTGATTGCGGGCTTGGTAGCGGATGGCGAGACCATGGTAGACCGCATTTACCACCTAGACCGTGGCTATGACCGCATGGAAGACAAACTGCGCGGCATCGGTGCTGACATTGAGAGGGTGAAATGATCACGCTCGCTTTATCCAAAGGCCGCATATTTGAGGAAACCCTGCCACTCTTAAAAGCCGCTGGCATCGAGGTGTTGGAAGACCCAGAAAAATCGCGTAAATTGATTTTGACAACCAACCACGCCGATGTGCGCGTGATCTTGGTGCGCGCCAGCGATGTGCCCACCTATGTGCAATACGGCGGCGCCGACATGGGCGTGGTGGGCAAAGACACTTTGCTCGAAACGGGTCAGCAAGGCCTGTATGTGCCGCTGGATTTGCAGATTTCCAAATGCCGTATCAGCGTGGCGGTGCGCTCAGACTTTGACTATGCAGCGGCAGTCAAGCAGGGTGCACGGCTGCGCGTAGCTACCAAATACGTAGCTATAGCACGCGAATTTTTTGCCAGCAAGGGCGTGCATGTGGATTTGATCAAGCTCTATGGCAGCATGGAACTTGCGCCACTCACCGGGCTGGCCGATGCGATTGTGGACTTGGTGTCCACGGGCAACACGCTCAAGGCCAACCATTTGATTGAAGTAGAGCGCATCATGGACATCAGCTCTCGTTTGGTGGTGAACCAAGCCGCACTCAAGCTCAAGCAAGCGCAGATTCGCCCTATTTTGGATGCCTTTGCTGCTGCGGTAAAAGCATAGCAGTAGGTTGTATTTACTATGAATTATGTAGCTACTCCTGATCGCTTGACTACGACATCGGCTGATTTTTCTGTAAATTTAAAGAAAAAACTGGCATGGGCAACAGACACCGACGCGGGGATCGAGCAAACCGTGGGAGCCATCTTGGCCGACGTGCAAAAGCGCGGTGATGCCGCGGTGTTGGAGTACACGGCGCGCTTTGATGGCCTGTCGGCAAGCGCGGTGTCCGAGCTGGAGCTCACGCAAGGCGATTTCAAAGCAGCGTTTGATGCCATTACCAGTGCACAGCGCGAGGCATTGCAAGCCGCGGCCAGCCGTGTGCGCAGCTACCACGAGGCGCAAAAGAAAGCCAACGGCCAAAGCTGGAGCTACCGCGACCAAGACGGCACACTCTTGGGTCAAAAAGTCACGCCGCTAGACCGCGTGGGCATCTATGTGCCCGGCGGCAAAGCGGCTTATCCATCAAGCTTGATCATGAATGCCGTGCCTGCCCATGTGGCGGGCGTGCAAGAGATCATCATGGTGGTGCCCACGCCCGTGCGCGGCTCCGTGGCCACGGGCGGTAGCGGTGGCATTGGTGCAAGCACAGCCACACGCGGCGAGCGCAGCGACTTGGTGCTAGCCGCGGCCTATGTGGCGGGCGTTAGCCGCGCCTACACCATTGGTGGAGCGCAAGCTGTGGCCGCTCTGGCCTACGGCACAGCCACTATCCCGCGTGTGGACAAAATAACAGGCCCGGGTAATGCCTATGTGGCCGCTGCCAAGCGCCGCGTGTTTGGCCAAGTGGGCATAGACATGATTGCTGGGCCCAGTGAAATTTTGGTCATAGCGGATGGCACTACGCCGCCCGACTGGGTGGCCATGGACTTGTTCAGCCAAGCCGAGCACGACGAGCTGGCGCAAAGTATTTTGCTGTGCCCCGATGCGGTTTATATTGATGCGGTGCAAGCCAGCATCCACAGGCTGCTGCCTGAGATGCCGCGCCAAGCCATCATCGCCAAAAGCCTCAACGACCGCGGCGCGCTCATCCTCACACGCAGCATGGAGGAGGCCTGCGAGATCAGCAACGCCATAGCGCCTGAGCATTTGGAAGTGTCCAGCCAAAACCCGCACCAGTGGGAGCCCTTGCTCAAGCACGCAGGTGCTATTTTTCTAGGCGCGTATACCAGTGAGAGTTTGGGTGATTATTGCGCAGGCCCGAACCACGTCTTGCCCACCTCAAGCACCGCGCGTTTTAGTTCACCGCTGGGTGTGTATGATTTTCAAAAGCGCAGCAGCATCATAGAAGTGAGCGAGCAGGGCGCGCAGGTGCTGGGAAAAATTGCCGCTGAGCTGGCTTATGGCGAAGGGCTGCAAGCGCATGCCAGAGCAGCGCAGATGCGGCTGCGCTAACGATTAAAAATCGGTGTCAGTCGTTCAATGCGCCTGTATGCGCATTGAATTTTCAAACAGCCCCGACCTTTTCTGTGGCTATGCACATTTGAAAAATACCTGTATTCGAATCAGGCATATGTTTTGATGGTAGCATTCGCATGTGAAAAAATTTTTGCAAATTCTGTTGTTGTTACTTTTTAGCGTTCAGTCTAATTTGCTGCATGCGCATGCATTTTTTGACGAAACGCTTCAGTCACACGTAACAGTTGAGGCAGCATTTTCAAACCCAGCTGATCATCCACATACTGATGAAAACACGGCGCAAGTTCAGCATTGCCAAGATTGCATGCAGCACTGTAATCACACGGTCGCAATGCTTGTCTATTTATTGCATGATTGTTCAATGAAGACCAATCATTTAAGGCTACTTCTAGCGGTAAAAATGGTTTTATACAAGCCTTTGTCAGATATTGAGTGACCTAAATGGCCTGCCACGATGTTTCCATCGTGGCGAGTCTGATCTACTTCAAAGCTAATTTTTTAGTTTATTGTCTCTTTGTAGACTCGCCGAAACTTGTCATTGTTTCGGAGAAAAAAATTGTCTCATTCAAACGGGTATCTGTCCCGCTCTAAGCCAATAGCTGGCGTTTTATGTGTTTTGTTTTTAATTGGCTCTGTTCGTGCACAGCCTGACCTACCTAAGCAAGCTGCACCGAGTTTGCGCGATGCCGTAGCTGCCGCATGGCTGTTAGACCCAGTTTCGCGCACGGCAGAAAGTAAATCAAAAGAAATTCTCGCCAAGAAAAAATTAGCCTCTAGTTGGATGGCAGGCTCACCCAATATCACTTTGACGCACCGAACCGACCGCTTAAATGCCAATGGTGGTTTGCGTGAATATGAGTTAGAACTGGATATTCCACTGTGGCGTCGCGGTGTGCAGTCTGCAATACAACGGCAAACCACCGCGCAAGAAGCATCCATGTTGCCTGCCGAGAACGCAGCAAAGCTGAAAATAGCGGGTACTTTGCGCGATTTGGTGGCTGACTATGCGTTGGCACAGATGGAGCATGATTGGGCACTACGCAAAATCACTGAAAGTGAGCAACTTGCCGCCGACGTTGACCGCAGACTCAAGGCGGGCGATGTGGCGCGGCTTGATGCACTGCAAGCGCAGGCATTTGTGCAGTTAGCCAAAGGGCAGAGTGTCAGCGCTATTGCCAATAAGCAAAAAGTGTTGGCTCATTGGAAGTCGGCCACCGGTTTTACACAAATACCAGAACCAGTGCGTGATCCTGCTCCTGCGAATCAAACTGCGCTGGCAGAGCAGCACCCCATGTTTACTGCTGCACGCGCGCAATTACAACTGGCGCAAACTAAGTCGAGCTTGATACTTGCGGATCGCAGTGATCCGTTAGAACTGGCGCTTGGTATGACGCGCCAGCAAGCTGCATTTGGGGCATCGCCGGAGACAAATCTGCGACTAGCGCTGCGTATTCCGTTAGGGAACGAGAACCGCAATGCCAGCCGCATTGCGCAAGCACAAACAGAGCTTGATCTTGCGCAAGCCGAGCTAGATGCTGTTAACCGCACTTTAGAGCATGACATTTTCATCGCGCGTACTGGGCTGGTAGCTGCGCAAAACTTGCTAACCACCAGCCGTGCGCGGGCAAGCTTAGCTGAGCAAGCGCAGGTACTTATCGCCCAAGCGTACAAGCTGGGTGAACGAGATTTACAGGCGCGTTTGCGGGCGGACAGTGAACGCTATGAAGCAGACTTAGCCCATACCCGCGCCCAATTAGACGAAGGCCGCGCAGTGGCCAAACTTAGCCAAGCATTAGGATTATTACCATGATTACTTTGACTCTTTCTTTTGCACATCGAGTGCATCTAACAGGCCGTGCGCTAGTCACATGTTTGGTCTTTTGGCTCGTCGCATCTTTCGGTGCAACTGCGTGGGCAGGCGCTGGCCACGACCATGGCGAAGCACCTGCGCAGAGCGCAGGCGTAGCATCGCCACGCATCACCAGCCATTCGGATTTATTTGAGTTGGTAGCAGTGCTAGAAAAATCCCAATTGGTGATTTACCTTGACCGTTTTGCTAGCAACGAGCCAGTAACCAAAGCGACGATTGAGGTTGAGGCGGGCAGCAGCAAAGGCATGGCGCAAGCGCAGCCTGATGGCACGTACTTGTTTAAGTCTGCGCTTTTTGACAAGCCAGGCGATACACCTGTGAGTTTTACCGTCATAGATGGAAAAGACACCGATTTATTGGCAGGGGACTTGAAGATACCTGATTTGCACAAAGACCATGCAGATGATAAACACTTTACTACCGGCTTTCGTTGGAGCTGGTTGGCGTATGCAGTTGGAGTCTTGGCCGTGGCGTTCATCGCAGCAGGGTTGTGGAGAAAAAAACGCCGTGCTACAGTTCGTTCGTACAGTGTTTTGGCACTACTGGTGTTGGTGGCTATGGGATTTGAGGCCAATGCAGGCGCAGGCCATGATCATGGCGAAGGGCCAGCACCAGCAGCCAACGCAAACGCCCCCAAGCGACAAAGTGATGGCAGTGTGTTTTTGCCTAAAGTGAGCCAGCGCTTGCTAGCCGTGCGCACCACGCCTGTCGTGGAGTCCAATTTGGCCAAAACATTGGAACTGTCTGGCCGCGTGATTGCCGACCCCAATGCGGGTGGCAAAGTACAGCCCACCCAAGCGGGACGCGTTGAGCCTAGCGCCCAAGGTTTGCCCAGCCTTGGCCAGAGCGTACGAAAAGGCCAAGTACTAGCGGTGGTGCGCAGCTCTGCAAGCGCCATCGAACGCGCCAACCAAACGGCAACCAGCTTTGAGGTGCAAGGCAGTATTGACCTAGCGCGTAAACGCTTGGCGCGATTGGAGCAGCTAGAGGGCAGTGTGCCGCAAAAAGACATCGAAACTGCGCGCGCAGAGCTGCAAAGTTTGATGCAGCGCAGCAAAGCCATTGGAGGCAGCGCCTCTGCAGTTGAGACCTTGCTAGCGCCAGTATCGGGCGTGATTGCAGCTGTGAACGTGGTGGCTGGTCAGGTGGTGGATGCGCGTGAGGTGTTGTTTGAAATTGTTGACCCCGCACGCCTCATGGTGGAGGCCAATGCGTTTGATCCTAGCCTCATGTCTAATATCTCAGCAGCTTCGATAGCAGTTGGCGCAGAGTCAATGGCGTTGCGCTACATAGGTGCAGGGCGTGCTTTGCGCGAGGGCGCAATTCCTTTGTTGTTTCGCCCAGACAGCAAGAGAGCCTTGCCCTTGGCTGTGAACCAAACCATCAAGGTATTGGTGCAAACCCGAGAAATGACAAAAGGCTTTGCGCTAGCCAATGCGAGCATCGTAAAAAACAGTGCAAACCAAGATGTGGTCTGGGTGCACAGCGCTGCGGAAAGCTTTGTTCCGCGTGCAGTGCGTTTTGCTAGCCTTGACGGTGCGCGAATCATCGTGCTCGATGGTCTGCAATCTGGCGACCGCGTGGTGACTCAGGGCGCGACCCTTGTCAACCAAGTGCGCTAAAGGATGCCACACCATGTTTGAAAAATTAGTACATAGCGCTTTGAGCAATCGGCTCATGGTGATCGTCTTGTCTGTGGTTTTACTGGTTGTCGGGGGGATGTCTTTGGTGCAAATGCCAGTGGATGTGTTCCCAGATTTGAACAAACCCACGGTGACCTTGCAGGCTGAAGCTGGCGGTATGGCGCCTGAGGAGGTAGAACAATTGCTCACTTTGCCTTTGGAAACCGCCATGGCAGGTATTCCTGGCGTAGAAAGCATTCGTTCGATCTCCAGTGTTGGCTTGGGCTTTGTTTACATCACATTTGACTGGAAAACTGATATTTACCGTGCAAGGCAAATGGTTGGCGAACGCTTAGCGCAGGTACGTGAGCAATTGCCGCAAGGCGCAGCCCATGTGGGCATGGGGCCGATTAGCTCGATCATGGGCGAAGTAATGCTGATGGCACTACCTGTGGACACCAGTAAAACCACGCCTATGGCGGTACGCGAGTATGCAGACTTTGTACTGCGTCCGCGCCTGCTAACAATACCGGGGGTGGCGCAGGTTATTCCTATTGGGGGTGAGGTACGGCAATACCAAGTGCAGCCCGATACGGCCAAAATGGCCGCACTGGGGGTTACTTTAGAAAATGTGGCACTGGCATTGCAAGGCTTTTCGAGCAACACCAGTGGTGGTTTTTTGGAGCTTAATTCGCGTGAGTATTTGATTCGCAATTTGGGCCGTACCAATAAGCTCGAAGACTTGCAGCGCATATCGGTCGCCTACAAAAATGGCCGCAGCATCCAGTTGGCGCAAGTGGCAGAGGTGAGCTTTGCGCCTGCGCTGCGCCGCGGCGATGCGGGCTATAACGGCCAGCCAGCGGTGATATTGGGCGTGCAAAAGCAGCCGGGCGCGGATACCGTGGCTCTCACCAAAAAGATCGAAGCGGCGTTGCAAGAAATGTCCAAGTCGTTGCCGCTTGGCATGACTGAGCCAAAGATCACTATGCGGCAAGCCAGCTTCATTGAAACATCTATCAGCACTCTAAAAGGCAAGCTTATGCTGGCGGCAATTGTCGTGGCACTGGTGCTGTATTTCTTTTTGCAAAATCTGCGCACCACGCTTATCTCACTTGCCGCTATTCCTATCTCCATCATGTTGGCCGTTTTGGTATTTAAGTATTTTGGACTCAGCATCAATACCATGACCTTGGGCGGGCTCACAATTGCTATTGGGGAGCTTGTGGACGATGCTGTAGTGGGGGTTGAGAATGTATTGCGAAGATTACGACTTGACCGCGCCGCACATCCCAATGCGCGCTTGCATCCGCTAGAGCTGATTGCGAAGGCCACTTTAGAAGTGCGCTCTGGTATTGTGGTGGCTACAGTCATTATCGTGCTTGTATTAATCCCCTTGTTTTTTCTGCCTGGTGTTGAGGGGCGCTTGATGCAGCCATTGGCAATAGCCTACATAGTATCCTTGCTTGGGTCGATGGTCGTTTCGCTCACACTGACTCCAGTCATGGCGTATTACTTGTTGCCTAAAATCAAAGACCTTGACCATGGCGATACCAAAATCCAAATTTGGGTTAAGCGCTGGTACCAAAATGCACTGCTTAAAGTCATGGCGGCGCCTCGCAAATGGTTGATAGCGGCGGCAGTCTCGGTAGCACTGGCTATAGCAGCTGTTCCGTTTTTCCCCACTACGTTTTTGCCCCCTTTCAATGAGGGGGTTGCGCTTGTGGGGCTGCGACTAAACCCTGGGACTACATTGTCTGAAACTAGCCGTATCGGTACTATTGCTGAAAACGCCTTGCGCGGTGTGCCCGAGGTCACGCACGTAGGTAGGCGATCTGGCCGCGCAGAGTTGGATGAGCATGCTGAAGGTGTGCATGTGAGCGAATTGGATTTGGGGCTCACTCGCAGCGAGCGTCCTTTGGAGCAGGTGTATGCCGATATGCGTGCACGTGTGGCTGCTTTGCCAGCGGCTGTTGGCATAGGTCAGCCAATTAGCCACCGTATTGACCATATGCTCTCGGGCGTGCGTTCGCAGATTGCAATCAAAATTTTTGGTGATGATTTGGACACCTTGCGCGCTCAGGCTGAGAGCTTGCGCTTGCAGCTGGCGGTGCTGCCAGGCGTGGTTGATTTGGAGGTGGAAAAGCAGGTCTTGACTCCACAGATTCGTGTCCAAGTCAATTACGAAAAAGCCTCCGCCTATGGCTTGTCGCCTGCAATGCTTTTGCGTGAGTTGCAAATGCTGATTGATGGCGAAACAGTTTCGCAAGTGATAGAGGGTAACCGCAAGTTCAATTTGGTATTGCGCTTGCCCGAAAAAGCACGCGCCGTAGATGGTTTGCGCAACATCATGGTAAATACGCCATCGGGTCGTGTCCCTTTGTCGCAATTGGCCAGTGTGGAAGAGTCAGATGGGCCTAACCAAATCAGCCGTGACGATGGCAGAAGGAGGATTGTGATTTCTGCAAACGCACAGAGCCGGGCACTAAGCGATGTGGTGAAAGACATTCGCTCTGTTATTGCGCAGGTCAAGTTGCCACAAGGCTACTTCATTACCATTGGCGGCCAATTTGAAGCGCAGGAACAAGCATCAAGGCTTATAGGGCTTTTATCCATCGGGTCAGCTATTCTCATCTCTTTAATTTTGTATACCCGCTACCGCTCTTGGACGCTGGCTGCAATCATCATGGCCAATATTCCTTTGGCATTGGTGGGTGCTGTGCTCGGGCTCTGGGTATCTGGCCAGCCGCTGTCTGTGGCCGCCTTGGTGGGGTTTATCACCCTGTCGGGAATTGCGGTTCGCAACGGCATACTGAAGGTCTCGCATTACATCAATTTGTGTGCTTTTGAGGGTGAAAAGTTCGATACCAAGATGCTGGTACGCGGTTCGCTAGAGCGGCTCACCCCTGTGCTAATGACAGCCTTGGTTGCTGCATTTGCTTTAGCGCCTTTGCTGTTTGAGGCAGATATGCCCGGCACTGAGATATTGCACCCTGTGGCCGTGGTGATTTTTTCGGGGCTTATTACCTCGACTTTGCTGGACTCTTTTCTCACGCCTGCCATGGTCTGGCTGTTTGGTCGGCATGCGGTAGAGCGTTTGGTCAACGATTCTGGCACCACAGCGTTTTAATTTTTGTGTTCGTTAGTGTTTTTTTAAATCAAAAGGAAAATGTATGAAATCTCAAATACTCAAGCACGTCGTTATTGCTTGCTTTGTAACCGCCAGTGCAAGCGCTGCTTTTGCTGGCGGTAAGCACGACCACAGTCCCAAGCATGGCGGTATTGTGGTGGAAGCCAAAGACATGGATTATGAAATCGTCGCCAAACCAGAGCTTTTGCAAATCTATTTAAGTGACCATGGAAAGCCCGCCAAAATTGACGGCGGGAAAGCCAAAGTAACGCTGCTAAACGGCAGTGAAAAAACCGAAGCTCAGTTGCTTGCTGTTGGTGACAAACTGGAGGCTAAAGGTAGCTTCAAAGTAGCCAAGGGCACGAAAGGCGTAGCGATGGTTACTGTAGCCGGAAAAACCTCTACTGTTCGTTTTGAGGTGAAGTAGTGTTAGCTTAACTGCCAGCTTACTTTAGTGGGGCGGCTGGGCAGATCAAGGTTTGCGGTTGCTGGTGCTGTGCTGGCTACCATGCGCCCTCTGCGCCAGACTTTCAAGCGTGTGGTGCGCAGGCGAATCGCCTCGACAGGGTTGCGCGCTTGCAGCAGCACAAAATCTGCGTGGCAACCAGCTGCCACGCCGTAGCCTTGCAAATGCATGAGCTTGGCTGGGTGGGTGGTCACCGCTTCAAAGCATTGGCGCATGGCCGCTTGCGAGGTCATTTGTGCCACATGCAAGCCCATGTGCGCCACCTCTAGCATGTCGCCACTGCCTAGGCTGTACCACGGGTCCATCACGCAGTCGTGGCCAAAAGCCACGGTGAGGCCAGCTGCGAGTTGCTCGGGCACGCGGGTCATGCCGCGGCGCTTGGGGTAGGTGTCGTGGCGGCCTTGCAGGGTGATGTTGATCAGCGGGTTGGCCACCACGCCCAGCTGGGCCTCGGCCATCAGAGCCAGTAGTTTGCTCACATAGTAGTTGTCCATGCTGTGCATACTGGTCAGGTGTGAGCCCACCACGCGGCCATGCAGACCCAGGCGCTGGGTCTCGTAGGCCAGCGTTTCTACATGGCGTGAGAGCGGGTCATCCGACTCGTCGCAGTGCATGTCCACCAGCTTGCCTTGGGCAGCGGCCAGTTCGCACAGGATTTGGACCGACTGGGCGCCTTGCGCCATCGTGCGCTCAAAATGCGGAATGCCACCGATCACGTCTACCCCCATGGCAAGCGCGCGTTTAAGATTGCCCAGCGCCGTGGGCGCGCGCAGCAAGCCGTCTTGCGGAAAAGCCACCAGTTGCAAATCCAAATACGGGGCCACGCGCTTTTTCACCTCAAGCAGCGCCTGTACGGCCAGCAAGCGGTCATCGCAAATATCCACATGGCTGCGTATGGCCAGCAGCCCTTTGGCCACCGCCCAGTCACAATAAGTGAGCGCCCGCTCAATGAGCGCCTCTTGCGTGAGCAGGGGCTTGAGCTCGCCCCACAGGGCAATGCCCTCCAAGAGCGTGCCGCTTTGGTTCACGCGCGGCAGCCCATAGCTTAAAGTGGCATCCATGTGAAAATGCGCGTCCACAAAGGGCGCTGTGAGCAACTGCCCCTGGGCATCCACCACTTCCAGCGCAGGCGCAAGCAAGCCCTCGGCCACTTCCACAATCTGCCCACCAAGCACCGCCACCGACATATTGCTGCGGCCATCGGCAAGTGCTGCATTCGTAATCAGTAAATCAAACATACAAGCTCCAAACTATCGGTATTCCTTTTGCGTCTTGTGCAAAACCTTCGGGTCCTCTGTGTTCAAAAAATCCCCGTATTCAACGCTCCCCCTTAAGATAAGGCTTCATCAAAGCCTGCGGATAAGCCGCACGTCGCGCCACCACGATCAAAGCCACAATCGACAGCACATAGGGCAGCATCAAATACAGCTGGTAAGGCAGCGCAAAAGCCTCAGCCGCCACGCCAGACTGCTGCAAGCGCAGCTGTAGCGCATCAAAAAAGGCAAAGAGCAACGCGCCCAGCAGCGCCTTGCCCGGCCGCCAAGAGGCAAATACCACCAGCGCCACGCAAATCCAGCCGCGCCCGTTGACCATGTTAAAAAAGAAAGCGTTAAACGCCGACAGCGTGAGAAAACTCCCCGCCACACCCATCAGGGCCGAGCCTGCCACGATGGCCAGCGTGCGCGTGGTGGCCACGGATATGCCTTGGCTCTCGGCGGCGTGCGGATTCTCGCCCACCATGCGCAGCGCAAGGCCTGCGGGCATGCGGTAGAGCAAATATGCAACGGCTGGCACGAGCAGCAAGGCCAGTAAGGTGAGCGGCGTTTGGCCATTGAGCACGGGAATGGGCAGCCAAGCCATTTCAGCAAAAGGCGTGATGGTGGGCGGTGTGCTCACCTTGGGAAAGCGCACGCGGTAGGCAAAATAACTCAAGGCAGTGGCCAGCATGGTGAGCCCCAAGCCTGCCACATGCTGGGACAAAGCCAGCCCCACGGTGAGCAGTGCATGCAATAGCCCCAGCACTGCGCCCACGCCCGCTGCCACCGCCACGCCCAGCCACAGCGGCGCGCCCGCATACACCGCCAGCCAGCCCGCAAAAGCGCCCGCCACCATGATGCCTTCAATGCCCAGATGGAGCACCCCCGCGCGCTCGCACAGCAAGACACCCAGTGTGCCCAAAATCAGCGGTGTGGCCATGCGCAGCACGGCGACCCAAAACTGCGTGTTGCCCATGAGATTAAAAAGCTCGCCCAGCAACTCCATCAGCGCCACCTCGGCCGGTATTGTGCCAGCATCACCGCCACCAGCATGTTCAAAAGCGATGCCGCCACAATCACATCGGCAATATAGGTGGGCACACCCACCACGCGGCTCATACTGTCGGCTCCCACCAGCATGCCCGCCACAAACACACTGGCCAGCACCACGCCCAGCGGGTGCAAACCCGCCAGCATGGCCACCACAATGCCGCTGTAGCCATAGCCCGGACTCATGTCCAGCGTGACATAACCCGTGCGCCCAGCCACCTCAATAGCTCCGGCCAAACCCGCCAGCGCGCCTGAGAGCATGGCAGTGAGCACTATGGTGCGGGTAATGGGCACGCCTGCAAAGGCAGCGGCTTGTGGATTGGCTCCCGTGGCCCGAATCTGAAAGCCCAAAACGCTAAAGCGCACCAACACCCACACACCCAGCGCAGCAGCGCCCGCCAGCAGCAGCCCACTGTGTAGCCGCGTTTGCTCTACCAATTTGCCCAATTCAAGCTCGGCTTGCAGAGCCACCGACTGCGGCCAGCCCATGGAGGTGGGGTCTTTCATGGGGCCGTCTAGCAGCGCGCCCACGGCTAAGAGAACGATGAAATTGAGCAGCAGGGTGGTCACCACTTCATCGACTTGCAGTTTGGCTTTGAGCAGCGCAGGCCCCAGGAGTAGCGCCGCGCCAGCCAGGGCAGAGGCCAAAAGCATGAGTGGCAGCAATAGCCACGCTGGCGCTTCAAAACCCGTGCCACCATGCAGCCCGCCCACCATGATGGCGGCCACGGCACCTGCATAGAGCTGGCCTTCAGCGCCAATATTGAACAGCCGCGCCCGAAACGCCAGCGCTGCGGCCAGGCCTGTGAGTATGAGAGGCGTGGCGCGGGTGAGGGTCTCACTCCAAGCAAACACGCTGCCAAAGCCGCCCAGCGCTATGGCGCTAAAAGTCTGCCCCACCGGCTTGCCCGCCCACAAGACCAGCAGGCTGCTCAGCAGCAGGGTGGCGGCTACGGCCACAAAGGGCGCGCCCAGCGCCCAGCGCGCCGACACGTGGTCGCGCCGCTCAAGCCGCATGGGCTACCTCTGGGTTTGATGCCGCTTCGGGCTGGGCGCTCTCCTGCTGCTTGCTCCCTTGCGGCGTGCTCTCGTGCGGTGTTCGCTCATGCGGCGCATTTGCAGGCCCTGCATGGCTGCCCGCCATGGCCAATCCAATGCTGGTGGGACTCCACTGCGCGAGTGGGCGCACACTTGTTAGCGTGCCCCCGTGCATCACGGCCACATGGTCGGCCATGTCAAAAATCTCGTCTAAATCATCAGAAATCAGCAACACGGCAGCACCCGCATCGCGCGCCGCCAGCAGCTGAGACTGCACAAACTGCACTGCGCCAATGTCCAGCCCCCAAATGGGCTGGTGCGCCAGCACCACGCGTACCGGCTGGCCGCCCACGGGCATGAGCGCGCGCCCAATCACCAGCTTTTGCATGTTGCCGCCTGAGAGCCGCGCAATCGGCGCATCAGCCCCAGCGCCTTGCACCGTGCCGCGCACGTCAAAGCGCGCCACAATCTGCGCCGCATGCGCGCGCGCCGCCGCCTCGCGCACCAAGCCCCAGCGCGCCAGCGGGCTGGCAGGCCATGGCAGTGACTCGCTCACAGCGTTTTCCCAAAACGACAAATCGGCAATAACGCCCGTGCCCTTGCGGTCTTCGGGGATGCGCGCCACACCCGCAGCCACCAGCGCGCCCACCGAGGCGGGCGCGGCTTGGCCAGCTAGCAAAAACTCCCCTTGGCTGGGCTGAAGCTGTCCGCACACCAGCTGCGCCAAGGCCAATTGCCCGTTGCCCGAAACGCCTGCAATGGCGGTGATGCAGCCAGAGAAAAGCTGCAAATTAAGGTCTATGAGCTTTTCGCGGTCGCTCATGCGCGCATGCACATGGCGCAGCTCTAGGGCGAGTGATTTGGCGGGCGCTGCGTCTGGTGATGGGTTGAGTGATACGTTTGGTGATGAGGCCTTTGCACCATGCGGCGCAGCCCGCGGCGCGCGCACCGTGAGCGACTGCCCCACCATCCACTGCGCCAACTGCGCCGCATCCAGCGCCGCATTGCCCTTCACCTGCGCCTGCGCCACCAGCTTGCCAGCGCGCAGCACGGCCACGCGGTCGCACACGCGCAGCACCTCGCCCAGTTTGTGGCTGATAAAAATAATGGCCATGCCTTGCGCGGTGAGGCTTTGCAGGGTGGCAAACAACTGTTCAGTCTCTTGTGGGCTGAGCACGGCGGTGGGCTCGTCTAATACCAAGAGCTTGGCCCCGCGGTACAAAGCTTTGACAATTTCCACCCGCTGCTTTTGCCCCACGGACAAGCTGCCCACCAGCGTATTAGGCGAGAAATCTAAGCCAAAATTGGCAGATGTCAGCGTCAAATGGTCATATGCTGCTTTTCTTTTAGTAGCAAGCGACCACATGCTTTCGGTTCCCAGCACCACGTTGTCGAGCACGCTGAGGTTATCAGCCAGTGCAAAATGCTGGTGCACCATGCCAATGCCAGCAGCCAGCGCGGCCTTGGGATCGCCGCTTTTGAGGGGTTTGCCAAACACCTCAATCGAGCCGCTGTCGGCCACATAATGGCCAAACAAAATCGACACCAGCGTGGATTTGCCAGCGCCGTTTTCGCCCAGCAGCCCCAGCACCTCGCCGCGCTGCACAGCCAATGAAATGTCGTCATTGGCCAGCAAAGCGCCAAAGCGCTTGCTGATGTTTGACAGCGTGAGAGCGGCAGTCACTGTGCTATTTAAACGTCGCCTTAGGCTGCGTGTCGTCCACTTTTACCGTGTATTTGCCCGCCAAAATAGCCTCTTGTTTGGCTTTGACCTTGGCTTTAATGGCCTCTGGCACTTTGCTCTCAAACGTGCCCAGCGGTGCAAGCTCAGAGCCTTTGTGCTTCATCATGCTGAACTGGCCGTAATCTTCGGGTTTGAACTTGCCTTCTTTGACCAATTTGACTGCGCGGTCAATCGAGGGCTCCATGTTCCACAGGGCAGATACCACCACGGTGTCGGGGTATTTGTCTTGGGTGTTGATCACATTGCCAATGGCCAACTTGCCTTTTTCTTTGGCGGCATCTGACACACCAAAGCGCTCGGCATACATCACGTCTGCGCCTTTGTCGATCATGGCAAAGGCTGCTTCTTTGGCCTTGGGTGGGTCAAACCAGCTGTTGATAAAGCTCACGCTGAATTCCACCTTGGGGTTGGTTTCCTTCGCGCCAGCCATAAAGGCATGCATCAATCGGTTCACCTCGGGAATGGGAAAGCCGCCCACCATGCCAATTTTGTTGGATTTGGTCATGCCGCCAGCCACCATGCCGCTCAAATACGCCGGCTCTTGGATGTAGTTGTCAAACACGCTGAAGTTGGGGGCTTGCGGCTTGCCCGAGCTGCCCATCAAAAAGCTGACTTTGGGGAAGTCTTTGGCCACTTTGCGCGCTGCTGCTTCCACGGCAAATGCCTCGCCCACCACCAGCGTGTTGCCTGCCTGCGCATACTCGCGCATCACGCGCTCATAGTCGGCATTGGCCACGTTTTCACTGGCTTTGTACTCAATCTCGCCGCGCGCCTGGGCTGCTAAGAGCGCTTTGTGGATGCGCCCAGCCCACTGCTGCTCAAAAGGCACGGTGTATATAGCGGCCACTTTCATTTTGGCCTGCGCCAAGGCCATGCCCGGAGTAGCCATACTGAGCGCAGCGGCCAAAGCCAGCGCATGGCGGCGATTCAAACGATTCAACATACCAGTTTCTCCTGTTTAAAAACAATTAAAAAACACTGACACACTCTCACGAAAAAACTTTCAAACTACTAAATAAATAGCACACTATGACCATATGAAGCTGACATCGGCCAAATTTTTCATAAATACTAGCTTTTAAGAGGCGTCAGAGCCACTGCACGGCTTAACCAGTAGCATCTTGCTCATTGCGTGCCAAAAATCCGATCTCCCGCATCGCCCAAGCCGGGCAGTATGTAGCCATGGTCGTTAAGCTGGCGGTCAATTGCTGCTGTATAAATCGCCACCTCAGGGTGCGCCTTTTGCATGGCGGCCACGCCTTCGGGGCAGCCCACTAGGCATAGAAATTTGATGGATTTGGGGTTCAGGGCTTTGAGCCGCTCTACGGCGGCCACGGCGGAGTTGCCAGTGGCCAGCATGGGGTCTACCACCACCACGTCGCGCTGGGCCATGTCTTGGGGCATTTTGAAGTAATACTCCACGGCTTGCAGGGTTTTGGGGTCGCGGTACAGGCCAATATGCCCCACGCGCGCGCCGGGCACCACCGTGAGCATGCCGTCCAAAATGCCCGTGCCCGCCCGCAAAATACTCACAAACACCAGCTTTTTACCGTCAATCATTTTGGCGGTCATGGTTTCCAGCGGGGTTTCAATTTCCACGTCTTGTGTGGCCATGTCGCGCGTCACCTCATAGGCCATGAGCATGGACAGCTCGTTGAGCAGGCGGCGAAAGGTGTTGGTAGAGGCATCTTTTTTGCGCATCAAAGTCAGCTTGTGCTGCACCAGCGGGTGGTTGATGACGTGGACGTTGCTTGAGCTTGGCATGGATGGCCTTAGGTGTTTAAAAGGTTAAAAAATACTAAATTTATAAAAAATACTGCTGATGTCAGCGTCATATGGTCATAGTGTGCTATTTAAATAATAGTAGTTAGAAATGCAATCCAATGCGACATCCAATGCGGCAATTCACCAGTACGCAAATTCTGCGCCAGCGCGCATGCACGGGGCTTGCAAACAAGTGGGCAATCAGACATGGGCATGGCCTGCATTTCAACAAAGCAAGAAGTTTTGTGTGCCTCGGACAAACCCTAGTGCGCCTTGGCATATCTATTGCTAGCATACACCCAATAAGTTGACTAAACGGTCAAGATTTTGGCAAATTTCACCTTAGGAGCGCCCGCATGAGCACTGCTAGCCACCCAGAAGCCGCCACACGCCCGCCCCCAGACATACGCGCTGGCAGGCTCAGCGCCAGCCAATACGCGCGCAACTTTGCCGATGCAGCCCCGCGTCTCACACACTCTCAGGCGCTCCTAGAGGCCGAGCGCTGCCTGTATTGCTTTGACGCGCCCTGCGCTACCGCCTGCCCCACCAGCATCGACGTGCCCTCCTTTATCAAGCGCATTGCAGATGGCAACTTGCGTGGCTCGGCGCGCACCATTTTGGACGCTAATCCGTTGGGCGGCATGTGCGCCCGCGTCTGTCCCACCGAGAACCTGTGCGAGGCGGTTTGCGTCAAAAATACGCAAGAGGGCAAGCCAGTGGCCATTGGCCGCTTGCAGCGCCACGCGGTAGACGCACTCATGGAAAGCACCCAGCCGCAGGTGTTCACACGCGCTGCGCCCACTGGCAAAAAGGTGGCGGTGGTGGGCGCAGGGCCCGCTGGCCTGGCCTGCGCCTACACGCTGGCGCGGCTTGGCCACAGCGTGGTGGTGTTTGACGCGCAGCCCAAGCCCGGCGGGCTCAACGAATATGGCCTAGCCAGCTACAAAACGCCAGATAACTTTGCCCAGCGTGAAGTGCAGTGGCTACTGGGTATTGGCGGGATAGAAATTCGCAGTAATTGGCGGCTAGAAACGGCAACGCAGTTGGCCACTTTGCAAGCTGATTTTGACGCACTGTTTTTGGGGCTTGGCCTGTCCAGCACGCACCGCCTTGGTGTGCCGGGGGAAGACCTGAATGGCGTTCAAGATGCCGTGGCCTTCATAGCTACTCTGCGCCAAACGGCTGAGGTATCGACCCTGCCCGTAGGCAGGCGCGTGCTGGTGATTGGCGGGGGCATGACAGCGGTGGATGCGGCCGTGCAGTCTAAGCTTTTGGGCGCAGAAACGGTGCATATGGTGTACCGACGCGGCGCGGCCGATATGTCAGCATCTAAAGAGGAGCTGCAGTGGGCGCAAACCCATGGCGTGGTGCTGCTGCACTGGCTAGCGCCACAAGAAGTGCTGGGTGCAGGAGTAGGTGAGGGCGGCCACGCCACAGGCGTGCGCTTTGCGCGCCAAGCCTTGGTGGGTGGCAAACCCACACCCACAGGAGAAACGGTGACGCTAGAGGCAGACAGCGTGCTGCTCGCCATTGGCCAGCAGCTTGGCAACCCTGCGCTGGCGCAGGCGGGCTTCCAAGTAAACAACGGGCGCCTAGCCACCGATGCACAGGGCTTGACCAGCATCGCAGGCATTTGGGCGGGTGGTGACTGCCGCGCAGGCGGGCTGGATTTAACCGTGGAAGCGGTGGAGCACGGCAAGCAGTCGGCCCGGGCCATCCACGCGCACTTGACGCAATAAAGGGATTTTTATGGCCAATCTACACAGCATATTTGCAGGCATCCGCAGCCCCAACCCCTTTTGGTTGGCCTCAGCCCCGCCCACCGACAAAGCCTACAACGTCAACCGCGCCTTTGAAGCGGGCTGGGGCGGTGTGGTGTGGAAAACCCTGGGCGAGGCCGGGCCGCCGATTGTTAACGTGAACGGCCCGCGCTACGGCGCGCTGCTCACGCCCGACCGCCGCATGCTGGGCTTTAACAACATTGAACTGATCACCGACCGCGATTTGGAAATCAACCTCACTGAAATCGCAGAGGTCAAACGCAACTGGCCAGACCGAGCCATGGTGGTATCGCTGATGGTGCCCTGCGAAGAGGCCTCTTGGAAGGCGATTTTGCCACGCGTGACCGATACGGGTGCTGACGGCATTGAGCTGAACTTTGGTTGCCCGCACGGTATGAGCGAGCGCGGCATGGGCGCGGCGGTGGGCCAAGTGCCCGAATACATCGAAATGGTCACGGCTTGGTGCAAACACTATTCCAAGCTGCCCGTGATTGTGAAACTCACCCCCAATATCACCGATATCCGCAATCCCGCCCGCGCCGCCAAGCGCGGCGGAGCAGATGCCGTGTCGCTGATTAACACCATCAACTCCATCATGGGCGTAGACCCTGCCACGCTCACCATGTCGCCATCGACCGGTGGCAAGGGCTCACACGGCGGCTACTGCGGCCCAGCGGTTAAGCCAATAGCGCTGAACATGGTGGCCGAGATTGCACGCGACCCGCTTACCGCTGGCATGCCCATATCCGGTATTGGCGGCATAGGCTCTTGGCGCGACGCGCTGGACTACATTGCCTTGGGCGCAGGCAATGTGCAGGTCTGCACAGCGGCCATGGTTTATGGCTTCAAAATCGTGCAAGACATGGCCGATGGATTGAGTACCTATATGGACGAGATGGGCTTCAAACATGTGGCTGACATTGTGGGCAAGGCTCTGCCTACGGTATCCGATTGGCGCTATCTGAACCTCAACCATATTTCCAAAGCGGTGATTAACCAAGACAGCTGCATCCAATGCGGGCGCTGCCACATTGCCTGCGAAGACACCTCGCACCAAGCCATCACGTTTATGAAAAACGGCAAGCGCCATTTTGAAGTGAAAGACGACGAATGCGTGGGCTGCAACCTGTGTGTGACGGTATGCCCCGTGCCCGAGTGCATCACCCTGCGCGACCTCGCGCCCGGCGAGCTTGATACCCGCACCGGGCAAAAAGCCAGCGCCACGCACGCCGACTGGACAAGCCATCCCAATAACCCTTCACGGGTAGCAGTGGCGGCTTAAGGGTTTACACAGCACGGTATTCACAAATAACGCAGATTCGCGCACAATGCAAAAATAGGCTTGCGCCACCATTTTTTCTAGGAGATTTTCATGGCAAACATACTGATTCGCGGTGGCACGGTGGTCAATGCTGACCGCGCGTTTAGAGCCGATGTGCTCACCCAAGACGGCACAATCACTGCTGTGGGCACAGACCTGCAAGCGCCCGCAGGCGCTACGGTGGTAGACGCAGGCGGCCAATACGTGATGCCCGGCGGCATAGACCCGCACACCCATATGCAGCTGCCATTCATGGGCACAGTCACCATGGACGATTTTTACAGCGGCACGGCGGCGGGCTTGGCGGGCGGCACCACCATGGTCATTGATTTTGTGATTCCTGATCCCATGGAAAATATTTATGCAGCGTTTAAAAAATGGCGCGGCTGGGCCGAAAAATCAGCCGCCGACTACAGCTTTCACGTGGCTATTACGTGGTGGGATGGGTCGGTGCACCGCGACATGGGCACATTGGTAAAAGAGGAGGGCGTGAACAGTTTCAAGCATTTCATGGCTTATAAAAACGCCATCATGTGCAATGACGAAACGCTGGTTAACAGTTTTCAGCGCGCACTCGAATTGGGCGCTATGCCCACCGTGCATGCCGAAAACGGCGAGCTGGTGTACCTGATGCAAAACGAAATCAAAGCCCGTGGCATCTTGGGACCCGAAGGCCACCCGCTTTCGCGCCCGCCACGGGTGGAGTCAGAAGCAGCCAACCGCGCCATTGCCATTGCCGATGTGTTGGGTGTGCCGATTTATGTGGTGCATGTGTCTTGTGCCGAGTCGGCCGAGGTGATAGCGCTGGCACGCGCACGAGGCCAGCGGGTGTATGGCGAGGTGCTGGCAGGGCACTTGGTGGTGGACGAAAGCGTCTACAAAAACCCCGATTTCACCAGCGCCGCAGGCCATGTGATGAGCCCACCATTCAGAGACAAAGCCAACCAAGAGTCGCTGTGGCGTGGCCTGCAATCAGGCAACCTGCACACCACCGCCACCGACCACTGCACCTTTTGCGCGGCGCAAAAAGCCGCTGGCAAAGACGATTTTTCCAAAATACCCAACGGCTGCGGCGGCATTGAAGAGCGTCTGGCTGTGATTTGGCACGAAGGCGTGAACACCGGGCGGCTCACGCCCAGCGAATTCGTGGCCGTGACCTCGGCCAACACCGCCAAGCTGTTCAATATTTACCCGCAAAAGGGCAGCGTGTCGGTGGGCGCGGATGCGGACATTGTGGTGTGGGATCCAGAGGGCAGCAAGACAATTTCTGTGAAAACCCAGCACAGCAAGGGCGACTTCAATATTTTTGAAGGCCGCACCGTGCGCGGTATCCCCAGCCACACCATCAGCCGTGGCTCTTTGGTGTACGTGCAAGGCGACTTGCGTGCAGTTGCTGGCGCTGGGCGCTATGTCAAGCGGCCCGCTTTTGGACCAGATTTTGCAGCGGGCAAGCAGCGCGCTGCGGCGCTAGCGCCGCGTGCGGTGGTGCGGGCGTGAAGCGCCGCGAGTCAAAAGTAAATCGCGCATTTATTGGCGTAACCCAGATGCAAGCCGCAAGCCGTCTCACGCCGCACACCTACTTAACCCAAGGATTCACATGAGCACTGCTACTACCCCTGCCACCGACACACTGCGCATCAACGGCGAGCGACTGTGGGCATCGCTGATGGAGTTAGCACAAATCGGCGCAACCCCCAAAGGCGGTGTTTGCCGCCTCACCCTCACTGACTTGGACAAACAAGGGCGTGATTTGGTGCTGCGCTGGGCCAAGGAAGCAGGCATGTCGGTCACCATTGACAAAATAGGCAACGGCTTCATGCGCCGCGCTGGCCGCAACAACAGCCTGCCGCCCATCATGACCGGCAGCCATATCGACACCCAGCCCACAGGCGGCAAGTTTGACGGCAACTACGGCGTGCTGGCGGGCATAGAGGTGGTGCGCACGCTCAACGACATGGGGGTGCAAACCGAAGCGCCGATAGAGGTGGCTTTTTGGACCAATGAAGAAGGCTCGCGCTTTGTACCGGTAATGATGGGCTCGGGCGTGTTTGCCAAAGCTTTCACGCTAGAGCACGCCTACGCCGCCAAAGACACCGAAGGCAAGTCGGTCAAGGGCGAGTTGGAGCGCATTGGCTACATCGGCAGCCAAGAGCCGGGAGACCACCCAATTGGCGCGTATTTTGAAACCCATATTGAGCAGGGCCCCGTGCTGGAGGACAACGATATCACCATTGGCGTGGTGCAGGGCGTGCTGGGCATCCGCTGGTTTGACTGCACCGTCACAGGCATGGAAGCGCACGCGGGCCCCACGCCCATGGCGCTGCGCAAAGACGCCATGCAGCTGGCCACCCATATCATGCAAGAAACAGTGGCCAGCGCCCTGCGCCATGCGCCGCACGGGCGCGGCACGGTAGGCATGGTGCATGTGCATCCCAACAGCCGCAATGTGATACCGGGCAGGGTGAAATTCTCGATTGACCTGCGCAACAGCACCGATGCCTTGGTAGACCAAATGGCCGATGAGGTGAAAGCCTGCGCCGCCAAGTTGGCTGCTGATTCAGGTCTAAAGGTCGAGATCGAATTGGTATCGAGTTATTCGTCGATTGGTTTTCACAGCGACTGCATAGTCGCAGTAGCGCGCGCCACCAACAAGCTGGGCTACACCAACATGCCCGTAGTCTCTGGCGCAGGCCACGACGCGGTCTACATGGCCAAGCTCGCACCCAGCGGCATGATATTTATTCCTTGCAAAGACGGCATCAGCCACAACGAAATCGAAGACGCCAAGGCCGAGCACATCACCGCTGGCTGCAATGTGCTGCTGCATGCTATGCTGGAGCGGGCGGGGGTGGTGGCTTGATGGTGAATGGCTCGTGCCAGGTGTTGTGGCCAAGAGAGCACTGCGCCAGTGCGCAAGCTTATCGCTAACGCTTTTAATGCCTAGGTGATTGGTGGCGCGTGCAGTGGATGGCCTGATTTTTATTCCGCTCTATTTCGCTCTGGGCTGAGGGGTGGTCTGGCTGTGGACTGCGCAAGAAAGTCGCGTGGTCTCTGACTTGCCTCTTGTACATCGCGAAAACCGCTGCAAAAAATCAGGCCATCCACTGCACGCTCGGGCTATGCTTGCGCTGAGATATTTTAATACCGAACTCAGCCTGTCATGGACTTCTATGAGCTACTAAATATGTAGCACACTATGACCATATGACCATATGACGATGACATTTGTATTATTTTGCATAAAAACACAAATTTAAGCACATACCGCCAACATACCCCACCACCTGACCCTGCTCCTTGGCGAGTGCTGTGCTACCGCGCAAACAATCAGGGCGCTGGGCTTGTTTTTTTGGGGCAATGGGGGATCAGAATCGGGCGCTGTCTGAGGGCTTTAGCCCGAGTTTGCCCGATTCCCCCCATTGGCTCGAAAAAACAAGCTACCCCGAAGGGGCCGGCGATCCGTTTGCGCGGTAGCACAGCACTCGCCAAGGAGCAGTGGTGACCATCTCCGAGTGAGACGAATGCACGCATAGCACTCGCCAAGGAGCAGCGCGACCACAACCCTGCAAGCTCAGGTAGAGCGCTACAGCCCGCAGCCGCGCAATATCAAGGACACCACATGCTCAGTCGCCAGCGCATGGTCGCGTGCAGAGAGTGATTTTTTGCCCAGCACCGCGCACACCTGGGCATCAAAATCGGCATAGGTTTGCGTGGCAGCCCAGATGGTGAAAAACAAATGCACGCCATTGACTGGGGCCATGCGCCCCGCATCTGCCCACGATTGCACCACGGCGGCTTTGTCTTGCACCAAGGCGCGCAGTTGGGTTGACAGCAGCTCCTTGATCAGGGGCGCGCCATGCAGCAGTTCGTTGGCAAACACCTTCGAGCCGTCAGGCCGCTGGGCAGACAGTGCCATTTTGGCTCTGATGTATTGCTCAATAGCTGCGCGCGGCTCGGCCTCTTGGGTGATGCTGTCGGTGGGCATCAGCCAGTCTGACAAAATTCTGGCCAATACGGCTCTGTAGAGCGTATCTTTGCTGCCAAAATAATAGTGCACATTGGCTTTGGGCAAGCCACAAGCCAATGCAATCGCGGCCATGGTGGCGCCGCCAAAGCCCGCGCGTGCAAACACTTTTTCAGCCGCCGCCAAAATCAGCAGCTCATTGCTTTGGCGGATATTGGCTTGGCTACTGTCGTCTGGGCGCGCAAGTGCTTTGGCAGCGCTGCGCGGCTTTATGGAGGGGGCGGCTTGGGTCTTTGGCATAAAAAAAGGCGTGCCGCTATGGTACGCCTTTTGTGTGTAGTTTAGCTTCCGGTAATAACTGGTTTGCTAAACGCCAGCGCAGCTTATGTGCACTTTATTATTTTTGCGCAGCATCCCACACCGCATAGCTGTATGCCGCTTTGCCCGGGTCTTTCTTGATCACGGGTGCGCTACCGCCCGCCATCAGCACTTTCACGGTGCGCTCATAGGCGGCGGCATCTAATCTGCCCATGGTCTTGGTGTTGGCATTGCTGATCAGTTTGGCTATGTTTTGCATCTGGCGCAGCTGCACCTTCATGTTGGAGCTGCCCGATTTGTCGGCCGCCACCACGATTTTGGCCGCTTCTTCAGGGTTTTTCACCGCTTCGTTCCAGCCTTTGAGCGAGGCTTTCACGAATTTACCCATGCGCGCCACGAAGGCGGGGTCTTTGAGTTTGGATTCCAGCGCATACAGGCCGTCTTCTAGCGACGCTACACCCTCTTGCTCATAAAAGAAAGTGACCAAATCGCTTTCTTTCACGCCCGCGTCAATCACTTGCCAATACTCGTTGTAAATCATGGTGGAAATACAAGCGGCTTGGTTTTGCAAGAGCGGATCGACGTTAAAGCCTTGTTTGAGGACTTTGATGTCGGTGTCGGGCTTCAGACCTAGCTTGCCCATCCAGCTGAGAAACGGGTACTCATTGCCGCCATACCAAACGCCCAGGGTTTTGCCCTTGAAGTCTTTGGAGGTGGCTACGCCGCTGGCTTTTTTGCAGGTGAGCATCAGGCCTGATTTGTCAAACACTTGGGCGATGTTGACCAGTGGCACACCTGCTTCGCGCGCGGCCAAAGCATCTGGCATCCAGTTGACCACCACGTCGGCTTGGTTGCCTGCAATCACTTGCACAGGGGAAATATCTGGGCCGCCGGGTTTGATGGTGACATCAAGGCCGGCTTCTTTGTAGTAGCCTTTAGCCTGCGCCACATAGTAGCCAGCAAACTGCGCTTGCGGCACCCACTTGAGTTGAACGGTGACTTTGTCTGCGGCATACGCGCCCACAGCACACACGGTGAGCACCGCAGCCAGCAGGCTTTTGGCAAACTTAGGTGAACGAATCATGAAAAGCTCCTTCAGGTTAAGAACAAACACATTAAAAACACGCACTACGAAAAATAATCAAGCATCCCGCACGGACGGATGCCAAAAAGCCACCCGCCGCTCCAGCTGCACAAGCAAGGCGTATGCCACCGAGCCTGTCACGGCCGCCACCACAATAGCGCCCCATACCAAGGCCATGTTCATCTTGGCCGATTCGGTGGAAATCCTAAAGCCCAGCCCCACGGTGGGCGAGCCAAAAAATTCGGCCACTATGGCACCAATGAGGGCCAAGGTGGCGTTGACCTTGAGTGCGCCAAAAATGAATGGCAGCGCTGCTGGCAGGCGCAATGCCAGCAGGGTGCGCCAGTAATTGGCAGCGTAGCTGTGCATCAATTCAAGCTCCAGTTTACCTGCGGCTTTGAGGCCTGCAAGGGTAGAAACCAGCATAGGAAAAAACGTCATAAGCACCACCACCGCGGCTTTGGATGGCCAATCAAATCCAAACCACATCACTGCGATGGGCGCGACGCCTACCAGTGGCACGGCACTGGTAAGCGAGGCCACGGGCAGCAGGCCGCGCTGCAAAAACGGCATACGGTCAATGGCCACCGCTACTGCAAAGCCCATGCCACAGCCCATGACCCAGCCCACGAGCACGGCTTTGCCCACCGTTTGCACAAAATCACGCCACAAGGTGTGGCTGTGCTCCGCCATGGAATGCGCGATGCGCAGCGGTGCTGGCAGCAAGACGCGCGGCACGTCAAATGCGGTGACCAAGAGCTGCCAAAAATACACAATCCACAGGCCAAAAACCGCAGCAGTGAGCAGGCCTACCCAGCGCGCATCGCCCATGGCGGCGATGCGCTGGATGCTCCACGTCGCCATCGTCCCCAAGACTGCGGCTGCAAACCAAAAGGAAACAGAAACTTCCCCGTCAGTGGGTGGGGTGGCCAGCGGCAACAGCAGCCCTGCGCAAAGCACGCAAGCGGCGAGCAGTGCCAGTGTGAGGTGCTGCGCTGGGGCGTTTGCAGGCGCACTTGGGGTGCCGCTCATACGCCTCCCCGCTTGTTCAGCACCAAGCGCTCGGCCAAGGCCACACAGGCCGTGAGTGCCAAGCCCAGCAGTGCCGACATCAGCAGCGCCGACCAAATTTGCACCGTGTTGCCATAGTAAGAGCCAGTGAGCAGGCGCGCGCCCAAGCCCGCCTCTGCGCCCGTGGGCAGCTCGGCCACCATCGCACCTACCAAGCCTGCGGCCACCCCCACGCGCAATGCAGGGAACAAAAACGGCAGCGAAGCTGGCAGGCGCAGCAGCCATAGCGCTTGCCAGCGGCTGGCGGCATAGGTGTGCATCATTTCGGTGTCGATTTTTTGCGGCGAACGCAGCCCCTGCACCATGGCCACCGTGACCGGGAAAAAGCACAAATACATGGCAATCACCGCTTTGGGCGCAGCGCCAGAAAAACCGAGGCTGCCTAAGATCACCAGCACAATCGGTGCAATAGCCAGCACAGGCACGGTTTGCGAAGCCACGATCCACGGCAGCAAGGCTTTGTCAAGCGTGCGCGAATGCACAATGGCCACCGACAGCACCAGCCCCAGCACTGTGCCCATCACAAAACCCAGCAGGGTGGAGTGGCCAGTAACAGCTACGTGGTAGAGCAAATTGCGCGGCGAATCCAGTGGCCAATCGGTCAAGCTGCTCCAAAAATCAGCAGCCACTTGGTGGGGCGCTGGCACCACGGGCCGCTCCATGGCCATGGTGGCGCGCAGCAAATCCGGCCAAGCCCAAGCGCCTTGGGGCGCAAGCACGCGCTCAATCGCACCCGGCGCATTGAGCATCCATGCCAATCCGTACCAAAGCGCAAGCAGCGCCCCGATTACCATTGCGATGGGCAAGCCTTCAAAGCCCAAGCGCCACATCCATGTGGCGCGCACGGTACGTGCCATTTGCTCAGGCATGGTGGCCATCCGCCAGCGCTTGGCGCACCGCGTGGGCCAGGTCCATGAAAGCAGCGCTGTCGCGCAGCCCTAAATGCCGCTCATTGGGCAAGGTCGATTCAATCACCTTGACAATGCGCCCCGGTCTGGGCGACATCACGACGATGCGGGTCGATAAATACACCGCCTCGGCAATCGAATGCGTCACAAACACCACCGTGCGCCGCTCGCGCAGCCACAGCTGCTGGAGCTGCTCGTTGAGGCGGTCGCGGGTGATTTCATCGAGCGCGCCAAAAGGCTCGTCCATCATCAAAATGCGTGGCTCAAACGACAGCGCCCGCGCAATCGACACGCGCTGCTGCATACCGCCCGAGAGCTGCCAAGGGTATTTGCCCTCAAAGCCGCTAAGCCCCACGCGCTCCAGGTGCTGCATGGCAATGGCTTTGGCCTCTGCGCTGCTGCGCCCTTGGATTTGCAGCGGCAGCGTCACATTGGCCAGCACCGTGCGCCAAGGAAAAAGCGCGGGCGCTTGGAACACATAACCGTAAGCACGCGCCAAACGCGCATCGTGCGGGCTCACGCCGTTGACCAGCACCTGCCCTGCGCTGATTTTTTCTAAATCGGCAATTACCCGCACCAGCGTGGTTTTGCCGCAGCCCGAAGGCCCAATCAAGGAGACGAATTCACCCTCGGCCACATCTAAATCAATGCTGCTCAGGGCATGCACTGGTGCATCAGCTGTTTGGTAAACCACGCTGGCATTGCGCACTTGTATGGCCAATGCTCCCGCTTGGACTACTGGGGTGGCAGCAGGGGATGTGTCAGAGTGGGTCATGGGAGTGCGTGCGGCTGTCCTAAAAACTAACCAAATGGTCAACTTATTCTAGTTCAGCTAGAAGAGTTTCGTGCCAAGTGCGGGGCTTGCAGGGGCTCGGTGTTAACGCTTACTGCATGCGTGCAATTTACACGATTTAAGTGGTACACGAATTTCGTGTAAACTGGTTGCATGTCAAATCTTACTATTTCCACCACCGAAGACACCTTGCGCTGGGCGCGCGTAGAGGCTGCCAAGCGCAATGTGAGTGTGTCACGCTTGGTAGGTGAGATGCTCACCGAAAAAATGCAACGTGACAACGCCTACGACACTGCCATGCAAGAAGCCTTGAAATTCAAGCCGATTGCATTTGAGGGTGCATTTTTAAGCCGTGATGCCATCTATGCCGAGCGACTTGAACGTTTTCGTTGACACCAACGTCTTGCTGTATGCGCAGGCCGCGTTGCCGCCCGACAAGCGCGAAGCCGCGCAAAAATGGCTCACCTGGTGCTGGCAGGCACGCGCTGGCCGTATCAGCACACAAGTGCTCAACGAGTTGTATGCCAATTTACGAAAAGTTGCGCCCAGCCTGCCTGTGGCTGATGCCCGTGCTGTCGTCAAGCTATACCGAGGCTGGCAAGTGTGGGCGGTGGACGACAGCACCGTGGATTTAGCATGGGCACTGCAAGACCGATTCCCATTGAGCTATTGGGATGCGCTGATGCTGGCTGCGGCGCAGCAAATGGGCTGCAGCGTATTGCTCACCGAAGACTTGCAGCACCTGCAGTATTTTGACCATGTGCGGGTGGTCAATCCTTTCAAGCTTTTGCCAGCGGATTTGGCTAATTTAAACAGTATGTGATTTGCAAATGACCTTCCCAAGCACTTCCCCCCCTTCCCCCCTTTCCCACCTGCGCGACGACGTGCAATCCATGCATGCCTACGCCGTGCAAAACGCCAGCGGCATGGTCAAGCTCGATGCCATGGAAAATCCGCACACGCTAGCGCCTGATTTGCAAGCCAAGCTGGGCGCGCGCTTGGGCGCTGTAGCCATTAACCGCTACCCCGGGTCGCGCATTGACGATTTAAAAACCGCTTTACTGGCCTACGCCAAACCGCCAGCGGGCTACGGCCTGATGCTAGGCAATGGCTCTGACGAGCTGATATCGCTCTTGGCCATGGCCTGCGACAAGCCCGGCGCAGCCATTCTTGCGCCACTGCCGGGCTTTGTGATGTATGCCATGGGTGCGCAGTTGCAAGGCCTGCGCTTTATCGGCGTGCCGCTCACGCCAGTGTTTGAGCTTGACGAAAGCGCCATGCTAGGCACCATTGCCGCTGAAAAACCCGCGATCACGTATATCGCCTACCCCAACAATCCAACCGCAAACTTGTGGGATGCCGCCGTGATCAAAAAAATCATCGCAGCCTGCGCCAGCTACGGCGGCCTAGTAGCCATGGACGAGGCCTACCAGCCTTTCTCGCCTTGCAGTTGGATCGACGAAATCCACGCCCAGCCGCAGGCAAATGCCAACGTCCTGCTCATGCGCACGCTGAGTAAATTCGGCCTAGCGGGTGTGCGCTTGGGCTACATGGTCGGCCCCGTTGCTTTGGTGGCTGAGATCGACAAACTGCGCCCTCCGTACAACGTGAGTGTGCTCAACGCCGAATGCGCTTTGTTTGCGCTGGAGCACGAGTCGGTATTTGCCGCCCAAGCGGCGGATATTCGCGCCCAGCGCGGCCTGCTGTTGGCGCAATTGGCCGCTATGCCCCAAGTGAAAGCCTACCCAAGCGATGCCAATATGCTGTTGGTGCGCGTGCCAGATGCCGATACATGCTTTGCAGGCATGAAACAGCAGGGTATTTTGGTGAAAAACGTGTCCAAAATGCACCCCCTGCTCAGTAATTGCCTGCGCCTGACCGTGGGCACCGCCCAGGAAAACCAGCAGATGCTGGCTGCCCTGCAAGGCAGCCTCTGATCTTGCCCAAAATCCCAAGCCAAGGGATGCGACAATAGCCCCATGAACCGCACCGCCACAGTCTCGCGCAACACCGCCGAGACGCAAATCACCGTTTCGCTCGACCTTGATGGTTCGGGCGCGTCCAAACTGTCCACCGGCATTGGCTTTTTTGACCACATGCTCGACCAAATCGCTCGCCATGGGCTGATTGATTTGGATGTGCAGGCTGTGGGCGATTTGCACATTGACGGCCACCACACGGTGGAAGACGTGGGCATTACCCTTGGCCAAGCGGTTTTCAAGGCGCTGGGCGACAAAAAAGGCATCCGCCGATATGGCCATGCCTATGTGCCGCTGGATGAAGCCTTGAGCCGTGTGGTGATTGATTTTTCGGGTCGGTCTCAGCTGATCATGAATATTCCATTTACCTCGGGGGCGATTGGTGCTTTCGATACACAGCTCACGCATGAGTTTTTTCAGGGTTTTGTGAACCATGCGCAGGTTACCCTGCACATTGACAACATCAAAGGCGACAACGCCCACCACCAGTGCGAAACGGTTTTCAAAGCCTTTGCACGCGCCGTGCGCATGGCCATAGAGCTTGATCCGCGCAGTGTGGGGGTGATTCCTTCTACTAAGGGGTCTTTGTAGGCCTGCGCACTGAACTTCCGGCCGCGAAGTGCGCTAAAGATACGCGAAAGACGCGAAAGAACAGCCAAAAATTCATTTTTAAAGAAAATTTGGTCTATGTCAGCGTCATATGGTCATAGTTCGCTATTTAATTTATAGTAATTAGGGTGTTTACTTTTCATGTCTACTCATACCGTTGCCGTCATTGATTACGGCATGGGCAATCTACGCTCGGTGGCTAATGCTGTGATTGAAGCGGCCAAAGACAGCGGCGTGCGGGTGCTGATTACCAATGACCCAGCCGATGTGCGCGCGGCCAGCCGTGTGGTGCTGCCGGGCCAAGGCGCTATGCGTGACTGCATGCGCGAGTTGCGCGAATGCCATGGTGGGGAATTGCTGCCCGCCATACTTGAGGCCGCTGCCAGCAAGCCGCTGTTTGGCGTGTGCGTGGGCATGCAAATGCTGCTGGACCACTCTGAAGAGCAAGACACCGCCGGTTTGGGGCTAATTGGCGGTGTGGTCAAAAAGTTTGACTTGGCTGGCCGTTTGCAAGCCGATGGCAGCCGCTTCAAAGTGCCGCATATGGGCTGGAATCCGGTGGCACAAAGCCCGCACGATGGCCACGCGCATGCCCTGTGGCGCGGCGTGGCGCAAAGCAGTTATTACTATTTTGTGCATAGCTTTTATGCCGCACCGTCTGATCTGCGCCACACTGCGGGCAGCGCCGACTATGGCGCAGTCTTTACAGCGGCCATTGCCCGCGATAACATCTTTGCTACGCAATTTCACCCCGAAAAAAGCGCCGCACAAGGCATCATGCTCTACCGCAATTTTCTGCACTGGAATCCTTAAACTAACGCTTCTAGCCGCCCATACGTCTCTTTGCGTCTGCCTGAGCCTGTCAGCGCAAACCGCATGTGCAGCGTTATTTGGATTGTGCAGCCGCTGTGACCCTTCTGCCCTAGTCTCCCCGTCATCCCACCCCTTCCATTCGTATGCTACTCATCCCCGCTATCGACCTCAAAGACGGCCATTGCGTGCGCCTGCAACAAGGCGACATGGACCGCTCCACCACTTTTGGCGAAGACCCCGCCGCCATGGCCATGCGCTGGGTGGATGCGGGTGCGCGCCGCCTGCACTTGGTTGACTTGAATGGCGCTTTTGCAGGCAAGCCGCAAAATTTCGCTGCTATTAAATCCATTCTTAAGGCTGTGGCCGACGTGGACGGCGAGTCGATTCCGGTGCAAATCGGGGGGGGAATTCGCGACCTTGAAACGATTGAGCGCTACATTGACGCAGGTATTCGCTATGTCATCATTGGCACCGCGGCGGTGCGCAATCCTGGTTTTTTGCAAGAAGCTTGCAGCGCCTTTGGTGGCCACATCATCGTCGGGCTGGATGCCAAAGACGGCAAAGTAGCCACCGACGGCTGGAGCAAGCTAACGGGCCACGAAGTGACCGACTTGGCCAAAAAATACGAAGACTACGGTGTCGAATCCATCATTTATACCGACATTGGCCGCGACGGCATGCTCAGCGGTGTCAACATTGAGGCCACTGTGCGCCTCGCGCAGGCCAGCAGCATCTCAGTGATCGCCTCCGGCGGCTTGAGCAATATGGCCGATATTGACAAACTCTGCGCCGTAGAAGGCGAGGGCATAGAAGGCGTGATTTGCGGCCGCGCGATTTACAGCGGCGACTTGGATTTTGCCGCTGGGCAGGCGCGGGCGGATGAATTGAACGGCTGATACAAGCCAAACCCTTTGGGAGGCCATGTGGGCAGTCGCAACTACCCCTAGGCTCAACGAATCATCAACACCCGAACCTGCGCCGCTTCCTTGATGTCCACCCAAGCGTGGTCAGCCGTCACGGCGCAGCCGTCCATCAGCTTGGTCAGGGTCAGACAGGCGCGGTCACCTAATGACAGGCCAGCAGATTTGGTATGCACGCGCAGGTTGGCGCACGCCAGTGCCTGCTCGTAGTTGAAATCCACGATGTCCAGCCTGAATAGAGACACCGCGCGGTCAAGTTCTTGGGCTGGTAAGCCCATGTCCAGCAGTCTGGTGGCCACCTCGGCGGCGTTGACGCTGCTGATCACGCAATCCTGTGTTTGCAATAGCTCCATCACATATTCTGCGCCAAGCTCGCCCTTGCTCACAGCCAATAAAGCGGACGAATCCATCACATGAATCATGCCGCATCCTCTCGCGCAGCCTCTGCCCGGCGCTCGGCAATGAACGCATCGGTCATGCTGCGCCCCGGCGTTGGGGGTAAAAACGTGTCAAAGTAGGCTCTGATTTTGCTGTAATGCAGGGCAGCGGGCGTTAGTACAAGGCAGCCATCTTTGATCTCTATGTGAATCCGTGTCTTGGGCTTTAATCCAAGCTGTTCGCGTATGTTAGCGGGTATCAACACCCGGCCGTTTTCCGACATGGCCAATGTTTGCATGAAAATTCCTTTTGTCAATTGCATGTATTCTGTCATAATTGTAAAAAATGTCAATTTAATCCAATTTGTCACTACCAATCTGCACCATGCTAGCCAAACGCATCATCCCCTGCCTAGACGTCACCGGTGGCCGCGTGGTCAAAGGCGTGAATTTTGTGGCGCTGCGCGACGCGGGTGACCCCATTGAGATCGCCGCACGCTACAACGACCAAGGTGCCGACGAGCTCACGTTTTTAGACATCACCGCCACCAGTGATGGGCGCGACCTGATCTTGCCCATCATCGAAGCCGTGGCTTCCAAAGTATTCATCCCGCTCACCGTGGGCGGCGGCGTGCGCACCGTGGCCGATGTGCGCCGCCTGCTCAATGCAGGGGCCGACAAAACCAGCTTCAACTCTGCGGCCATTGCCAACCCGCAGGTGATAGCGGATGCCAGCGCTAAATACGGCGCGCAATGCATCGTGGTGGCCATTGATGCCAAACGCCGCGGTGCGCAAGATGCGCTGCGCTTGAATGAAAGAGGCCAAGCAGTGGGCGAAGGCTGGGACGTTTACAGCCACGGCGGCCGTAAAAATACAGGGCTAGATGCCGTGTCATGGGCCACCCAAATGGCCCAGCTAGGCGCAGGCGAAATCCTGCTCACCAGCATGGACCGCGATGGCACAAAATCGGGCTTTGATCTGGCCCTGACCCGCGCTGTGGCCGACGCAGTAAGCGTGCCCGTCATCGCATCGGGCGGCGTAGGCAATCTAGAGCATTTAGCCGACGGTGTGCAGCAAGGCGGCGCAGATGCTGTGCTGGCCGCTAGCATTTTTCATTATGGTGAATACACCGTAGGCCAGGCCAAGGCGCTGATGCATGCGCGCGGGATTGCGGTGAGGATTTGAGTTTTTCGTCGCCAGAACGTGATTATTCTGGCGTATCCGCGTTGCACGCAAGCGTCCAAGCGCCGGGTAGGCCGCTGCCCCGCTCCTCATACGGCCGAATACGGCCAAAATCGCCCCGACACTGCAGCCTGGCAGTGATTTAACCTTCTTTGCATATTACTTGAAAATGGATCAAAATTGATCTATGATATTTACATGAATGGCAAAGAAATTCTCAAAAAAATGCAAGTGCAAGGTTGGACATTGAACCGTGTGAATGGTAGTCATCACATCATGGTGAAAAATGGCGTAGCTGTGCCAGTGCCTGTTCATGGCGCCCGCGATGTGGGCGCTGGCTTAGTAGCCGCCATCTCTAAGCAAACAGGCGTAAAGCTCAAATAACCAGGCTGCAAATATTAACAGGATATTCTATGAAACACACAGACACCGTAAACCTTCGTTACCCCGCCACTATTACCGCGCAAGAAGGCGGTGGATATTTCGTGCAGTTTGTAGATTTGCCCGACACTTTCACCGAAGGCGCAACCATGGAGGAGGCGTTGTTTAATGCAGTCGAGGTGCTGTCCGCCATGCTCGGCTGGCGCTCAGACGAAGGGCTGGAGATACCTGCTCCCAGCATCAATTTGCGTAAGGCGCATTACATAACGCCCGACACCAAGATGCAAGCCGTGCTGCTGCTCAGGCAGGCACGTGGCGAACGTAGCTTGGCTGATCTAGCGCGGGCGTTGGACACCAGTTGGGCGCAAGTTAAACGCTTAGACGATGCACGGCACTGGGCAAGTCTAAAAACGCTGGATAAAGCCGCACGGGTGCTGGGTAAGCGATTAGAGCTGCGCTTTCTTTAGGCTGTATCGAACAACTGCAAAAACTAAATTGGCGAGTTAATGCCGCGAAGCACTCGTAATATTACGGTGCTGTTGCACATACAGGCTGGTTCAATTAAGTACTGATCGCAGTCGTAAACGTCAGCCGATTGCCAAACGGGTCTTTCACCGACATGTCCCGTGTGCCCCACGGCATGGCCTCGATGCTGGGACGGGCGTAGGGGTATTGTTTGGCGTTTAGCTCGGTGTGCAGGGCATCTATGTCGTCGGCTTGGATGCGCATGGCCGCGCCGGGGCTGGCATCGCCGTGGTGCTCGGACAGGTGCAGCACGCAGGCGCTGCGTGAGACTTGCATGTAAAGAGGCAGGCCCGGCTCAAAGCGGTGTTCCCAGTCCAATGTGAACCCTAGAAAACCAAGGTAAAACTCTTTGGCTTTGGCCTCGTCAAAAATGCGCAGAATAGGGGTAATTTTTCCGATAGCCATGGGTTTTACATTCCATTTAGATGCCGTTTAGCTTACTAATTGCCATGCAAAAATAATAGCATACTATGACCATTTCACGCTGACATTGGCGTATTTAACTCTAAAATAACCAATCTGAGCATTAAAACATCTGCTTACCCTGTGGCATGGCTGTGCACGCATACAATTGCTGCATGAACTGGATTGACACTATTAAATGGGATGCCAACGGCCTTGTGCCCGTGATAGCGCAGGAGCAGGGCAGTGGCGACGTGCTGATGTTTGCTTGGATGAACCGCCAGGCGCTGGCGCACACTGCGCAGCTGGGGCGGGCGGTGTATTTCAGCCGTTCGCGGGGCAAATTGTGGTTCAAAGGCGAGGAGTCTGGCCATGTGCAAACGGTGCACAGCATCCGCATGGACTGCGACAGCGATGTGTTGCTCTTGGAGGTGACGCAAACCGGGCATACGCCGGGGATTGCCTGCCACACGGGGCGGCACAGCTGCTTTTTTAACCAGCTCGAGGCCGTGGCTGATTTGCCCTTAGCGACAGTGCCAGAGTCGGCCCTAGGCCCTGATTCAAACAGCAATACTGCTGCAAATGCATCGCAAACTGCCAAAAAACCTGCACAACCCATGAAATTCGCATGGAAAATCACACATCCGGTCTTGAAAGACCCCCAGTCCATCTACAAATAAGCCCATGTCTACCAACGATTGCCTTGACCGTCTGAGCGCAGCCCTTGCCACCCGCATTGGCGGTGACCCCGAGACCAGCTATGTGGCGCGGCTCTTGCACAAAGGGCCAGACGCATTTTTGAAAAAAATTGGCGAAGAAGCCACTGAGATGGTCATGGCCTGCAAAGACGCTGATTATGGCGGACAAAGCGCCGCGCAAAAAGCAAAAATTGTCAATGAAACCGCAGACTTGTGGTTCCATAGCATGGTGGCGCTCACCCACTACGGCCTGTCGGCCCGAGACGTGGTGGCCGAGCTAGAGCGGCGCGTGGGCACCAGCGGGCTCAATGAAAAAGCCATGCGCAAGGTAAAAGAGCGTGAAGCAACAGAAAATACGGCCAACCATTAACCAGGAGATTGTGATGAGCGAAACCGATTACATGGCCTTAGCACCCAAATCATCGAGCGACCGCACTGTGATGCATGTTTTGTATGGCTTGCACACCGCAGCGTGGGCCAGCATGTACACACTGGCCGTGGTGGCCTTGGTCATCAACTACATTCGCAAAGGCGACGAGATGGATTTGGTATACGCCGAGCACCACCGCTACATGATCAGCACCTTTTGGTGGGCGCTTTTGTGGTTTGTGGTGACCTCGCCGCTGTACTTGGTGCTGTTTTTCCCAGGTGTAATTGCCAGCGCCATTGTGGGGCTGTGGTATTTGTACCGCTGCATCAAAGGCTGGTTGCGTTTCAGTGACAACCGCAGCCCGTACTAGCTCTGCACCATACAGGGCCACATCACCAATTACTATATTTTTAATAGCATGCTTTCACCATTTGACGCTGACATTGCTTGTATTTTCTGCAAAATAGTCGCAGGCAAGATCCCCTCACGCAAAGTCTATGAAGACGAAGAAATTTTTGCCTTCCATGACATCCACCCTTGGGCGCCGGTGCATTTTCTGATGATTCCCAAGCGGCATATTCCGTCGATGGCGCAATTAACCGATGCAGATGCCGCCCTGCTGGGCCGCATGCTGGTGCTAGCGCCCAAGTTGGCGCTGCAAGAGGGCTGCAAACCCTACCCCGAGGGGGGCTTTCGCATAGTTTGCAATAATGGACAAGAAGGTGGCCAAGAGGTGCACCACCTGCATATCCACGTCATGGGCGGTCCGCGTCCCTGGGTCAAGGGCTAATTCGCAGCCACTTTACCGAACATTCACCGCATCCGACTAGAATCGCTACATTCGTTTAGGAGAAATTCATGGGTTCATTTTCAATTTGGCACTGGCTGATCGTCTTGCTCATCGTGGTCATGGTGTTTGGCACCAAAAAACTCAAAAACATGGGCTCAGATTTGGGTGGCGCTGTCAAGGGCTTCAAAGACGGCATGAAAACAGGCGAGGGCAGTGCTTCGGACAAACCCGAGGCGCCAGCGGGCCAAGTAACTAATGCCGCCGCCAGCGCTGCCCCAGCCGCAAACACAGCCAAAGACACCATCGACGTGCAAGCCACGACCAAAGTCTGAAGTGGCCTTGTCGCGCGCCAGCACTGAAGGGCAAGGTTCTCTGTGATTGATTTAGGCATCTCCAAGATCGCCATGATTGGCGCTGTCGCGCTGATTGTGATCGGTCCTGACAAACTGCCACGCGTGGCGCGCACCGTAGGCGCGCTCTTGGGCAAAGCGCAGCGCTATGTGGCCGATGTGAAAGCCGAAGTCAACCGATCCATGGATTTGGACGAGCTCAAAAAGATGAAAGACAGCGTCGAAGGCGCTGCCCGCGACGTGCAATCGTCTATCCAAACCAATGCCAGTGATTTTGAAAAATCATGGAAAGAAACCACTGGCGACATCAGCGGAACAAGCAGCTCCAGCAGCGATGCCACCACTAGCCTCGAAAACAGCCTGATCAACTACCCAGAATATACGCACCCCAAGAAAAAA
>JAYTMT010000131.1:0-8884 GCA_043728315.1 Polaromonas sp. | reverse complement strand
AAATCAAGGCTAAGATAAACTGGCAATTTACGACCGATACAGCTCGCATCAAGCTTAAACGACTCTATCCGACATTTGACGTGTGACACGACACTAGAGGTCATTCAAGGCAAAATGCCTCGCCGTGCACAAGCTTTGGTGCTTGAATGGGCACAAGAACACCGCGCAGAACTCATGGAGGACTGGGAATTATGCATGCAGAACCAATCACCAAAAAAGATCACCCCTCTGAGCTAAGTCCCCACGTGCAACCCATGATGCCATGGCGCATTACACAGGTGCAAGCACTTGGCGACTACCGCCTGAAAGTGAGGTTTGTGGACGGACTAGAAGGCTATGTTGATATGCACGGCTTGGTACACTCACAAACTGCCGGTGTGTTTGCCGTCTTAAGCCAGAAAAACATTTTTTCGCAAGTTTTTCTAGAGCACGGGGCAGTCACTTGGCCGGGTGAAATAGACCTAGCCCCAGATGCCATGCACGAAGAGATCACGAAGCATGGGGAGTGGGTGATACGCTAGGTGTTAGCGATTTAAATAATGCGAATAGCTAGCATTAAGGTAAAGGCTGGCAACTATAAACCAAAAACCCAAACACTGACTGGCACGCAACACCACACTACCGCACCAAACGCACATGGAGGGTGAGGCTGCGGTAGCTGTTGCTGACGTAGCCGTTGAGGAAATTAACGAGCCACGCGTCGGCAGGGCTGCCAACGTAAGGTGTAGCCGTCCAAAAATAATTATTAGGCGTGACAGGGAAAGCTACGGTGTCTATGGCCGGGTTGCTCCTACTTTTATCGGCTATGCTAGCCAGCTCCTTCGCATTGGGCAAGCGCCAGCCGGTTTGGCTGCTGGCGCGCGCCAGAGCCGCTTCGTGCGTGTAGGTGGCAGGTGTGCCAGCGCAGGTGCTGGCGCTCCAGCTTTGGCCTTCGCTGCAGCGGCGCCAGACCAAGCCAGTGCCCGTGTCGGTCACCTCGTCGCCAGCCGTGTTGTATGTGTAAGGCCCCACTGCGTGGGCAGCATGCGCAGCCAGCAGGCTGGCGGTGGCAAAAAATAGACGGATACATGTCATGGGGTCACTCCTTTAAAAATCAAATAGTTGGCGCACA
The DNA here is from genome assembly GCA_043728315.1 of Polaromonas sp. Lineage (GTDB taxonomy): Bacteria > Pseudomonadota > Gammaproteobacteria > Burkholderiales > Burkholderiaceae_C > JAAFIP01. Next base: position 7,773 of record JAYTMT010000131.1, on the reverse strand, counting down.
GCGCGGCGGCGCAGCACCTGCCAGCGCGCGGGCATGTTCACCACCAAACTGGCATCGGGCATGAGGCTGAAATACTGATGCAGCCAAGGCATATGGGCAAATAAGCTAAAGCGCAGGCGCACACTGTTGGCATGGGAAAAATGCCCCCAGTAGCTACCCAGCAAAGCCTGCAGTTGCGCAAAGTCTTGCGCGCGCACTCGGCCTGTCTTGGCATGCTGGCGCTGCCACTGCGCCAGTTTGGCTCGGCAGTGGCGCACCACGCGCGGGCGCACTGTGCGGTGCTGCGCAAACACGCGGTAGCCCAGAAAATCAATGCCTTGCACACACGGCTGCAATACCGCGCCCTCTTTGAGTTTTAAACGCAAAGTTTCATGCAAAAAAGCTTCTATGCGCGCCTGCCAGTCTTGCAGCTGCTCCGCGCTGCTGGCTAGCAACACAAAATCGTCCACATAGCGCACATAGTGGCGCACCTTGAGTGTGTGTTTAACAAATTGATCGAGCGCATGGAGGTACATGTTGGCAAAAAACTGGCTGGTCAAGTTGCCCACTGGCAAGCCGCAGCCACGCTGGGCATTGCACAGGCGCTTGTGCGGGGGCACCAGCGCGGCGCGCGCAGGGTTGCGCACATGCTCGGCCACCCGGCTAGCCAACAATTTATGGCATAAGCTGCGTAGTGCCAATGCATGCTTAGCGAGAAGCTGGCCGCGTTTTTGCGCTTGGCTAAGCCGCTTGCACAGCATGGCATACAGCGTGGGGCGGTGGATACTGTTAAAAAAATTGTGTACATCAAGCTGCAAATACCAGCCGCTACCTCTGCGCACAGTTGCTGTGCTGGGTACATTTGCATCACAGGGCATGTTGGCGCGCTGGCGCATAAAGGCTTGCAGCCTGTCGACAGCGCCGTGGCTGCCCTTGCCAGCACGGTTGGCATAACTGTCGTGAATGAAAATAGGCTCATAGAGCTTTTCAAGCCGCTGCACCAGCACATGGTGCACCACCCGGTCGGCAAAGTCTGGCGCGTGGATTTCCCGAGTTTTGGGATGCGTGACTACAAAGGAAACAGTGCGGGCGGCCTGCCAGCTGCCTGCGCGCAGCGCAGCATGAAGATTTTGCAAATTATCGAGCCAGCGCGCTTCAAAGCCCAGCTGGTTAACGCTGGGCTTTTTGCCGCGCCGCGCCCGCTGCCAACCCGCGTAGCACGCGGCAAAGCTAATGGGCACGGGCACGGCCGCTGGGTCGGGTGCGTGTGCAATCACTGCGCAGCGCTCCACTGACTGGCACGCAACACCACACTACCGCACCAAACGCACATGGTTGGTGTTGCTGCGGTTGTTGTTGTTGACGTTGCCGTTGTTGAAATTAACGTTCCACGCGTTGGCAGGGCTGCCAACGCGCCAGCCCACGCGCTTGCAACTTTGCTGAGCATGCCGTTCGGGTAGCGCAGCATTGTCAAGGTATTGCCTCCAAGCCAGTTGCTAAGCCAGGCTTAGCATTTGACTCAAAGGCGGCGTGGGCACTCAGTGAAGCGGGGCTGGCCTGTGGCGATGCCACAGGCTGTGACCCGGCGCCAGCCTGCCCTGTGGCTCGGCTGGCGACTTGGGCATGCAAGCCGCTGGCTTTTTTATGCCAGCCGCCGCACTGTTTCCCGATGCCAGCGGCCAAAGTGGCCGCTGTTTCAAACGCTGCAAAGCCGGGCGAAGCCGGCTTTTGCTGCCCAGCATGGCCGTGCACAAAAGCGCCCACCTCCATGGCCAGCTGCAGCGTGAGTTTGTATTCGTCTATGCGCCAGACAAGTGCGCCGATGTGCTTAGCCTGATCCGTGCGGTCATACACTGCCGTATGCACGCCGCGCATCACGGCCATGGCTTGGCGGCGCAGATCAGTGCCCACCGTGTATTTGTGGTAGCGGCTAAAGCGGCGCACCAGCTCTTCGGTATGCACCAGCAAACGCCTGCGATCGCGGTATACGGGAGGCAGTATGGCGTTCATAGTCTTCAAATCAAATTAGCCAAGCACTGACTGGCACGCAACACCACACTACCGCACCAAACGCACATGGTAGGTGTTGCTGCGGAGGATGTAGTCGACGTTGCCGTTGCCGAAATCAACGTTCCACGCGCTGGCAGGGCTGCCAACGCGTGGTGTGGATCCCCAGTAGGCAGAGCCCACAGTGTTTGGAAACCAGTTGGCATCGATGGTGGGGCCGGGATACGCCACACCGTAGTCCACCAAGCCTTGCAGTTCATCAGCAGTTGGCAAGCGCCAGTCACTTGCGCCGCATAGGCCGGCAGCATTCACGGCGTTTTTGAAACCTATGCTGTTGGTGGCTGCATTGACTTGGGCCAACGTGGGGTTACCGCCTGAGCTAAGCTGGGCTTGGGAAGTGTTGTCGTAGTTGGTATAAGTTTTGGCGCTATCGCGCAGGCCGCTGTCGTTGGTTTTTACTTCCCAGATGCGGCCTGTGGCGTTGTCTTTGACACAGCTCCATGCAGTGGCTGAGTTCGTCAGGGTTTCGCCGTTCGCGCCAATTTTGGTGTAGTTGAAGCCCAGCTTGCCATCAGCGCTGCTGTTAGTGGCGGCTACTGCGTCACGGCCCGTCATGCCGTCTTGGCTGGCATTAAGCGCCAGCGCGCCGCTGCTGGTGCAGCTGACCAGCACATCGCTCCCTGCTTGGTAGCATTGGCTGGCGGTGATGCCGGTGTCGTTGAGCAAAGACAAGCCTGATGCAACTGGAGGGCTTACCACACCCACCTTGGCGGTAATGGTCACAGCGGGGCTTGATGCAGAGCAGCCCGCAGTGTTGCAGGCTTTGAGCTGGTAGGTGTAGGTATTGTTAGCGGTGACACTGGTGTCAACATAATAAACATTGGCAATGTTGCCGTTAAGCTGCACATTGCTGCGCAGCAGCTGGTAATAAGTGGCTTGGCTTACTGATGCCCATGTGAGGGTGATGGCGCTGTTGTTGGCAGCATAGCTGCCCAATGCGGGCGTGGCTGGCACGGCTGTGGTGGTGGTCGTGCTGGTCGTGTTGGGCACTGTGCTGCTGCCCAGCACGAGTGTTTTTGTTATTTTGGCAGATTGCCCGTAACTGTCTTTGATTTTGAGCTCCACGGTGTAGCTGCCAGCAGAGCTGTAGGTGTGCACTGGATTTTCGTCCGCATTGCCCAGCAAGTTGCCCAAGCTGATGTCGCCATATGACCAAGACCATGTGTCCACATCCGCCTTGCCCGATATGGCCAGCGCGGTAAGCGCCTTCCATTGCGCATCTGGTTTAAAGCGTACCTTGTATTGGCCAGCGGGTGGCGCGGTAGCGTCAGCGGGATTCACTTCGTAGCTAAAGTCTACGCCAAGTTGCTGGGTACAGGTGAGTGGATAACCATCATTGAATAACGAATACGTGCCCAGCACCCGTTTCTTATCAATACCGTCAAGCGTGAGCCAGTCGCTCTCACCCACCAGCCTTGCATACAAGGTAGAAACTACGGCTGCCTTGCTAGTTAAAACAGCGCAACCCACCACATCAAATTGCCCGGGGCGGTCACTGGTGCCGTTGATGCTGCCTTTCACACCCACTTCAGATTCATATTGCAAAGTATTACTCAGCTGTAGCGGCACCATGCCTGCAATGGCTAAGCTGGCATCGATGCCTATTTGCGATTTTGTTTTGACAGTGGCTTGCCCCTTAACAAAGGTGCGAAACTCTGGTTTTTTGGCTAATTCAGCAGCTGTAGCAGCCGCCGAATTGGGCACGTTCGGGTTGGGCGTGTCGCCATGGGCCACTATGTCGAACTTTTTTTCCTCCACTAAATTACCACTGCTGTTGGTGACGTAATACGCGCCTTTGTCAAAATACGCTTTGTAGTCAGCGCCAAAGCTTGCCGTGGCATCAATCGTGCCGTTCATTCCCACCGATAGGGCGACCACAATTGCTAGCGGCAAAGTGGTGATTGAGTTACCTACGCCCAGCACAACAACCGGCACGCCCGCTGCGCTCACGCCAATATTGATTGACCCCAACACAATGCGCTCCTTGCCGTAATCAATGCCTTTGAGCTTGAACCAATCACCAATCGACAGGCTATTATCCAATTGCCCAGTGACATCGGTGAGTGAGAAGGTTTCTTTTAAGCCCACATCAAAAACCAATTTGGTTTCCAATGTGCCATTAAAGCGTGCGCCAGCGCGTTTGATGTCGTAGTTGTTTATATTGATGTCGACATCTACAGCAGAATTTTTGATAAAAACCTCGCCGGACAGCTTGAGTTGGTCACCTGTGGTTGCATCATTCACAGATATGTAGCGGCCCGAAGCATCGCGGGCTTGCTTGCCACCACTGGTGAGGTATTTGCCGTCTGCGTCATACAACACCAGATCTTTTAATTCAAAGCCGATGTTGCTGCCCAGCAATAAATTGGAGCTGCGCTGAACTTGAGATCCAGTGACCGCATCAAGCCATTGGCCTTTGCTTATTACCACGCCCGTGTCCGCGTTAAACGGTACGTATTTGATTTTGAAGGCTTCGCTGACACCATCGGGCAAAACTTTGCCTAGCGCTGACTCTCTGCTAATTGACGGCTCGCCCACAGACACCACGCTCACACCCATAGGGCTGCTAGCGCCTTGAATATCAGCGGCTGTGAGGTTTTGCCTCAGACGAATGTTGAGGTTTTGAAAAACTTCATTGAGCGCTGGTTGACTGTAGGTGATCAGCGTAGCGCCAGCTGCGTCTTTGCTGACGGCGCTGACTTTTACCGCTACGCCGCTTGGCGCTGCAGCAGTGGGTGGTAATAGCAATACTTTGCCAGGAACTGCTTGAGCTGCAAGGGCAGCATCGGTGATTTTTAGCTGGCTGGGGTTGTTCGATGCGTCTAAAACGGGGGTGATGCTACCCGCTGCGGCTTGGCTAACTGCGATTACACTGGGTGAAACTACGGAATCGGTAACGGTGGCGGTGGACGGTGTGGCACTTGTGCTGCTACCGCCACCACCCCCGCCGCCGCAAGCACTAAGCGCCGCAAAAATTAAGCCGCCAGCCGCCAGCCACCAGCCGCCAGCCGCCAGCCGCCAGCCGCCAGCCGCCAGCCGCCAAATTTGTGACAGTTTGCATTGAAAAGTTCCGCATGTTTGCTCCTTGTTGCTGTTTTTTGAGGTGTCTTATATTACCTGAAGAAGTGGGCGGCTGATTTGGCTTGGGGGTTCGCAGTGCTTGATTGGCGGATATAAATGGTTTGACTATTTTTTAAATAGCGAACTTTCACCATATGGCAGCGACATTGGCCTATTTTTATGAAATTTAGGTACTGCATGGCTTTTGACTTACTGGCTTTGATTGGCTGACGCAGTGCGCACGTTGCTTACAATTGAATATTTTAAAAAATTCTGGCAAATGTCACCGTCATATGGTCATAGTTTGCTATTATTTTATGATTTTTGAGCACCTATTTCAACCCAAGTCCGACAGTTTTCTGGCTGTGATTTTTTTCTGTTGATTCAGCTACTGCCACCATAACTATCACGCGTTTTGAACCCATAATTGTCGCAACACTGCCAATTTGCAAACCGTTAAATTCCCTGTTGAATCCCCTATGAAAACCACCATGAAAACACCATATGCCCAGCGTCGTACAATTCTAAATACTACGCTTTTAATAGCGCTATGTTACGCCCACACAGCGACATTGGCACAAAAAACTATAAAACCTGCACAGCAAGCCGCCGTGTGGCCTACCAAGCCAGTAAAAATACTCGTGGGCTTTCCCGCGGGCAGCACGCCCGATATGGCGGCGCGCACCTTGGCTGAGCCTTTGTCGATAGCGCTGGGCCAGCCGGTGGTGGTGGAAAACCGCCCGGGTGCGTCTGGCAACATTGCGGCGGACTTGGTGGCCAAAGCCACTGACGACCACACGCTGGCTGTGGTCATCAATGGCAACCTGACCTCGGCCAAGCTCTTGTATTCCAAGCTGCCCTACGATCCGGCTAAAGATTTCACGCCCATCTCATTGCTCACCACCGCGCCCTTGGTATTGGTCACCACGCCAGACCAGCCCTCGGGCGAAGCGTTTTTTGTAGCGGCGCGCAATGGCGCTGACAAGTGGAACTACGGCTCGGTGGGCAATGGCTCGGTGGGCCATTTGGGCATGGAGCACCTTAAATCTAAGGTGGGCAGCATGGGCGCTGTGCATGTGCCTTATGCAGGCAATCCACAGGTGGTGACCGCCATGCTGGGCGGGCAGGTGAACATGGCGCTGATTCCGCCGGGCGTGGCCATGCCGCAGGTGCGCGCTGGCAAGCTTAAAGCCATTGGCGTGACCAGTGGGCGCAGCGCCTTGGTGCCAGAGCTGCCCTCGCTGTCAGAATCTGGTTTGCGCGGCTTCAATTTAGAGGTATGGACGGCTTTGGTAGGGCCCGCCAATTTATCGCCCGCTGCCAAGGCCAAGCTTGCCGCGCAGGTGAGCACCATCATCCGTTCCGCCGAAACGCGGCAAAAGCTGTTTAACCAAGGCTGGCAGGCCGTGGGCACGTCGGCTGAGGGCTTGCAAAGCCGCATCAAAGACGAAACCGCCATTATGGGCGGCATCATTGCCATGCGCGGCATCAAGATCGAGTAATTCGATAACTGCCAGCACACCCATACCCGCGCACCCATGCCCGCCGCTTATGCACGCTGACCTGCCTAGCGTTTTTGAGCCCGCACGCCAGCTGCCTGCGTACGGGGAATACGAGGTATTGGTATTGGGCGGCGGGCCCGCTGGCTTAGCCGCCGCAGCCAGCGCCGCCCAGCACGGCGCGCGCACCCTGCTGGTGGAGCGCTACGGTTTTTTAGGTGGCATGGGCACTGCCGGTGGCGTTACTAATTTTGCGGGGCTCTATGGCAAGCGCCATGGCGTGATGCAGCAGGTGGTGCATGGCGTGGCAGACGATTTGCTCGCCCGCATCGACGCGCTGGGCGGGCTCAATGCGCCGCAAGACGGCATGGGCGGGCGCATACGCGTGCGCTCCTATGATGTGTCAGCCTACAAATGCGCGGCGGACCAGTTGATGCTTTCACTCGGTGTGGAGTTATTGTTCCACGCCTACGCCAGCGCGGTGGCCATGTCGCCCGATGGCAAACGCATAGAAGCGCTGATAGTGGAGACCAAATCGGGCCGCCAAGCCATTCGCGCCCAGCGCTTTATTGACTGCTCGGGCGATGCCGACATGGCGCATTTTGCAGGCGTGCCCTATGCCGTGGGCGATGGCGCGGGCAGCGGGCTTTTCCCCACCACCATGTTCCGCGTGGGGCATGTGGATGCGTCTGCGGCTTTGGCTGCTATTGGAGATTTCAAGGCCATTAACGCCCTTATGGAAGCAGCCAAAGCCCGTGAACCTACGCGCTACCAGTTCCCCCGCAGTGGTGCCATTGTGCGGCCCAACAAAAACCCCAGTGAATGGCGCGTGAACGTCACACAAATTGCCAATGCAGCCGGCCTAGCCATGAATGCGCTGGATGCCCGCGAGCTGTCTGATGGGGAGCTAGAAGGCCGCAGACAAATCGGCGCGTATTTTGAGTTTCTGCGCCATGAGGTTCCCGGTTTTGCCAACAGCGCTATCGTAGACATAGCGGCGCAGGTAGGCATACGGGAGACACGGCGCGTGCAAGGCTTGTACCAGCTAAGCGGTGAAGACATTCTGTCGTCAGCAGAATTTGGCGACGTGATTGGCGTAAACGCATGGCCTATGGAGTTGCACCGCGCAGGCGGTATCGACTGGGCTTTTCCCCGCAGCGGCGAGGCA
>JAYTMT010000130.1:0-10534 GCA_043728315.1 Polaromonas sp. | reverse complement strand
CTATGCTCGCATTGAGGTTTTAAGACCGGAGGCACGCTACTCGTAGAGTGCCATTTACTATACAAATAGTAGCTAACTATGACCATATGACGATGACATTGCCACTATTTTTCATAAAAAGTGCGAATCTGAGCATGAAGTAGCGCGCTAGCTGTTGTTGACACAGAGGTTGAGCAGTTTTCCAACCGTTCCCTGCAACCACCTCGCCCTGCGGCTAAGCGAGTGCTGTGCCAACGCGCAAACCAGCTACCCGCGAAGCGGGCCAGCGATCCGTTTGCGCATTGGCACAGCTCCCTGTAGCCGCAGCAGTGACCGAGCTAGGCATGAACCCTTCGACAAGCTCAGGGCGAACGGAGGAATAGTGGCCAAGCAGGGCAAGAAATGTTAGGTCACAAGAGCAACCAGCACTCAAAAAAACAGCAGTGGATAAAACGCCGTGAGAACGCAATCTCAAAGACGGGCGATTTTGTCGTCTAGCGTTTCTGTGTCTGGCTTGAGGGCAGGCGTGGCTGGCGCTGCAGCGGGTGTGATCTGCGGGGCAGGGCTAGCCAGCGGGGACGCTCCTTTGCCGCCAGCCACTTGGCGCAGGCGCTCGTATTCTGCAAGCACTTTGGCGGTGTAGCCGCCTTCGGTGGCATCGCTGGTGGCACCCACATACTGGCGCAGGCCGCCGGCCACGCTGCCAGCGCGGGCAATGCACTCTTGCAGCACTTTCACGCCCACGCGCAGGTTGGTCACCGGGTCAAAAGCGGCCAGACGCCCGCCAAAGCTGTCGTATTTGTCGCTGTGCACCTTGGTCATTACCTGCATCAGGCCCTGCGCGCCCACAGGGCTTTGGGCAAACGGGTTAAAGCCAGATTCCACTGCCATGATGGCCAAAATCAGGGTTGGTTCGAGTTTGGTGCGTGCGCCGAGATCGTAGGCTTCTTCTACCAAGGCCGACAGTGGCTCTGGGGCTACGCGGTATTTTTTGGCCAGCCAATAGGCCACGGCGGCTTGCTGCTTGGGCAGGTCGTGCGGGTCAATAGCGGTGGCGCGGTCGATGGCATCGGGCTCCGCTTCGCTCACGTTGGCCAACACGCCAGCGCTTTGGCGCGATTGCAGCCAGCCAAACAATTGCGTTTCGCCCACAAGGCGCAGCTCGGGTTTGGCCACCAGCGCAATGCAGGCAAATGCCAATACCAAACCAATCACCGCAAAACCATTGTGCGCCACCTCAAACAGGCCGTGCGCCACATCGCCTACAAACACCCGCGTGGCAGCGGCGGTGTCCTTGGCCATTTGTCGTATTCGATTTACCATAAATATGTCCTTTACTTGCTGCGGCGCAAAACTGTAATAATATACAGCAGGGTTTGCCCGCTAATCAGAAGTTGGGCGAATTGTAGGGGGCTCAAATGCTGTGTCAATTCTATCAAATTGAATGTTGATATATAAAAGTTATGAAAAACAGTGTTTTTGTGTGTTTATTGGAGTTTTTGGGCCAAGCTAGGGTTTTTAGACTGCAAGCCCGAATAAAGTTGGTGTGCCGTGGTGGCGCAAATTCCAGCGCAAACGCAATCGGCAGAGTCTGCGTGATAGCCAAAATAATGTTGACCAAGCGCTGGCAAAGGCATACAGTAAAAGCGTCAGATCTTTCTGGCAAACCACTGTGGGCATCTTTGCCCGCTAGCACCCTCGGACATCACTCTCCGAGCGGCGCATCCAGACGGCATGGGGCGAAAGCCTCGCCGCCGAGCCCGGTGAAAATGCTTAACGCGCTTGCCGGGCTTTTTTATGCGCGGAGCATTTCATGCATTCCGACAGGTTTTGAGCCGTTGCAGCATTGCATAATATATGCTATATAAAACATAGCAATATATGACCATATTACGCTGACATCACCATAATTTTCCATAAATTCAAGGTTTTAACGACGTTTTAGCACCCGCTGGACAGCGCTTGGCGCAACTGAGAAGCGGTGCGGCGGTTTTTGGGGCGTTTTGCGGCGAAAATACTGCCCATGCTTAATATCTTCCAAACAAAAACTCCCGAAGCCCCTGCAGCGCCTGCGCCAGTTGCTGCGCCCGCCCATCCGCTTGATGCCATGACCGGCGGGGCTTTCAGCGCCGCCACCTCGGGCGAGCGCGCCGCGCGCATCCGCGAGTGGCTCACGCGCAACCCATCGGCCGAGCAAATGCAGGACGTGTTCAAAGAGCTAAGCGGCAAAGACAAAGGCGCTGCCAAGCCCCTGCGCGAAAAACTCGACGAACTCAAGCGCGCCAAAGGCCAAGAAGCCATTGCCGCCGAATGGGCCGACAAGGCCACTGCGCTCTTGGCGCTTACCAAACTCAACATTGCCGACGCACTGGCTTGGCAGCGCGATGCCGCCAAAGCGGGTGCTGCCCTGTCCAAAGAGCCGCTGGCCGCCCTGAAAGTGCAACTGAGTGAGCGCGTCAAAGCCGTGGAAGACCTGCAGCACCGCGCCCAGGTGCAGCGCGAAGCCGCCATGATGATGGCCCAGCGCGTGGAAGTGCTCTCTACCAAGCCTTGGCGCGACGCGCAGGCCGCGTGGGAACCCCTGCGCACCGATGTGACCAGCTGGCAAACGCTGGCTGATGCCTTGGCGGGCGATGCAGCATGGGTGAGCGTAGACGCTAAATTTGGCACACAAATTGACACCGCCCGCAGCCAGTTGTTTGCTGTGTGGGAGGCTTTTCAAGCCGCCATGGCGCAAACCGTGGCCGCCAGTGGTGACGCGGCTGCCCCCCTGCCAGCCGTGCCCGTATGGGCCGAAGAAATCCGCCAAGCCCGCAACGCCGCCAACCCGCAGGCCACGCCCGACCGCCCAGCGCGCCCTAAAGTAGACCCCGAAGTGCGCGCCAAATCCACGGCTGTGGTGCGCGAGCTGCTAGCCAAACTAGAGCACGAGCTGGCCGAAGGCCACGGCAAAGCCAGCCTAGGCGCAGCCAATGATGTGCGCGCAGCCCTCAAAGAGCATGGCGCCAACATTGGCGACAAGCTAGACATGGCCGCCCAGCACGCCTTGGGCGCAGCTGGCGAGCTAGAAGGCTGGCAGCGCTGGCGTGCCAACCAGATACGCGACGAACTCACCACCCGCGCTGTGGCTTTGGTGAAAGAGCCGCTAGGTGGCCGCAAGCAGCAAGAGGCCGTGCGCGCCCTGCGCGATGCGTGGAAGCAAACCGACCAAGGCGGCGCGCCCAACCACGCCATGTGGAAGCGCTTTGACGATGCGTGCAACGAAGCCTACAAGTTGGTAGAAGCGTGGCTCGACAAGGTCAAAGCCGAGGAGGGCGCGAACAAAGCCCAGCGCCTAGACCTGATCGAGCGTGTGAAAATTTGGACCGAAGCCAACAAAACCCGCACCGACTGGAAAGAAATCAACCGCATTTTGCACAACATGAGCGAAGACTGGCGCAATGGCGGGCATATTGGCGAGAAAACCTACGCCGAGCTCCAGCCCCTGTGGAAAGAAGCCATCAAAGGCGCGCACGCCAGCATCGACGCAGCGCAAAAAACCAGCCTCACCCTGCGCTACGCCATGATTGAAGAGGCCAAGGCGTTGGGCGCTATGGCCAATTTGCGCATAGATGCCGTGCGCGCGCTGCAGCAGCGCTGGCAGGCCGAGGCGCAAAGCGTGCCGATTGACCGCAAACAAGAGCAAAAGCTCTGGGATGCTTTCCGCAAGCCGATTGACGACGCATTCAACGCCAAATCCGCCCAGCGCGAAGCCGAGCAAAGCGCCCGCCGCGATGCTATGAGCGCGCTAGACCGTGGCGTGCTCGATGCCGTGGCCGCACTGGATGCGGCCAACGCCAGCGGCGATGCGCAAAAAATCAAAGCCGCCATTGCCAACCTAGAAGCCGCCTCACGCGGCCAAGCCGTGGCTAAAGAAGCTGCCAAAGTGGCTGAAAAAGCAGAAATTATAGAAAAACAAGCCGATGTCAGCGTCATATCGTCATCTGATGCTATTGAAAAAGAAGTAGCCGCTGCAGTTGATGCTGCCACAAACGCACCCGCAGACGCACCCGCTGATGCAGCCGCACAGGATGTGGCCGCTGCCCAGAGCAGCAGTGCACAGACCACTGCTGCGGCGCAGCTGGGTGCAGATGCTACAGACGCAGCAACTGCTACTGATACCGCGCCTGATGTTGCACCAGCAGCAGAGCCTGTAGCCGTGGCCGCCCCAGCCAAAGTAGCCAAACCCGTAGTCGCCATGCGCGGCGACGACCGCCCGGGCGTCAAGAAAATCGACGCGCCGCAAGGCCGATTTGCCGACAAGCGTGGCGGCGCAGGAGCAGGCGCTGGCCGATTTGGTGACCGTGCTGGCAGTGGTGCTGGGGCAGGCCGCCCCGGCGCGCCCGCTGGACGCGCTGGCGAGCGCGGAAATGACCGTGGCGGTGAAAGAGGCGGTGAAAGAGGCGGTGACCGAGGTGGCGACCGTGGCTTTGGTCGCAACAACGAGCGCAGCGAAGCCTTCGAAGACCGCGGCCCACGTCTGTCTAATGATGCTTTTTATGCCCAGCGCGATGCTTTGGAGCGTGCCCAAACATCTCTGAAAAAACTTGCCGCCCAAGCCCATGGCGAATCCCTCACTGCGCTCCTGAGCGCTTGGGAGCAGCGCCAAGGCGATGCCATGCCCAGTGCCCAAGAGTTAGGCAAATCAGTCAGCCCAGCCGCCCGCACCGCATGGTCAGCCGCAGTGGCCAAGCCCGCCGTGCAAAAAGCCGAGCGGGGCGATGCCGCCACAGCGCTCTTGCGCCTAGAAATGGCCGCCGAAGTGCCCACCCCCGCCGAGCACATCAGCGCCCGCCGCATGCTCCAGCTTCAGCTGCTCACCAAACGCAACGACCCCGGCCCTGTAGACACTTGGGCGCTGGACACAACGGCGGTGCTAAGCACCCCCCACGACGCAGCCAGCGCGCGGCGCTTGCAAACGGCGCTCAAAGCGCTGCTGCGCTAAAGGCCATTGCACAGCGCTTGGGCAATATTACGCCACCAGCGTGGATTACGACAGCAGCGACGCGCTGACGCAGGCGTTTTTTGGCACGGTGCAAAACAAGATACATTACGCCGTGCATGGCCAGACGGCGGCTGGGCTGATTGCTGCCCGTGCTGATAGCAACCAGCCCAACATGGGGCTGACCAATTGGCAGGGCGCACGCATTCGCAAGCCGGACGTGAGCGTGGCTAAAAACCAAGCAGAGCAAGCGTTTGACAGATTCAAGGCGGTGGATGAGCTGCGCTTTGAGTCGGATTTTGACCAGGTGCTGAGACAGTTACCTGCTAGGCCATCAGGCGGGCTGCGTTAAATGCGCATACGAAGGCTGCGCACCCAAGTCCTACAGAAGCGAACAGTCTTTTTGAATATGGCGATGATCTGGACTGGCGGCTTTTTTCCATTGGTTCACGCTGCAGCCTTGGGTTTTGCGAAACCAATGCGCAAACGCGCTGGAGCTGCCAAAGCCTAGCAGGTAGCCGATTTCGGCCACGCTTTTGTCGCTGTCGCGCAATTGCCTTGCCACCAGATCAATACGCACTTCTTGCACCAGCTGAGAAAAACTAAGCCCATAGGGAGTGAGCTGGCGGTGCACGGTGCGCCTGTCAATTCCGAGTTGCTGCGCCACCAATTGCGCGCTGCAGCGCCCTTGGGGCAGCAAGGCCATGACCATTTGCTTGACCAAATCTGCCGTGCTGGCGCGCGTTTGGGCCAGTGCGCGGTCTAAGCTGTGCTGTGCCCAAGCGGCGCGTTCGGTGTCGCGGTCTGGCAGGGCTGCCTGCAAATCCGACAGACTGCACACAATGCCATTGAAATGCGCATTAAAGGCAATTGGGCAGTTAAAAAAGCTCTGGTGAATGCCTTTTTTGCCCGGCGCACGATGCATGAAATACACCCCACGGCAGCGCCAGCTGGGGCCCAAAATATCCCGCAAAATGCCATACATCACGCCCACGGCCATCTCCATCGGCTGGCGTATGGGCACCGTGGTGTCGGGCAGCAACTCTTCGCGCACCACCACCACATCACCCGAAACCTCAATCGAGGTAAATAGCGAGGGATTGACCAGCTGCAAATAGCGCGTAAGGCTTTGCAGCGCCGCCATGCCCGTGGGCTCTTCTCGCATGACCACGCTAACTGCCCCCAGATGCGCCAGCCGTCTGCGCGAGGCCAGCCGCAGCCCAAAATCCTCTAGCCCACTTTTGTGCGCACTGGCCTCTAGCAGCTGGCAGGCCGCGTGCAAAGGAATCAGCAGGTCGGGCACTTCTAGCATGTCACTGGTCAGCCCCACTTGGCGCAGCAGGGGTCCTGCCGCCAACCCCAGCGATTGGGCCAGTTCTGTGTAGCCAAACAAGGTGGCGCTGCGTATGAGACGGGAAATCCCTGACATCAATAGTCCCAAAATAACAAATTAGTGTCCCAAATTATCAAATATATGGGCTAGTGTACTTGCATACTAGAGCCTTCACTTAACTGTTAGCAGGAGTTACTTTCATGGCCTCTCACCACACTTTTACCGTATTGCGCCGCAGCGTACTGACCGTGGCCTTATTGGCTGCCGTTCAGTCCAGCTGGGCTTGGACGGACAAACCCGTGAAAATGCTGGTGCCAGCGCCCGCAGGGGGCACCATGGACGTGGTGGCGCGGGTGATTGCGCAGCAGTTGTCGGCAGACATTGGCCAGCCCGTGGTGGTGGACAACCGCCCGGGCGCAGGCGGCGCGATTGCCGTGCAGGCCATGCTGCAAGCCCCGCCTGACGGCCAAACCATCATGGTCACGGCCGACAATATATTGACCGAAATCCCGCATGTGATGAAGATGCCTTATGACCCGCTCAAGGATGTCAAACCGATTGCCACCGTGGCCAGAGCTGGCATGGTGCTGGTGGGCACGCCCGGCATGGGGGCTGACACCTTGAAAGCCATGGTGGCTTATGTGAAGGCCAATCCGGGCAAGACAAGTTTTGCCTCATACAGCGCGGGCACCACGTCGCAGTATGCAGGCATGATCCTCAATCAAAAAGAGGGCTTGGACATGCAGCATGTGCCTTTTGCTGGCTCGCCACCTGCTTTACAGCAGGTCATGGGTGGGCAAATTCAGGCCATGTTTGATGGCATAGTGACCTCTATGCCGCAAATCAAAGCGGGTAAGCTCAAGGCGTTTGGCGTGGCGGGCCGCATGCGCTCTGCACATTTGCCCGATGTGCCCACGCTCAGCGAGTTGGGCTATCCTGAGTTGGTGTTTGGCAACTGGTTGGGCGTGATCGCATCAAGCAGTTTGCCCACAGACTTGACAGCAAAAATCAATGCTGCAGTCATTAAAGCGGCGGATGCCCCCGCCATCAAAGGCCGGCTCAACGCGGTGGGGTTTGAGGCCAACACCCCCATGTCGTCTGCTGATTTATCGGCAGGTTTGCGCGCTGATTTTGAGCGCAATGCGGCCATTGTTAAGCGCTTTGACATCAAGCTTAACCAATAAACAAGCAATGCAGACAACCGCTATGCAGGACAACAGCTTTCAGCCAGAGAGCGTACAGGCACACCCACTCACTTGCGCGATTGGTGCGCAGGTGGATGGCTTGGATCTGGGGCTGGCCTCGCGCAATCAGGCCGCGTTTGCGCATATTCAAGCTTTATTGCTGCAATACAAAGTTTTGTTTTTGCGCAAGCAAGGCATGAGCCGCGCCGAGCATGTGGCATTCGCCCAGCGTTTTGGCACGCTCGAAGACCATCCCGTGGTGGGCAGTGACCCAGCGCACCCGGGCTTGGTGCAAATCTACAAATCGCCCGATAAGCCCAATGATCGGTATGAAAACTCTTGGCACACCGATGCCACTTGGCGTGAGAAGCCGCCCATGGGCTGCGTGCTGCGCTGCGTGGAGTGCCCGCCCGTGGGGGGCGACACCATGTGGGCCAATATGGCCTTGGCTTACGCGAATTTACCAGCGCATGTGAAAACCCAAATCGACGGTTTGCGCGCCAGACACAGCATAGAAGCCACGTTTGGGGCTGCCATGCCGATTGAGCGCCGCTTGGCTTTGAAAGCCCAGTTCCCCGACGCTGAGCACCCCGTGGTGCGTACCCACCCGCAAACCTTGGAAAAAGTGCTCTTTGTGAACGGGTTTACCACCCATTTCACCAATTTCCACACGGCCAGCAATGTACGTGTGGGCCAAGATTTCACGCATGGCTCCGGTGCTTTACTGCAATACCTGCAAAGCCAAGCCGCCATCCCAGAATACCAAGTGCGCTGGCGCTGGCAAGCCGGTGATGTGGCGATTTGGGACAACCGCTGCACCCAGCATTACGCCGTGATGGACTACGCCCCTTGCCACCGCAAGATGGAGCGCACGGGAATCATGGGCGACACGCCTTATTAACGCTTTTGAAAGATCAGCAGCATGAATTTTTTAGATGGATCGCTGTTTCCTGAGAACCAAGCCCCGCTAGTTATCACCGCCGCGCCCTATGCGCCGTCTTGGATTCCGTCGGATTTTGCCGATGACATCCCCGTGACGATGGAGCAGCAAATTCAAAAAGCGGTGGACTGCTACAACGCAGGTGCTGCCGTGCTGCACCTGCATGTGCGCGAGCTAGATGGCAAGGGCAGCAAGCGCTTGTCTAAATTCAACGAATTGATCGCAGGCGTGCGCAGCCGCTGCCCAGATATGCTGATACAAGTGGGTGGCTCGATTTCGTTTGCACCCGAGAGCGATGGCGCAGCCGCCAAATGGCTGAGCGACGACACGCGCCATATGCTGGCCGAGCTAGACCCCAAGCCCGACCAAGTGACGGTGACAGTCAACACCTCGCAAATGAATATTTTGGAGCACATGGCGTATGAAGACATTGCAGGCACGTCCATGGAAGACCCTGCGGTGTTCAACGCCTACAAAGAAATGACCGTGCCCGCACAACCGGGCTGGGTAGAGGAGCACATCAAGCGCCTGAGTGCAGCAGGCATACAAAGCGCTTTTCAGTGCTACAACATCAACAGCTTTGAATCTGTGGAGCGCTTGATACGGCGCGGCATTTACAAAGGGCCCTTGGTAATGAACTGGGTGGCGATTAGCGGTGGCATGGATGCGCCACACCTGTACAACTTGGCCAATTTTGTGCGCGCCACACCCGACGGCGCGGTGCTCACGGTGGAAAGCTCTATGCGCAATGTGCTGCCGATTAACATGATGGGTATCGCCATGGGCTTGCATGTGCGCTGCGGTATTGAAGACAATTTGTGGCAACAAGACCACCAAGGCATGATGAGCACCGTGCGGCAAATCGAGCAACTGGTGCGCATATCCAAAGAGTTTGGCCGCCCCATAGCAGACGGCCCCACCGCCAAGCGTTTGAGCAAAATTGGTGTTTTTTATAAAACCACCGAAGAAACGCTGGCTGCCAACGGCTTTGCGCCCAACCCTGTGGGTGGGCATCAGGGGTTTTTACGTAAAAGTGCATAAGGAATCACATGGCTAAGGCGATACGTTTTTACGAAACAGGCAGTGCAGATGTTTTAAAGCTTGAAACAGTGCAGGTGGGCGAGCCCGAGGCAGGGCAGGTGCGCGTGCGGCATACGGCCATTGGGGTGAATTTCATTGATATTTATTTCCGCACGGGGGTTTATCCGCTGGCGCTGCCCAATGGGCTGGGCTCTGATGCGGTGGGCGTGGTGGAAGCGGTGGGTGAGGGCGTGGCAGACATAGCGGTGGGCGACCGCGTAGGCTACCTGATGGGGCCCCAAGGCGCGTACAGCGATGCGCGGGTGATGCCCGCACAGTTTTTGATTCGCTTGCCAGAGGGCATCAGCGACAGCACAGCTGCTACGCTGATGATGAAGGGCATGACAGCGCAGTACCTGTTTCGCCAAGTCTACCCACTCAAAGGGGGCGAGACCATTGTCTACCATGCAGCTGCTGGCGGTGTGGGGCTGATCGCCTGCCAATGGGCGCGTGCGCTGGGTGTGACCATGATTGGCGTTGTCAGCACCGAAGAAAAAGCCGCCATTGCCACGACCCATGGCTGCACCCACGCACTGGTGCTGGGCCGCGACAATATTGTGCAGCGTGTCAAGGATTTGACCGATGGCAAAGGCGTGGAAGTGGTGTTCGATTCGGTGGGCAAAGACACGCTGCAAACCTCGCTGGATTGTTTGCGTCCACGCGGCACACTGGTGAGCAATGGCACATCCTCGGGTCCAGTGGTGATAGACACCATGCAGCTAGCGGCTAAAGGCTCGCTGTGGGTCACGCGCCCCGCCATGGCGCATTACATCCAGCCGCGCGCGCACATGCTGGCCATGGCGGGCGAAGTGTTTGACATGGTGCTTTCAGGCAAAATCCGCAGCGCGCCGTCCTTGGTGCTTCCATTGGAGGAGGCGGCACAGGCGCATCGCGCTTTAGAGTCGCGCCAAACCACTGGTGCCACGGTGTTGCTGCCAGCCTAGTGTCACATCACACATAAATTGTCGCATAAATAGTTGCTAAATATGAGCATTAAAGTGACAATAAGCGATGGAAAAATACATCGTCACACTAGA
>JAYTMT010000129.1:0-11775 GCA_043728315.1 Polaromonas sp. | reverse complement strand
GAAGCCTTCGACAGGCTCAGGGCGAACGAGAAAATAGGGCCAATCGAGTCGCTCAGGTTTGCGCAGGACGCTTTTGCAGCAGTGCCAAGCCGCCCGATACCAATAGCACCAACGCGCCCGCCAGCATGGCCGCATTGAGCCCGGCGGTATCGGCAATCCATCCCGCGGCTACGGGGCCCACGCCTTGGCCCACGGCAAAAATGCAAGTGAACAGGTTCATGGCTTTGGCCCACTGCGCAGCGGGCATGGTGGCGCGAATCAGTGCCATGATGGCCCCGGGTGTCATGAAAAACGAACCGCCCACCAGCGCCGCCGACACCAGCAGCATGGGCAAGGAGTTGGACAAAAGCGGCAAGACGCTGCCCACGGCCGTACACAAGCAGGTGGCTGCAAACGTGCGCGTGGGCCACCAGCGCGCCATCACGCCGCGCCACACATAGCCCGAGGCCATGGCGGCCACGCCAATGAACAAAAACACCCCTGTGGCCGCCGCGTTGCCCATGCGCATCTCGCGCAGCCAAGCGATCACAAAAGTCATGTAGACGATGTAACCCACGCCAAACAGGAAATAAGCGGCGGTAATCGGTTTGTAGGCGGCTAGGCTGAGCGGCGCTGGCGGGCTGGGCGTGGCCGCAGCCCCCACTTGAATGCCCAGCGCCAGCTTGGCAGGCCACAGCGACAGCGCCAGCCCCGCCAGCCCCAAAACCAGCCAGCCCACTGACCACGGCCACACATGCCCCAGCACTGGGTAGAGCAAGCCGCCCGAGAGCACAATGCCCAAACCGCCGCCTGCGTAATAAATAGCAATGGCTGCTGCTGATTTGCCAGCGTCAAAGCTGTATTTGGCCGCTATCAGCGCGCCGCCGCAGGCAAATACCCACGCCGAGCCCACGCCCGTGACAAAGCGCCAGAGCATCATCGTCCAAAGGTCGCGGGTGATGCCGCACAGGAGCAGGGTGCTCACGGTAATCGCCAGCCCGGCCACAAACAGCACCGCAGGCCGGTAGCGCGAGAGCAGGGCCATGCCCAGCAGCGCGCCCACGCCATAGCCCACCGAATTGGCGGTATTGAGCCAGCCTGAAAGCGCATAGTCCCAAGCCAAATCCTCGCGCATCACGGGCAGCAGCAGGGCATAGGCAAAGCGCCCAAAGCCATTGACCACGGCAATGGCAGTAGCAAAAATCACGGCGGCGCGCAAAGATTCGTAGCGGATAGAGTGGGCGGGCATGCAGCTATTATGCACTATTATTTGTATAGCGTACTATGACCATATGACGCTGACATTGCCACTATTTTTTATAAATTTAGCCTTTCAACCCGCTTTTGACTGCCTGGTGTAAGGCCCTCGGACTGTGCAGGAAAGTCGCTTGGCCATGGGGCTGGCAGTTGTACATCGCGAAAACCGCTGCGAAAAATCAGGTCACCCACTGCACGCTTGGGAGGCTTGGTTTGTGGGGTGTAACTTGGGTCAAATGCAATTGCAAACACTATTTTTGGCTAGCTTTTGTCCCTTTTTGTCCCTTTTTGCACACTATGCGTCTACGCCATCTGCTTCAAAGCGCTAAGAAGGGCACGCCCCGCACAGCTTGCACAAAGGTCCACGTGCAAAACCCGCTAAATAGCACGGCAAAGCCCCACACCGCGCCTTTGGCCGCGCTAGGCTGCAGCTTGATTAAGCCCAAGGCCAAGGCAAATGCGGGAATAAAGTGCATGGCATGGATGCCAAAAAAGTGCGCCACCCGCAGGTCACCGCCGCTGCGCGACCATGTGAAAAGTGGCAAACCACCGCTGTCTGTGGGCATTCCGCCCACCCAATGACCCGCCCGCTGTGCCGACAAATAGCCACCAAAACCAGTGCCTAATACAAATGCGAGCACCAAACCCAATACAACTGCGAGTTTCAAGGCTGGGGGCAGGGCATAGGCGCGGCTGCGGGCAATCAGCACGGCGCACACCAATGCGGCGCTGGTAAGCAGCACCGCGCCCACGCCCATCAGGGTGTACATGTTGGCATGAAAGCGCGTGGAAAGGTTGAAGTGCGAACCAAGCCCCTGCGCGCCCTGAAAACTCACGTACGCCACCTCAAATACCCCAGTAATAGCGCCAATCCACGCCACATATAACGCTTTTTTACTGCGCAAATCTTCTAAGGGCAGGTAGACCATCACCAGTACCAAAGTCAACAAATACACGCCTGTAGAGAGCGCAAACTTCAGGGGCTTAAGCCACACGCTCACGCCTTGAAACAGCCGCGCATCCCACAGCGCCAAGGCCAGTGTGGGAATACACAACAGCAATAGCCCCAAACCCGTCCAATACAAAGGGGCTGACACTTGGCGCATGCGCATGTGCAAGCCTGTTACGGGCGGGCTATTTGGGGCCAAATGAAGGCTGTGCTTGTGCATATCTGGTTCTCGGTTTAAAAAGTAAGCGAATTATTCCTATGCCGGGCTTGTTGCGCAATTGGCTGAATCTGCATAGGACACATGCAATTTTGAATAACTCCTATTTTCATAGCGCAGTATGACTATATGACGCTGACATAGCGCCTAAAAACCTTATAACCAAGCCTGTGTGTCAGGTTTTAGCTTGTTGCGCGACTGAGTATCAGTGACAATGCTGCAAAGCTGTCCTCAAACACCCTAATCCATTCCATACACCAGCTTTCGGAGTTCCTTTAAACCATGACCTATTCGACACGTTTGCCGATTTCTACCCTTACAGCGGTCTTAGCCGCTTTGCTGGCTGCGCATGCCACGGCGCAAACTGCACCCCAGGCGCCCCAAGCGTCTGGAGCGCCAGCGCCCAAGCCGCTGTGGGAAGTTGGCGGCGCAGTATTTGCTGCCACACAGCCCGCTTACCCGGGCGCGGCCACGCGCACCAGCCGGGCTATTGCCCTGCCATTTGTGATTTACCGGGGGGAATTCTTGCGTGCTGAGCAAAACAATGTGGGCCTGCGTGCGCTCAAAACACCGCGTTACGAGCTGGACGTGGGCTTTGCAGGATCGCTGGGTTCAAGCGCTAGCGACGTGCCCGCCCGCGCAGGCATGCAAAATCTAGGCACATTGATCGAGTTTGGCCCGCGCCTCAAAGTCAATATTGGCGAGGTGACCAATGGCCGCAGCTCCCTGTGGGTGGAGCTGCCCGTGCGGGGCGTGTTTGACCTGAGCAACAGCTTTGCCAACCGAGGCATCAACTTTGAGCCGCAATTGTCCTTTGCTGTGCCACTGCCAGGCGGCTGGGTGGGCGGGGGCAGCGTGGCCACTAGCTTTGGGTCGCAAAAGTTTGCCGACACCTTCTACGGCGTGACCGCCGCGCAGGCCACCGCCAATCGCCCCGCCTACACCGCCAAAAGCGGCCTGATCACCACCCGCGCCACGCTAGCGGCCAGCAAGCGCATGACGCAAGACCTGCGCCTGCTGGGCTTTGTGCGCCTAGACAGCGTAGGCGGTGGTGCCAACAGCGCCAGCTCATTGGTAGAAAAAAACACCGGCCTGAGTGCTGGACTTGGCCTGACCTACACTTTTGGGCGCTCGGGTACGATGGTTAACGAGTGAAGGGTGTGGTGCACCGCATAGCGTAACCACCTATGTAGTGGGCACGCGCATTGAGCTGTCACAAGCCGCAGGCGGCGGCACCAGAGCCAAGCTGTAGCCCATTGTGGGGTTTCGGCTGGGCCGCTGGGACATTGGCAGTAAAAGCGATCCCGAGGCTTGGCTGGCTTTCAGCGGGGTAGGCACAGAGCCCAGCGTGGCTTATGCACTGAGCCCCTCTGAGTGCAGCTCTGCGTATTTGTCGCTTCGCCTGCACAACATAAAGCAGGCAGGCACGGTATTTGGCGCACTAGAAACCGGCCGCCACACCATCGTAGGGCGGGCAGTGCTCAATTACAAAGTGGACCGCCATTGGACTGCTGGCCTAGAAGCCACCCAAGACCTGCTGGGCAAAGGCGACGGGGCAACCCTAAGCGCAGGGTTGTCGCGCAGCTTCAGGCTGGGCGAGCGCGGCCAGATCAGCCCTAGCGCGGGCATCACTTGGGGCAGTGGCCAGCATTGGCGCTCGGCCTACACTGGCAAGCCACTGGCCGCAAGCCTGCATGCGGGCGTGGGCAACATAGGCCTAGGCTTGGGCTACCGCGAAGCCATCAGCTCCCACTGGGGCTGGTATGGCAGCCTAAGCGCCAGCCGCCCCGTAGGCCAAATCGCCCAAATCAGCACTTCTGGCTGGGGCCTTGGTGCACAAGCGGGGCTGCAGTATTTTGGGGCTTTGTAAGCGCTTGGTTTGAGCGGTAGCGTAGGCTGTGTTGCATGCTTTTTATAATTGTGAAAACCTAGCGCTGGCTTAAAGCAGGTTTAACGCAGACCCAGCAACTCTACGTCAAACTTGAGCGTGGCGTTTGGTGGAATCACGCCGCCAGCGCCGCGTGCGCCGTAGCCTAGTGCACTGGGGATGATCAGGGTGCGTTTGCCGCCAATGGCCATGCCGGCTACGCCTTCGTCCCAGCCTTTGATGACCATGCCTGCGCCTAGGCTAAAGCCAAATGGGTCGTTGCGGTCTTTGCTGCTGTCAAATTTAGCGCCTTGCACGCCGTCGTTGTACAGCCAGCCGGTGTAATGCACGGATACTTGCTGGCCTGCGGTGGCTACAGCGCCTGTGCCTACTTCGGTGTCGGTGTATTGCAGGCCTGATGGGGTGGTGGTGGTTGTCATGGATATGTTTAAAAAAATGGAGAATAAAAAGCCGCTTGCTAAACAAAGCGGGCGTTACATAAAAAGTAGTCCCATAAAAAAAGCAGCCAAAGCTGCTTTTTGTGGAACAACAGAAGAGATTTTATTTCTTCTTGGCCTTGGCCGTGGTCCATTTCACTGCGAATGCAGAAAAATCTCCCATGCGCTTGAGCAAATCGGCACCTTGGTTGGTCACAATGTAGCCCTTGTCACCGTGGGTGATCAAATACGCGGCGCGCATTTCTTTGAGTCGGGTGTTCAATGTGTTGGGGGTGATGCCACCCACGCTGTCTTGCAAAAGACGAAAGGTTTGGGGGTGGCCGTCTTTCAAGGCCCACAGCACGCGCATGGCGTAGCGGGACTCAAGCAGGTCTAATAGTTCGTTTACTGCGGCTGCGTCTTTGGCGCTCATAGTGGAATCTCCATCAAAAAAATATAAGAGAAGTTAGCTGAGAAAAACTGTGTATGTCGTTGACTATAACGCATTTTTTCTAAAACGCTACACTAATCATAGCTGGTAATTGTCTTTGATGGCTAAGAAATGGGGCTTTTTTGCAACAGTTGCCCCAAAACCACGTGTTAACCACGTGTTTTTCAGGGCAAGTACACTTTTTGTAGCAGGCTAATCAGTGTTTGACGCTCTTTTGCGCTGAGTTTGGCGGTGGCATCTAATTCAAGTGCCGAGGCCGTGGCCTCTGCCTCGCGCATGAACACTTCGCCCGACTCAGTTAGGCGCAGGGTTTGGGCGCGTTTGTCGCTGGGGTGCGGCTGGCGCTGCACCAAGCTGCGTTTTTCTAGCCCAGCGAGCATGGCCACAAAGTTGGGCGGCAAAATATCCAGCGCTGTGCACAGCTGGCGCGAGGTGATTCCAGGGTTGTGGGTGATCACCGAGAGGATTGAAAAATCCACCGGCCGCAGCTTAAACGGTGCCATGCGCACCAAAAACAGCTCGATGATGCGCAATGCTGCACGCCTGGCGTTGTAGCCCAAGAGGGTTTGCAGGTAAATCGTGTCAATGCCCGGTTCTTTGGCAACCGGCGCGGCAGGTGTGGTAGATGATTTAGGCATAGCTGTATCTTACATTAGGTGCTATCTAGCGTCGCCCAAGTACGTGTTTTTTAAAATCAAGAATCTGCTTTGAAACCCAATGCACTGACCAAGCGCGCTGCCATGTCGGAGTCGGCACTCAGGCGTTTGGCGTGCTCGGCCAAGGTGGTGGGCTCCACGTGGGCGGCCAAGTTGACCATGGCGGCCGCCACGTCGGGCTGGGCCAGCGCAGCGCGCAGGGCGGCTGAGGTGTTTTCGCGCACGCTTTGGTCGGCAGCGCTTGGCAAAAAGAAGCCAAACCATTCGCGCACCACGAGTTCGCCAAAGCCTTGCTCTGCATAGGTGGGCACAGTGGGCACAAAGGGTGAGCGGCTAGCGCCCGAGGTGGCCAAGATGCGCACTTTGCCGCCCTTGACATGCTGCACCCAGTCGCCCAGTGGCGAGGACATGCCGCTGATTTGCCCGCCCATGACCTGTGGAATGCCAGGGCCCGAACCCGGAAATGGCACATTGGTGATTTGGAATTTGGCCAGCGAAGCAAAGCGCCCTGCCAAGAGGTGGGGCATGGAGCCCGCGCCGGGGTTGCCAATGCTGACTTTGTCTGGGTTGGCCTGTGCCCAAACGATGAATTGCTTCAGATCAGTGACCGATTCGGGCACCATGGGGCCCACCACAAAGGCGTGGTCGGTAGAGTGGCCAATGGTCACTGGGGTGACGTCGGATTGCTTGTAGCCCAGTTTGGAGTACGAATGCGGGTAAATGGTGAGCATGGATGCTGGGGTGTAGAGCAAGGCGCTGCCGTCAGCAGGGGCTGCTTTGAGCGTCATCACGCCCAGTTGGCCGCCTGCACCGGGTTTGTTGTCGATGACTACGTTGTTGGCATACACGCCTCTGAGTTTTTCGCCTACGCGGCGGGCAAAAGCGTCGGTGGTGCCGCCCGGTGGGAAGCCCACAATAATGCGCAGGGTCTCGATGCGGCTTTGCGCCCTGACAAATGAAGCGGGTAGCGCGCCCAGCACAGTGGCCGCAGCGGCGGATTGGGTGAATTGACGGCGTAGCATGGTGGTGTCTCCTGGTTTAAAAAAAAGTGTGTTGAAAGCTTACGGTGAAAGTGATGCTGTGAAAGGAATGGAAAAAAACGGGTGGTGTATGAAACGTGTTGAAAGTAGCGCAGAAAATGCGGCTTGTACAGGCGGCGAACCCGCTATGCAGGCAACCGCAGCATATTGGCCGCCGTGCCCGCATACAGCGCCTCCACCAAGGCGGCGCGCTCTTTGAGCACGGCGCGTTGGTTGATGCTGCCTTTGTCGGTGACCTCGCCTTTGTCGATATCAGGCGGCTGGGCTAAAACTACGGCGCGGGTGATGCGGCTGGCAGATCCGGTGGTAGTTTCGGCTAGTTTTTGAAGAATTTTGGCCAATGTCAGCGCCATATGGTCATTGTGTGCTACATCTTGCATAGTAGCGCTGTCTGGCAGGCCACACAGCTTTTTACAGGGGCCGAGGGCGGGCAGCACCAGCGCGCCCACTTCTTTGCGGTCTAGCCCAGTGATAACCACGTCGGCAATATAGGGCGCGCCCGCAGCAATCATTTTGGCGCGCAGCGGGCCCACGCTCACAAATGTGCCCGTGGCCAGCTTGAAATCCTCGGCAATGCGGCCGTCAAAGCGCAGGCCTTGGTGGATGTCGGCGGTGTCAATCCACAGCACCGCGTCACCTGTGCAAAAAAAGCCTTCTTCGTCAAAGCTCTCGGTGGTGGCCTGTGCATTGCGCCAGTAGCCGGGGGTGATGTTGGGGCCGCGGTAGCGAATCTCGGTTTTGTCGCCCATGGGAACGAGTTTGAGCTCCAGCCCCGGGGCGGGCAGGCCAAGATCACCCGCTTTGGAGTGCGGCGTGGTGACAAACAGGCCAAAGGGCGCGGATTCGGTCATGCCCAGCCCAGCGGTCATGACCACGCGCTGGCCAATGGAAGCTTCGGCGCTGGCATACAGGCTGTCCCAAATCGGCTGGGCCAGCGAAGCGCCTGCGTAGAAAAGCTGCTGGATGCGCGAAAAAAAGTTGCGCCGCAGCGCCATGTCGTCTTGCATGGCGTGGGCGATGGCTTCAAAGCCCACCGGCACGTTGAAATACCATGTGGGCGCTACCTCGCGCAGGTTGCGCAGGGTTTCGGGCAACAGAGCGGGCGTGGGCTTGCCGTCGTCAATATACAGCGTGCCACCGTTAAAAAGCGCCATGAAAAAGTTGTGGTTGCCGCCAGCGGTGTGGTTCCACGGCATCCAATCGACCAAAACCAATGGTTCTTGGGCAATATTAGGCATGGACTGGCGCATTTGCTGCTGGTTGGCGCAGACCATGCGCTGGGTGTTAATCACCGCTTTGGGCAGCTTGGTAGAGCCACTGGTGAACAAAAATTTCACAATGGTGCCCGGCCCTGTGGCCTGCATGGCTGCATCCACGGCTGGCGTGGCTTGCGTGGCCAATATTTCATAAAAACTGGTCAATGTCAGCGCTCTGTGGTCATAGCCTGCTATAGATTGTGTACCAATGGCGTCGAGTATGACTTCAGTGTCAGCGGGCAGGGTGCTGGCGATGGCGCGGCCGTAGCGCTTGAAATCTGCTGCGTAGACCAAGCCGGGCGTGAGCGTTTGCAGCACGTGTTTGAGCTTGTCAAAGTCTTGGCTGACCAAACTGTAGGCTGGCGACACAGCGCAAAAGGGCACGCCTACCAGCATCGCGCCCAAGGCCAGCTGGGCATGCTCCAAGCTGTTTTCGCTGAGGATCACCAGCGGGCGTTCAGCCGACAGGCCGCGGTTAAGCAGGGCTTGGCCAATGCTGCGGGCCGACTGCAAGGCTTGGGCAAATGTGAGGTGTCGCCAGTCGCCACCCAGAGCAGGGTCGCGCCGCGCATACAGGGTGCGCTGTGGGGCGGCGGCTGCCCAGTGCAAGAGCTTGTCGGTCATGCGCTGGGGGTAGGGCGCTAGGCTTTGCTCGGCCAACAAATAGTGGTTGCCACTGCGCTGGGCGCACACCGCGCGGGTCACTCCGAAGGTAAAGGGGCGAAACTGCGCGCCAATCGGGTTGCTGTTTTGCATGTCAATCAGCCTTCACTTTAGCGCCCCGGCCTTCTAAAAAGTCGGCCACGCGCTGCTGGGCTTCGGGCGCGGTTTCAGTGATGCTGGCCATCAGGGCTTCGGTGAAAAAACCGTGGTCAGCCGGCTGCTCTGCAATGCGGGGCAGGGCATGCAAGAGCGCATAGTTGGTCATAGGGGCATTGGTGGCAATGCGTTGGGCCAGCTCCATGGCCTTTGCCAGTGCTGTGCCCGTTGCTACCAAATACTGGGCAAATCCCACGCTTACGCCTTCAGCTGCTTTGTACACGCGGCCAGTGAGCATCATGTCGAGCATGCGGTGTTCGCCAATCAGCTTGGGCGCGCGCACCGAGCCGCCGCCGCCCACAAAAATACCGCGTGAACCCTCAGGAAAAGCGAAAAACGTGCTTTCATCGGCCACGCGCACATGGCAGCTGCTGGCCAGCTCCATGCCGCCTCCCACCACTGCCCCGTGCAGGGCGGCCACCACGGGCACGCTGCCCTTTTCAATCGCATTAAAAGCGCGGTGCCACATGCGCGAGTGGTGCAGGCCCTCAATCGTGCCGCGGGCTTGCAGCTCGCTCAAATCCAGCCCCGCACAAAAATGCGTACCCTCGCCGTTGAGCACCACCGCACGCGTGCCCTCTGGCAGGTGCGTAAACGCATATTCCAGCCCCAACACCATGGCATCGTTCAAGGCATTGCGTTTTTGCGGCCGATTAAGCGTGATTTGCGTGACTGCTCCGTGCTGGGTGACGCTGATGTCGGTGCTGTTGGGGGCGGTGAGCGGGGTAATAGATGGGCTGGACATGGATCAGGGATGAAATTTTGAGGTTATTTAAATTATACTAAGTAACTATAATACGCTTGTTTTAGTCAATTTTTGTTCGCGTAAACCCTTGGTTTTTTGCGGCTGCACAAACTCTGTGCGCGCAGAGCCCGTCGCGGGTTCATGCCACCCGTTCGCCCAGAGCTTGTCGAAGGGTTCATGCCACCCGTTCACCCTGAGCCCGTCGAAATGTTCACAGCATTCCGTTCGCCCTGAGCCTGTCGAAGGGTTCACACCATTGCGTTCGCCCTGAGCTTGTCGAAGGGTTCATACTGACCTAGCTTTTATAGCGTCTGCGCCCGCACCAGTGCGCTGCCTGCCTGCGCCCGTTTACCGGCCCACTTCGTGGGAAGCTTTGCGGTACTCAAAATGTGGGGTCTGTTCATAACTCGCCCTTTGGGCTCAAACAGATGAACAGCCTGATCCCACATTTTTCCGTTCCACAAGAGCGGCAACTCTGATTGGGCGCAGGCAGGCAACGCACTGGCGCGGTCGCAGGCTGGCGGTTCACTTGGGTAGGGTTTCCTGCATAGATTTGTATTTTTATAAAAATACCGCCAATGTCAGCGCTATATGGTCATAGACTGCTATATAAATATGAGTTAAATGTATTTTTTGAATTGCTCACGGCTTAAATCACAGTCCCGCAGGATTTTGGCGAACAGACCCGGCCTATCGTCTCGCCGGCATGTACCGGAACAACTGTCATACGGCCATCAGGGTGGGTAATAAAGTGGTGACTGCCTATGGTGCGAAGAAGCTCAAAGCCCGCTTTGCGCAAAGCCGCGAGCAGCTCTTTGCCAGTCAGACTGGGCAGTGTGCTCATGCGATAGAAACACGCTGAATTCCCACAAAATCCAATGGCTCAAACGCCTCGTCGCGCAGCTCAAGGCACAGCTCTATAACCCCTCGAATACGCGCCATCAACTCGTCAAGCGTTTTGGCCTGCGTGTGGCAACCAATCAGCGCTGGCACTGAAGCCACAAAATTGCCAGCAGAATCCTTCTCCACAATCACGTCAAATTGTTGTGCCATATAAAGCCCTAGATGCGCTAAGTTTAAATGAGAGAAATTGTACAGGGCGTTTGAATTGCCGTCTGCGCCCACGCCAGAGCGCTGCCTGCGTGCACCCGTTTACCGGCCCCTGTATCTTGCTTGTTGTGGCGGTAAGCTCTGCGGTACTCAAAATGGGAGGAATGTCCATAACTCGCCCTGCGGGCTTAAACAGAAGGACAGCCTGATCTCCCATTTTTCTGTTCCACAAGAGCGGCAAATCTGATTGGGCGCAGACAGGCAGCGCACTGGCGCGGTCGCAGGCAATCGGATCGCTTGGGCAGATTTTCGTGCTTAGATTTGTATCTTTTGTAAAAATACTGCCAATGTCAGCGTTATATGGTCATATGCTGCTATGTAAATATGAGTCAGCTATTTTTGAATGTGTTAATACAAGACCTGACCCTTTGGCTGCTTTGGCTGCTCTTTGGCTGCTTTGGCTGCTTGCTGACCCCGTGGCTGCTTGACTGACTGACCCCTTGGCTGACCCTTGGCCGTGATTCAAGACCTGACCCCTTGGTCTTCCTTGGCCTGCTAGTACGGCTATGCCGAGTATGAGGTTTTGATACCGCAGGCGGGTTTTGTTTTTTGTGACTGGCATTGAATTTTTGCATACAATGTCACTACTTATATTTAACCGTTTGGAGATAAGCAAGTGACCACCTCAACCATGTACCAATTTCGGATCGATGAAGCCGAGAAGGCTGAAACTTTCGCCGTTTTAAACGACCTCGGAATGAAACCCGCACAGGCAATACGCTTGTTTTTTCGTCAAGTCAGGCAGACAAAGTCTATCCCTTTTCCTATCGAACACACACCAAATGCCGCAACAGCCAAGAATTTGACAAGCCAAGATTATTCAAAACCATTTGATTCTGTTGAGGATTTATTGACTGACTTGCGAAAATAATGCGCGCGCTAGTTTATAAAAATTCGTAACTACTCAGCCCAGTTTTCAGCGCTCACCTAAGAGTCAGGCGAAGTTTGGCTGAGGCGGTTGTGCCCTGAGGGTATCGACAAGAGCCGCAAAG
>JAYTMT010000128.1:0-42862 GCA_043728315.1 Polaromonas sp. | reverse complement strand
TTGTGAGAAATATAAAAATACACGCCAGCTGGCCGCAGTAGGCCACAGCGGCCAGCTAGCTTGCGGTGCGATAAGGGCACGTTGTAGTTCAGGCATGACCTTAAAGCTTATTAAAAATACCAGCAGGGCTAAACATAAAAACACCGCAGCAGTCCAATAGGCTGTGCGTCGCAGCTGGCGGTATTGGTCAGGCTTGTAGCGGGGCCAGTGGCGCTCGTGCACGTGCAGAGCATAGCCAGCGGCCAGCAGCAAAACACTGATGCCATAGGTGATAGCAGCCAAACCATCGATGGTCATAAAACCTTCAACGATAAAAATAGACGCACTGCCATGCACTATGGCAGCAACGGCGTACCAAACCATAGCGCACACCAAGCTGGCCAACATGCAAGACTGAATCACTCGCAGCGCACCAGGGGTAGTGTTGGCTTGCTTAAGCTCAGACGGTGGGCTTCGGTGGTGCCAGGCTTGCTCGTAGTATCGGCGCCTACCTTCCATCTGCTTGTCAGAGAGTTTTTTTCTCTTAGCCATGGGCGCAAACTTGTGGGCTTGTTAGTGCGTCACACGCCAAATAAATCCACACCGTTTTTCGGCGGCACGACACCCAAGTGTTTGTAGGCCGCTAACGTAGCAATACGCCCACGCGGGGTGCGCTGCAAAAAACCTTGCTGAATCAAAAACGGCTCGATCACATCTTCAATCGTGTCGCGCTCCTCGCCAATGCTGGCGGCAATGTTGTCTAGCCCCACGGGGCCGCCGTCAAAACGGTGGATGACGCATTCCAGTAGTTTGCGGTCCATGATGTCAAAGCCTTGCGGGTCAACATCCAGCATTTTGAGTGCGAGGTTAGCAATGTCGAGAGTGATGATGCCCTTGCCTTTAACGTCTGCATAGTCGCGCACGCGGCGCAGCAGGCGGTTGGCTATACGCGGTGTGCCACGTGAGCGGCGGGCTATTTCAAAACCACCTTCTTCGTCCATCGGCGCATTCAGCAGTGCTGCGCTGCGTTTGACGATACGCGCCAGCTCTTGAGCGGTATAAAACTCAAGCCGCGCCACAATACCAAAGCGGTCACGCAGTGGGTTGGTCAACATACCTGCGCGGGTGGTGGCACCCACCAGTGTGAAGGGCTGCAAATCTAGTTTGATAGAGCGTGCAGCAGGCCCCTCGCCAATCATGATGTCGATTTGGTAGTCTTCTAGCGCAGGGTACAAAATCTCTTCTACAACAGGTGACAAGCGGTGAATCTCGTCAATAAATAAGACATCGTTTTTTTCTAAATTCGTCAGCAGCGCCGCCAAGTCTTTGGGCTTTTCTAGCACCGGCCCGGATGTTTGCCGCAGGTTCACACCCAGCTCATGCGCGATGATGTGGCTGAGTGTCGTTTTGCCCAATCCCGGCGGCCCAAACAGCAGCACATGGTCTAGCGCCTCCTGCCTGCCCCGCGCCGCGCCAATGAATATCTCCAGCTGCTCGCGCACCTTGGCCTGCCCTACATACTCATCCAAGAGCTTAGGCCGCAGAGCCCGCTCAATCGCTTCCTCACGCGGCGAGTCAGGCGCAGCAGAAATCACCCGCGTAATCGGCGCTGCAGGGGCGAAATCGTCGGTTTGTATACTCATTTGGCCAACGCCTTGAGCGCCAATTTAATGCCCTCGCTCACACCCACATCTTTAGGCAGCGCCTTGAGCGCAGCCGCAGCTTCTTTGTCGCTGTAGCCTAGCGCTACCAAGGCTTGCAAGATGTCGATTTGCGTGTCGTCTACGGGCAATGCGCCTGCACCAATGTCTGCGCCCAGCTTGCCTTTGAGCTCCAAGAGCAAGCGTTCAGCGGTTTTTTTGCCTATGCCGGGGAGCTTAGTTAAGCGGTTCACGTCTTGCAGGGTAATGGTCTGGCTCAATTCCGCCACACTCATGCCGCTTAAGATGCCCAGCGCCATTTTGGGCCCCACGCCCGATATTTTGATGAGCTGGCGGAAGGT
Organism: Polaromonas sp.; assembly: GCA_043728315.1. GTDB lineage: Bacteria > Pseudomonadota > Gammaproteobacteria > Burkholderiales > Burkholderiaceae_C > JAAFIP01. Next base: position 40,881 of record JAYTMT010000128.1, on the reverse strand, counting down.
GGCGCGCTCTTGTTGGGTGGCAAAGCCGTAGAGAATATTCGCGTCCTCACGAATCACGTGGTGGGTGAGCAAGCTTACTTTGTCGCCCAGCGCGGGCAGGTTATAAAACGTGCTCATCGGCACGTCCACGTCGTAGCCCACGCCTTGGCAGTCCACCAATACCTGTGGCGGGTTTTTCTCAATCAAAACGCCTGCTATTCTGCCAATCATGCTGTGCTCTCCGTAGGTTAAACGCCCTGTGGTGTCCGCTCAAGGCTGTATTTTCGCACAGGTCTAGCTGCTATTGCGCTGCACAGGGCTATGATAGGCGCATGATCCTGCGCCACAGCTTTTCCCCCGCCAACAACACCCGCCTAGGCCACCTGTGTGGCCCCATGGACGAAAACCTGCGCATGGTGGAGGCCGACTGCAAGGTGGAGATTGCCCACCGCCACGAAATTTTCAAAATCAATGGCCCCAAAGCGCAGGCCGAGCGCGCACTCACGCTCTTGCAAGCCATGTATGAAATGGCTGCTAAGCCCATCCCGCTGATGCAACTGCAACTGATGATCTCAGGCAGCGCGGCCTTTGCCAAAACGGGGCGTGCCTCTGACCAAGAGACGAGTTCCATATTGCAAAGCCGCGCCGACTTGAAGGCGCGCAGCCCCAACCAAGCCCAGTATTTGGACAACATCGCCGCCCACGACATCACGCTGGGCATAGGCCCTGCGGGCACTGGCAAAACCTATTTGGCCGTGGCCAGCGCCGTGGACGCGCTGGAGCGCAGCAGCGTGCAGCGCATAGTGCTCACGCGGCCTGCGGTGGAAGCAGGCGAACGCTTGGGCTATTTGCCCGGCGATTTGACGCAAAAAATCGACCCCTATTTGCGCCCCCTGTACGACGCGCTGTACGACCTGATGGGCTACGACAAAGTGGTCAAAGCGTTTGAGCGCCAGCAGCTAGAAATTGCGCCGCTAGCCTTCATGCGCGGGCGCACGCTGAATCACGCCTTCATCATCCTAGACGAGGCGCAAAACACCACGCCCGAACAAATGAAAATGTTCCTCACCCGCATCGGTTTTGCCAGCAAAGCGGTGGTAACGGGTGATGTCAGCCAAATCGATTTGCCCCCCGAGCAGCCCAGCGGCCTGATCGACGCTGAGCGCGTGCTGCGCAACGTGCAAGGCGTAGCAATCAGCCGATTCACCAGCGCCGACGTGGTGCGCCACCCACTGGTAGCGCGGATTGTGGATGCCTATGATGCGGCGGGCGCTGCGCCTAAGCTGGCACGAAAGACTACTAAATAAATAGCGTACTTTGACCATATGACGATGACATTGACCTAATTTTTCATATAACTGCCTTCTAAACCTATGACCACCGACATCAGTCTGCAATGGGGCGCATTTGACGGCCGCGCGCTGCATAAAGCAGCTTGCACAGCCGTGCTGGTCAAGCGCTGGGTGGCGCATGCCTGCCAAGGCGCGGCCGAGATCACGGTGCGGATTGTGGGCGAAGACGAAGCGCGCGCCTTGAATAAGCAGTTTCGCCACAAAGACTACGCCACCAATATCCTCACCTTTGACTACGCCACCGAGCCCGTGGTCTGCGCCGACTTGGTGCTCTGCGGCCCTGTGGTGGCGCGCGAGGCGGCCGAGCAAAGCAAGCCGCTGCACCACCACTATGCCCACCTGCTGATCCACGGCGCTCTGCATGCGCAGGGCTACGACCACGAAACCAATGACCGTGATGCGCTGGAGATGGAAGCGCTGGAGATGGAAGCGCTGGAGATCTTGTTGATGGGGGCGCTGGATCTGCCCTGCCCGTATTGATCTGCGATTGAATGAGTGACTTGCGTAAGCAAATTCAATATTGTTGACTTTTTGCTGTGCAGCCCTAGGCTATTAACTGGCTGGAGAAGGCTTGGACAATCCCCAAACGAACGGGAATGGTTTTAGCTGGCCGTTTGGACAGAAACAGTAGCCAAATACTGCTTGACCGCCCCCTCCCGCGCCTTGGCAATCGCTTCCCCAATCATTAATCCAGCATTTTTGCCTATTGTCAGCGTCGCCTCGACATTCTTCGCTATTTCAAATGTAGCAACTGCCTGCGCTGCTTTGAGCGCACCCAGCAGATGCGGGCGCTGCGGATAAGCCGATTCCTCTAGCCCCAGTCTCCCCCGCGCATCGCATTCGCAAGCCAGCAACACGTCTTCAAAGCGCTTGGGCTGGCGCAGTGCATCACAGCGCTCTAGCAGGCGCATGACTGCGGCGGCATTTAAATCCAAGCAGCGGTGGATGTTGGCATGCTCGCGCGCCACCACTTCGGCCAGCTCTTTGCACAAGGTGGGCACTTTAAACCTCGCTGCAACAGCGCGGGCCAAGTGTACGCTACGGATTTCATGGCCTATGTGGCGCGGCAGCACGTCTGCTGGCGTGGTGCCCTTGCCCAAATCATGCATCAAGCAGGCCCAGCGCACAGCCAGCGGCGCTTGCAGGCGCGCGGCCATGTCGATCACCATCATGGCGTGCACGCCCGTATCCACCTCGGGGTGGTAATCCGCCCGCTGGGGCACGCCCCACAGGGCATCCAGCTCGGGCAGCAACACTTTGAGCGCGCCGCAACTGCGCAGCACCTCGCACATGCGTGAGGGCTTGTCCTCCATCAGCCCCTTAGCCAGCTCCTGCCACACCCGCTCGGCCACCAGCGCGTCCACCTCGCCGTGCACTACCATGCGCTGCATCAACACATTGGTTTCAGGCGCAACGCAGAAGTCGCTAAACCGCGCCGCAAAACGCGCCACCCGCAGAATCCGCACCGGGTCTTCGGCAAAGGCCAAACTCACATGGCGCAGCACTTTGGCCGCTATGTCGCGCTGGCCACCGTAGGGGTCTATCAAATGCTGTTTATCCAGTAAATTTATAACATTTTCACCCAATGTCAGCGTCATATGGTCATGTAGCGCTATAGCATTGATAGTAAGGTCGCGCCGCACCAAATCCATCTCCAGACTCACATCGGCATCGGCATAAAAACTAAAACCATGGTAGCCCCGCGCCGTTTTGCGCTCGGTGCGCGCCAGCGCATACTCTTGCTTGGTTTGGGGGTGCAAAAACACCGGAAAGTCTTTGCCCACAGGCGTGTAACCCAGCGCCACCAACTCCTCGGGCCTAGCGCCTACCACCACATAGTCACGGTCTTTCACGGCCAAGCCCATCAAGGCATCGCGGACAGCGCCGCCAACTAAGTAAATTTGCATGGGCTCAAGTGTAGAGGAGGACTATTGCGAACGCGGCGGCTTTTTGCAGCCCAAGATCGTCTACGATAGCGCAGTTGCACAGGGCATTAAAACTGTATAAAATAACAGTTTTAATGCCCTGGAGCAGCCATGAAACGCGATTTATTTACCTACGTGATGGACATGGACAAAACCGAATCGTTTTTACCGCAAGCGCCGGACGCTGGCCCTGGCGCTGACGACGCGGCTGCGCCAGTCGCCACCCTGCGCTTCATCGACCTGTTTGCGGGTTTGGGCGGCACGCGGCTGGGCTTTGAGCAGGCCTGCGCTGATAAAAAGCTGCAATCGCGCTGCGTTTTTACCAGTGAAATCAAAGAATTTGCTGTTGGGGTGTATAAGCATAATTTTGCAGACCATGCCATCCACGGCGACATCACGCAAATTGACCCTAAGAGCATTCCCGCTTTTGACTATTTGCTGGCGGGCTTTCCCTGCCAGCCTTTTAGCTCCGCAGGCAAGCGCAATGGGTTTTTAGACGAGCGCGGCGGCTTGTTTTTCACCATCCACCAGATTTTGAAAGTGAAAAAACCGCAAGGTTTTTTGCTAGAAAATGTGGACGGTTTGGCTACGCATGACAAAGGCGATACCCTCAAGGTGATCTTGGCCAAACTGCATGAGCTGAACTACAAAGTAAGCTGGCAGGTGCTGGACTCTTCAGAGTTTGGCGTGCCGCAAAAACGCAAGCGCATCTACATTGTGGGCCACAAAAAGCACCTGCCTGATTTGCAAAATTTTGAGCGCGTTTTCAAAAGCGTGGAAAGCAGCATAGAGCACAACAAACCAGTGCAGCACACGGCCTTTACCAAGCTCTTGTCAGACAAATTTGCGCCCTCAGATTTGATTGGCAAATCCATCAAAGACAAGCGCGGTGGCGACAACAATATCCACAGCTGGGATTTAGAAATCAAAGGCAAAGTCAACGCTGAGCAAAAGAAAATGCTTAATTTGATTTTGACCCAACGCCGCTCTAAGAAATGGGCCGCAGACAAAGGCATTGACTGGATGGACGGCATGCCTTTGACTTTGGCAGAGATTCGCACGTTTTATGACCACGCCAAGCTCGAAACCAATATTGAAGACCTGTGCGCCAAAGGCTATGTGAAGTTTGAGCACCCCAAAAAGAAGGTGGTGGTGGACGGCATCACCAAACGTGTGGCGCACACTGGTGCGCCCAAGGGCTACAACATAGTGGCGGGAAAACTCTCATTTCCCTTAGCCAAAATCATCGACCCACAAGACGTGGCTCCCACCATTGTGGCCACCGAAGCGGGCAAACTTGCGGTGGCGACCAAGCTGGGCGTGCGCAGCATCACGGTGCGTGAGGGTTTGCGGTTTTCTGGCTTCCCCGACAGCTATGCGCTGGGTGAGGACGACTACGCCAAAGCCTTTGACCTGATTGGCAACACCGTGATGCCGCCCGTAATCAAGGCTGTGGCGCTGCGCTTAATCAAATAAAGAACGCATGTGTGCACAGCAACTATTTGATGAACTCAAGCGCTCGGGCATGATTGGCGCCACAGGGCACACTTATTTCGAGTTGAATGGCCTGAAAACCTTGGTGCGCGACAGCTCGATTGTGGGCAATGTGATTCAAGAGTGGCTCAAAAGCTTCATGGACAGCAAAGGTATTGCCTACCGCCTCAAGGCCAACTCCCAGGAGTTTCCCGATTTTTTAATGCACGGCAGCGACGACCGTGTCGATTTACTGGAAGTAAAGTGCTTTAAAAAATCACCGAATTTCGATGTGGCCAATTTCATGGCCTATTGCCGATCACTCACCACGCACCCGCACCGTTTGGATTCTGATTATTTGATCTTTGAGTACGAAGAAAACGCCAGCGGCATTGCCATCAAAAACATGTGGCTCAAAAAGGTTTGGGAAATCTGCTCTGCTTCAGAGCGTTCAGTGCTTAAAATCCAATGGAAGCAAGGCGTGGCATTCAACATTCGCCCTGCTACTTGGTATGCAAAAAAGCCAAAATACCCCAGCTTCACGACACGCCTAGACTTTGTGCAAGCCATCAAAAAAGTGCTGGATACCAGCGCCACCAGCGCGGGCCTGCAAAAAGGCTGGTTTGCTACTGTTAGCGGCGAATACAAACTGCAGACCGGCCGCGATTTGTAATCAGCGCCCCAACCGATACGGCTCTTCAAAATCCCGAAAATCGTTTTCTTGCAGCGCATCGGCTATCCAGTGCGACACGCCGGGGGCTGCGCAGATGCGCTCTATGTAGGCGTTGATGGCAGGGTTTGCAGACAGGGCGTAGGTTTTCAGGCGCATGCACACGGGGGCGAAGTAGGCATCGGGGATGGTGAAAGACTGGCCAAAGAGGAATGGGCCGCCGTGCTGGGCCAAGAGCTCTGTCCACATGGATTCGATGCGGGCTAGGTCGGCGCGCACAGCTGGTTTGTCGCGCAAAGCCAGCGCGCCCACCTGAGGCAGGCTGGCTTCGATGTTCATGGGGCAGGCGCTGCGCAGGGCGCCAAAGCCGCTGTGCATTTCGGCGCAAATGCTGCGGGCGCGGGCGCGGTGCTTGGCATCCTGCGGCCAGAGCTTTTTATCGGGGAATGTTTCGGCTGCGTATTCGGCAATGGCCAAAGTGTCCCACACGGCAAAGCCGTCATGAACTATGCAGGGCACTTTGCCTACGGGGTTGGTTTTGCTAATTGTGGCGCTGAATGTGGAGCCCGCGCCAAATGCGTCAAAGCGCACCAGCACTTCGTCAAACGCAATGCCCGCATTTTTGAGCATGACCCATGGACGCATGGACCAGGAGGAATAGTTTTTGTTGCCGATCAGTAGCTGCATATGTATCCTTACGAATGAAGACCGTATCCTTATGAATGAAGACCCATCCTAGCCTGGGTGCGCCGTTGATTTAGTGAAAAAGCGCAGCGTATTTGGCAACGCTGGCGCATCAATGCACGCCGCGGTACTTGTCCATTACACGCGCAGGGCCAATATAGCTGGGCGCTATGGCGTACACCGATGCGGGCATGATGCCCAGCGCTGCTAGGCCTTGGGTGTGGCCATCGGACAGGTTGTCGACCTTGAGCGAATCCACGTTGTCGCGGCTCATCAGGGGCTCGCCGGGCAGCCACTCCATAGCGGCGGCTTGCAAGCGGCCCAGCCACAGGGGCAGGCCAATCACGGGGCGCTGGCAACCTGCCAGCTTGCCAGCCAACTGCACGATTTGCTTGAGCGTGAGCACATCGGGGCCGCAGGCTTCGTAGGTTTGGCCTACTGCATTGCTGCGCGTCAAACTATTCACCACTGCTTGCGCCACGTCTTCCACCCACACGGGTGCAAAGCGGGTAGCGCCCCCTGCCAGCGGCATGAAGGGTGCCACGCTTTGCAGCGAGGCAAACAGGTTTAAAAACTTGTCTTCCGCGCCAAACACCACGCTGGGGCGCAGCATAGTTACGTCAAGCCCCGAACTGCTGAGCACGGCCTCGCCTTGCGCCTTGCTGCGCTGGTACATTGACGGCGCATCCAGCGCTGCGCCCAAGGCGCTGATGTGCACGATGCGGCGCACACCTGTGGCCTTGCAGGCGCTCGCTATTTTTTGCGGCAGCGCTACATGGGCGTGCCCAAAGCGCGCTGCATCGCCATGCAGCACGGCCACTAAATTCACTACAGCGTCATGCCCTGCCACCAAGCGCGACAAAACACCCTCGCCATGCACATCAGCCTGCACCAAAGTTAAGCGCGGTAAGGGCAGCAAATGCTTAGACGCCGCCAAACGCCGCGTGGGCACGGTGATGCTGTGGCCAGCTGCGGCCAGCTTTTCGCAAACATGGCGGCCCACAAAGCCGCTGCCGCCTAAAACGAGAACATTCATGCTAAATCCTTATGGGGTGCTGCTACAGCGGCTTGGCGCAACGCATGAATGCGTGGCAAATGCTTGCTGGCTATGGGTAACAAAACAGGTATTTTCAAGGGATGTCCTTGTTAGGCTCAGGCGCTGCGCCTTCGCGCGGGCCCACGCTGCCCAGCCGCGCCTTCATAGACTGCGGCTGGCCAGTAATCACTGCGGCATACACTGTCGTGTTAGCCAATACTTTTTTCACATAGTCGCGCGTCTCGGCAAAAGGGATGTTTTCTGCCCATGCTGCTGCCTCCATCACAGGCCCGTTGCGCCATGCGCGTGGGCGGCTCGGACCGGCGTTGTACGCCGCAGCGGCCATGGGCATGGAGCCGTTGAAGTCGTCGAGCACGAATTTAAGGTAGCCTGTGCCAATGGCGATATTGGTCTCGCGGTTGTTGATTTGGTCAGCAGTGAAGCCGTCCATGCCCAGCTTTTTAGCCGTCCATTTGGCGGTGGCGGGCATCACCTGCATCAGGCCAGAGGCGCCTACATGCGAGCGTGCGTCCATGATGAAGCGGCTTTCTTGGCGAATCAGCCCGTATACATAGGCGGGGTCTAGGTTGATGGCGCGGCTGCGCTTGACCACCGCGTCTTTGAACGGCATGGGAAAGCGCTGCTCGTGGTCAAAAGCCTCTTTGCTGCGCTCGCTGGTGTTGATGCAGCGGTCCCAGACTTCTTTGTCGCAAGCAAACTGGGCGGCGGCCAAGAGCTCGCGCTCGGCCATGCCGCCACGGGTGTGCAGGTTGGTGCTGTAGTTCCACTCGCGCACACCCTCGGCACGCAGGCCTATGGCTATGGCGTACAGGGCGCGGTTCAGGCCTGCGTTGAGGCGGGCGGCTTCTTTTTCTTCGGGCGTGACAGGTGCTGGCCGCTCGGGCGCGGTGATTTTGCGGCCCAGCTCTTCGGCGGCTAGTATTTCATAGAAGCCGCGTGGCGAGGCAATGGATTCGAGCAGGCTTTGCGCCTCGGCCAATTCGGGGCGCAGGCTGGGCGCTACGGGCACTGCGCTGGCAGCGGCTGCTGGTGCGGCCACCGCCATGCTCGGATACACAGCACGCAGGGCGCGGGCTTTCCAATACGCCCACGTCGGGTCTTTGCGGGCATCGTCGCCCATGGCATTCACCGCAGCCAGCACCACGGGCCAGCCCTTGGCCATCGGGGAGCTGCGCAGGGCGGCGCGCACTTTCCAGCCCAGCAGGTCGTCGCTTAAGTGTTCGTTTTTGGCCTTGGCAAAATAGCCGTTGGCAGCATCCGAGAGCTTGAGCGCGGCTTGTTTGCCTATCACGCCCCAAGCCCAGCTTTTTTCCTCTGCTTGCAAGGTGTCGGCCCATTTGCCCTCCAGCGCATTGGCGGCGCCATCGGGGTCGTTGTTGGCCATTTTCACCAGCGCCAACACCACCAGCTCACGGCGCGTATTGCCCGAGGCGGCGTTGCGCACGCCTAGGTAGCGCGCGGGGCTGGCGTTGAGCGCGGCTACCTCGCTGGAAGCATCGGGCGCCACGATTTGCACCGCTTTACTGGCAGCGCCCGGGCGGTTGCTGTCAATCGCTATGCGGGCTTTGCGCCAAGCGTCTTCGGGCTTGAGCTTTTTGGCGTCTATGAAGCGGTCGGCAGCCAGATTGCAGCCGTCATCGGTGTCGCGCAGGCCATGCCAGTTGCGGCGCACCTCGTCGGCCATGGCTTGGCTGGTATCTGCTGACTTTTTCAGGTGCTGCACCAGTATCGCGTAGCAGCGCACCTCGCGGTCGTCTTGCATGCGGTACGCAGGGTGCGCGTCGGCAAATGCGGTCCAGTCTCGCCTTTGCCCAAGCAGCAGCAGCCAGTCGTTGCGCAAGCGGTCTTCTTGGTACGTGCCTGCGTATTGCGTGAGATAGCTTTGCACCTCGGCGGCGCTGGCCTCGCCCAAGCGCGCCTTGAGCTCCCAGTAGGCGGCGTAGGGCTCCAGCGCGTGGCCTCGGGTTTGGGGCAGCAGAGCGGCCAGGCGTTTTTTGTCGCCGTTTTTAAAGGCAGCATTCATGTCCAGCACGGCATCGTCGCCTTTGGATTGCGCCCAAGCTGTGGGGCTATGGCACAAAAAAGCGGCGTTGGCACACAACAATGCCACAATGGAGAGTGTCTTATTCAATTGAATCATTTGCATACACCGATTATGGACAAAATTGCGCTCAGAAAACGCCTCGTCACCGAACGATTAGACATGCCCGACCGCTTGGAGCGCGCCGATTTGCTCCAGCGCGTCATGCGCATTTGGCTGGTCAGCCGCCCCGACACCGTGATTGGTGCGTATTGGCCCATCAAAGGCGAGTTTGACCCGCTGCCTGCGCTGTACCGTTGGCAAGAGGATGGTGTTTTGGGAAACTTTGAGAAAAATTTGCCAGATGTCGGCGAGAGACGGTCATATGATGCACTGAATTTTATAGCGTCTATCACCAAAGTGCCCGCTGGCGAGGAAGGCTCTGGCGAGGTGCCAAAACGCAAAATTGGCCTGCCCGTGGTCGACAAAATCAACAAAACCCTGACTTTCTACGCTTGGTATCCCGGCTGCCCGATGGAAGAAGATGCCTACGGCATCCCCAAACCCAAAGACACTGAAATAGTAGTGCCCAGCCTGCTCTTTGTGCCCTGCGTGGGCTATGGCGACAAAGGCTACCGGCTGGGCTACGGCGGCGGCTTTTATGACCGCACGTTGGCCGCTCTGAGCCCTAAACCTGTGACCGTGGGGCTAGGCTACTCCCACGGCTATGTGCCAGATTTTGCGCCCGAGCCGCATGATGTGGCGCTGGATGCTATATTGACGGATTTGGGGCAGGCCTTTCCTTGAGTCTTTTGCTGTGTTTTCTGGACTCCCCTTCTTTGATCTGGCAGCGCCCAAGCGCGCCAGAGTTACGCCGCCCGTCGTCATGCGGGAGTACCCAAAATCCTCCGTTCGGCGTAACTCTGGCGCGCTTGGCATGTCTCGGCGCGGGTTACTTCTTGCCAGCGCTTTTTCATCTGTTTTTGCTTCATCTGCTGCCATGGCTCAAGCCACGCTGGGCGATTTGTATTTTCCACGGCGATTTTTGCCTCTTCCCAAGCCCAGTAAGCCCCAGCCCATGCGTGTGGTCTATGCGCACAACCCGCGCATAGAGCGGGCATCGCCCGAGCTGCTCGCTGGTGTGCTGGCACGCACAGCCGAGATGGTGCAGGCGCATTTTGGCTTGCATCTTCAATTCTCCGACATCGACGAGCGCCCTATCCACACGCTTTTTGCAGGCATGAACGCGGATTTTTGGAGCAAAACCAAAGCGCTCACCTACGACTTCAAAAACGGCACAGGAGACCGTAAACGCCTTGTGGAAACCACGGCGAAAAACCTGCCACGCAACCACGACGCCCTGAGCGCACAAATCGCTTTTGCCACACCCCACCTGCTCAGCAACACCGTGCCCACTAACGCACTGACTTTTGCCCAAGCACTCATTGACACCCAACTGGCGCGCTACGCAGGCTGGACGCAGCTGCAGGCGCTGGATGGTAAGCCCCTGCTGGATGACTCACCCCTGCACGAATACTTGGGCTGGATCAGTGCGCCCCTGCTTGCACCATGGCCGTTTGAAGTAGTCATTACCAACCAATTATTGGCCAGCGTGGAATACCTAGAGAATTTTGTGCACAGTGCTCTGCGCGGTGGCGTGAGCGCTGGGCTAACCATGCAATCGCTCGCCTCGCGCCATGCCACGGTGTCGGTGCTCAGCTTGTTTCCCATGCTGTCGCAAGACCCCACTACCCGTGCGCTGCGGGGCGACACCGCTGGCCAAAGCACAGATGCAGTAGAAGCCGCTGCCGCCATCCTCACCCACGAAATCGGCCACCAGCTGCTGCACCTGGGCCACCCCTTTGGCCAAGCCGCCTGCATCATGAGCCCGCCCGAGCTGCTGCGTTTTAGCCAGTGGACGCGCCAGCTCAATGCGCAGGCGTGTCAGGTGGGCAATTCGCCAGAAAACACGGCGGGCGTGGTGCGCTTTGTTGAGCCGAAAAAGCTTCCTTAAATGCCCGTTGGGCTCAATCGTCCAACGACCCCGTAAGCACATCCGAATCAGGCATCTCCCCAATCGCTTCGCGCGTGATGCGCGCCTGCGTGCGCAGCCAGTTGCAAAAAGCGGCGATTTCGGGTTTGGCGCTGCTGCGCGGGCCCACAATGAGCCAGTAGGCCATGGGGCTGTCCATGCGCAGCTTGGGCAGGGGTTCGACCAAGTCGCCATTGGCCATGCTCTCGGCTATCAGGGGCAGGCGCGCCAGCACGATGCCTTGGCCCGTAAGAGCCGCTTGCACCATTTGGTAGGCATAGCTGAAGTAGAGCCAGCGGGCAGCATCGGTTTTTTTCAGGTCTTTTTCGTCAAACCAGCGCCGCCACGACAGCCACTCTAGGTGGGTGCGCTGGGCGTCCCCGGCCTCTATGAGGGTAAAACGCGAGAAATCTTGCGCGGTTTTGATGCTGGGGCTGGACTTGAGCAGCCACGGACTGGCCACAGGCGTGAGCTGCTCGCCAAACAAACGCACCGCCCCTGCGGGCATAGACGAGGCAGGCCCGTAGCGCAAAACGAGGTCTAAATCGGAGGTTTCTAGCTCCACCAATGAGTCTGAAGCATCAATGCGGATGTCTACATCGGCGTTTTCGCGTTGGAATGCTTCGAGCCGTGGAATCAGCCACAGTGATGCGAAAGACGCAAAAGTCGACAGCGCCACCATCTTGCGCCCAGTGTTAGAGCGGATCTGGCGCACCGCTCCATCAATGCGCTCTAGGCTAGGCACTACCGTGCGCAGCAGCACCGCACCAGCGGCCGACATTTCCACCGCACGGGTATGGCGGTGAAAAAGGCTAGCACCCACTTCTTCTTCTAGCGCCTGAATCTGGCGTGATACGGCTGATTGGGTGAGCGCCAGCTCATCAGCGGCCGCTCGAAAATTTAAGTGCCGCGAGACAGCCTCAAAGGCGCGCAGATTGCCAGCGCCGATGGGGCGGGTGCGCAAATGGGTTTGGGAATGCAGCATAGTGCGTCCTTTGTGAAAAATTTTATTCATGCGTAATTAGAATGAATAGTGTACTGCTATTTCATTGGACTGGCAACTATTTTGCGCGCATCATGGCCTTTCTCAAACGCGCCATTTACGCATCAATCAAACCACACCACCCAACCTACACCAAAGGACAGCACCATGTACACAGCATCACCCCACTCTTTAGCAAACCCTTGCGCCATGCCATCTGCCCTGCCCACCATTGAGTCACTCTCTGCGCGCACGACTGCGACACTCCCGACTGCGACACTCCCCAGCCACGCAGGCAGTTTTCGCGTTGAATCAGGCCGCGCTCTGGGGCTGCGCCCCCAGCACGACGCGCTTTTGCGCATCCAGCAGGGCAGCGTGTGGGCCACCCTGCCCAGCCAGCCGGGTGACCATTTTTTGAGCGCTGGCCAAAGCCTCTTGGTGAAAGCGGGCGAGGCCTTGGTGATAGAGCCTTGGGCGCTGCGCCGTGACACTGGCGCTGGGCTAGCGCCAGCTGCAGGCATGCAAGAAACCGTTTATTTAGACTGGGATCCTCTGCCCATCTGCGTGGCGCAGGCAGCGCCAGTAGCCCGTTATTCAGCAAGCCAGCAGCTTGCCTATACGGCCAGTTTGGCCAGCAGTCAGAGCAGCGATGCCAGCAGCCCACCGCCCATTATTACTACATTTTTAATAGCGAGCTATGACCTTTTGACGCTGACATTGGCAGGTTTTTTCTTAAGAATAGGGACTTTGACGGGTTTGCGGGCTTTCAAAGCGCAATCCAGCGCCAAGCGCGCCCACGGGCGCATGGCGTCTTGCGATTCCATGGCTTCATCGGGGGCGCTGTAGTAGTTCACCCCACGCGGGCCCAGCTTGGTGTCGTAGGTGAAGCGGGCGCAGCCTGCGGCTTCGTACTGGGCGCGGCTGGCCTCGTCGGCCTTGAGCCACAGCAGCTCTCCACTGCCCAAATCAACCACCAGGGCAATGGTGAGCCCATCAATACTGATGCCAAAGCCGCCAAACATGCGCTTGGCCGCGCACGGGCCCGCGGCGCTGAGCAGCTCGCAGCAATACTGGGCAAAATCTTGGGATGCCATGGTTTGATCTCCGTTAAGTAAATGCCGTGCAATACTACACCCCACGCCTGCACTTGTATTCAAGCCTTGCCATTTCGCCGTTGAACCACTCCAGCTTGGCACACTGGCTCAGCCCGAAATCGCAGTTTTAGCCCTTCATTTTTAACTACCCACCATGGCCCGCCCCCAATCCGCCGACCACCAGCTCAAACGCGATGCCATTTTGGACGCCGCCGCCCGCTGCTTCGCCCAAATGAGCTACCCCGCCGCCAGCATGGCCGCTGTGGCGCAGGCGCTGGGCGCGTCCAAAGCCCGCATTTACCACTACTACGACAGCAAAGAAGCCCTGTTGTTTGACCTGCTCGACCGTTACACCCAGCGCCTGCTGGCTTTGGTGGGCGAATCAGAAGCGCGGGCCCAGCGCCAATCCTTAAGCGACCGCGAGGCACTGCACGCCTTGGTGCGCAGCTTTTTAATGGAATACGAGCACTCGGCCGACAAACACGTGGCCCTGCTCAACGACACCAAGTTTTTAAGCGACACGGTGGACGGGGCAGGCGCAGTGTTAGTGCCCACTACGGCGCTTGGGTATGCTGAGCCTAACGAGCTACACACTTCTCATGCAGAAAAAATCCAACCATTGCATCAAAAATCACCCCAATCACTGCCCCAATCGCAGCCTCCACCATTGTCCCAACGCAGCCTCATCATCCAGCGCCAGCGCGACATCGTAGCCGCCGTAGCCCGCAGCCTCCAGCGCGCCTACCCCCAGCGCATGGCCAGCGCCAACCCCGTAGCAGTCACCATGATGCTGTTCGGCATGATCAACTGGACTTTCACTTGGCTGCGCCCCGACGGCCCCATGAGCTACAGCGCTTTTGCCGATGAGGTGATTCAGACGCTGGAAACTGGGTTTTTGTAGAAATTTTGGCCAATGTCAGCGTGATATGGTCATTGTTTGCTATTGAAAGTGAAGTTCGTTAACACCATCAAGCTCGCAAAGGACGACATCGTGTCCTTGCATGATGCCTCAACGCTTGACATGAGGAGTTAAGCTTCATCTATGTACCCGCGCTCCATTGCAATACTCTGATTCTCGAAGATTGCCATGGCGGTACACATGCGCTTGAAACCAAACTTCTTGTAGAAGGCTTCTTTGCCAGGCACCGCATAGAGGATGATCTTCTTGTGACCTCGGGATACTTCAATAAAGTGCGTGACGAGTTGTTTGCCTAAGCCCGTGCCTTGATGGCTGGGAAGAACGGCGATGTCACAAATATAGGAACAATCCGCACCGTCGGCTAAGGCCCTGCCCACCCCAACTAGCTTGGCGTTTTCGTACACGAAGCACTTAAACATGCTGCTGGCAAACACGTTTTGCAGGTGCGCGACATTCTTGTCGCCGAGCGGTGCAAGCCGATACAAGGCCGAGAGTTCGTCCCAGTTCATGCCATCGGTAGCGTATTTCCATTCAAATGCCAAGCGCGTTCTCCTTGTGAAGCATAAGGTGATTGGTTGCAACTATAGACTACGAATTGGGGTTTGGACTGGCATGGGTCACTGTTGCTTTTTTAACTGTAGAAAAAAATATTTACTATAAAAAGCATAGTGTACTATGACCATATGACGGTGACATTGTCGCTTTTTTTCTTAAAAATGCAAATGTAAGTGCGTAAGCGCTGCCCTAGTAGCCACCCAGACTGCGACCGCGCAAGTGCGCTGCCGGCTTGGCATCCATGGGGACGGGCTCGAAGCACGCAGCTTTTTGGGATCAGAGTGTTCATCTGTTTGAGGGCGAAGCCCGAGTTATGAACACTCCCCAAAAAGCGAGTACTGGAGATGCTTCCCGCGCAGCGGGCCGGCACTCTGGGCGCGAGCGGGCAGCGCACTGGCGCGGTCGCGGGCGGCTAAGCCGTACAAAAATTAAGCAGGATACAAAGCCCCCAGCACCCTCGCCCCACGCGCTCCCGTGACTGTATACAAAGGCAGCGCTTCACGCAGCAGCATCTTGCGGGCGAGCCACGCAAAGGCGGTGGCTTCTACTTGCAGGGGCGGCAGGCCGCGCTGGGCGCTGGAGTGCACATGCACAGCTGGCAGCTGCGCTTGCACCAAGGCGCTGATGCGGCGCATCAAATGGCTGTTGAGCGCGCCGCCGCCGCAGACGATTAACTCGCTGGCCGCTGGATACGCAAACAAGCTTTGCGCGCAGGCCCATGCGGTCAGCTCGGTGAGGGTGGCTTGCACATCGCGTGGGTTTATATCTGCAAAAGACGCGCGTTTGGCGTTTAACCACGCCGCGTTAAACAAATCACGCCCCGTGCTCTTGGGCGCTGGTAGGGCAAAGTATGCTTCGTTTTGCAGAGCGTGCAAGAGCGGTGCATGCACCGCACCGCCCGCTGCCCACGCGCCAGCATCGTCATAGGCGGCGCCGGTGTGCTGCTTGCACCACATGTCCATGAGCGCGTTGCCCGGGCCGCAGTCAAAGCCAGCGGCGATGTGCGCGCCATCTAGCACCGTGAGGTTACTGATGCCGCCAATATTGAGCACGCCCACGCTGCGGCCCGCTTGCGCAAACCACGCTTGGTGAAAAAACGGTGCAAGTGGCGCGCCCTGCCCGCGGGCGGCCACGTCGCGGCCGCGAAAATCGGCCACCACATCGATGCCTGTTAATTCAGCCAGTAAGGCGGGGTTGTTTAGCTGGATGGTGTAGCCAGCCATGTCAGTCTTGTCGGTCTGATTACTTAAACCCAACTGTCCATCTTGACCAGCGGCGAGCCACTGCGGCTGGTGGCGCACCGTTTGGCCATGCACTCCGATGGCGCTGATTTGGCTGGGCTCTAGGCCAGAGTCAGCCAAAAGGCCATGTACCACCTGCGCATACACCTGCGCCAGCGCGTTGGCCGCGCGCGCGCCGCGCTGTAATTCGTCTACTCCCGAGGTGTTGAGCGCCAGCAGCTCTGCTACTAATTGTGGAGCGAAAGATGACGATATGACGCTGACATTGCGGGTTTTTTCTTCAAAAAACTCCACTAATACACCGTCTACCCCGTCTAGCGAGGTGCCCGACATCAGGCCAATGATGTACTGGGCTGGTAGCTGGCTTTGCGGATTAGCCATGGGCAACAGCAGCCAAAAACTAGGGGCTAGCCGCGCAAAACTACTGCGCGCTGGCCAAGCGCATGCCCGCGGCTGCTTGCAGCTGGGGTTGCAGCACTTTGGCCAAGCGCTCAAAGGCGGGGCGCGATGCGGCATTGATTGGCACGGACTCGCTTTGCTGCGCAATCGTCATGGGGTCGTGGTGCTGGCCAGCTATGCGAAACTCAAAATGCAGGTGCGGGCCAGTCGCCCAGCCAGTGGCTCCCACCAAGCCCACATACTCGCTTTGGCTGATGCGTTGGCCTTTTTTGACCATGATTTTGCTCAGGTGGGCATACACGGTTTCGTGGTCGTTGCGGTGGCGCACAAACACCACATTGCCAAAGCCGTTTTGCCAGCCTGCAAAGCTCACCTCGCCATCACCCACCGAGCGCACAGGCGTGCCAGTGGCCGCTGCAAAGTCTACGCCTAAGTGGGCGCGCCATTTTTGCAAAATCGGGTGAAAGCGCATCTTAAAACCGCTGCTCACCCGGGAGAACTCCAGCGGCGAAGCAAGGTAAGCGTGGCGCGTGCTTTTGCCGTCAAAGCCGTAGTAGCCACCCTTAGCCGAGCCGCTTTCTTGAAACCACATGGCTTGGCGTGTTTTGCCGCCGTTGACGAATTCGGCGCTGAGCACCTTGCCAGCACGGATCGGCTCGCCATCGGCTTGCAGCGTTTCGTACACCACGCTGAAGCGGTCGCCACGGCGCAAATCGCTGTGAAAATCAATCTCGGACTCGAAAATTTCGGCAATTTGCAAAGCAACGGCATCGGGGATGCTGGCATCGTCCGTTGCGGCAAAGAGCGATGAGCGAATCACCCCGCCTGCTAGGCGCGTGCTGGCTAGCAAAGGCGCAGTTTCGAGTTTGGTGCTGTAGCCGCTGGCGCTGCGCTCCACGGTGAGGCGGTTGAACATGCCGTCGTCTTGCGGAGCCCAGCGCACCGTGAGTTTGGTTAAGCGCTGGCTTGGGTCCACCTCAGCGGCCACAATGCGGCCTGGGCGGCCCCAAACGCCAGCGCGTGCTGCGTTGTCAGCGCGCAAGTAGTTGGCCGCTTGCGGGTCGTTCACGCCCAAACGGCGCAGCACCGTGTCGGCACTGTCGGTAGATCGGGTGATGTCAGAGCGGTACAGGCGCAAATCGGCCAGCGCGTCGGCCGACAGCAGGCTGCGCGGCTGGCCAGACTGCAAAACAGCCTGGGGATCGGTCTGAGATTGCAAGCTTTGCACCGGCTCCACTATTTGCAGCACCGGCACTTGGGACGCATCGGGCACCAAATTGGCCACGGCAAAAGCAGTGGCACCCGTGCCCAAAAGCAGCGCCGCCACGGCAGCGGCCGCCTTGCGAGAAGGCAACTGCGACAGGCGCATCCAAGCGCTGTCAATCGAATTTAAAACTTGGTGAATCATCACATGTCCAGCAGTTAACGGCTGTGCACCGCCAACGCTGGCGGCGCAACTTCACTTAAAATTTAAGGCGTAATCGACTAGTATAGCGCGATAAGTTCACCACATAGCCTCGACAATGCCTCAAAAAACCCTTATGAATCAAGCCGTTACGCCCGAATCTTCTGCAGCTGCTGCACCCTCTGACAAGGTGCAAGAAGCGCTGGCAATTACCCTGCGCGGCGTACAGGAGCTGATTCCGCAGGCCGATTGGGTGAAAAAGCTGCAAAAATCAGAGCGCACGGGCCAGCCCCTGCGCATCAAGCTGGGCCTTGACCCTACCGCGCCCGATATCCACATTGGCCACACCGTGGTGCTCAACAAAATGCGCCAACTGCAAGACTTGGGCCACACGGTGATTTTTTTGATTGGTGATTTCACCACACTGATTGGCGACCCATCGGGCCGCAACACTACGCGGCCGCCACTCACCAAGGAGCAAATTGAAGCGAATGCGCAGACCTATTACAAACAAGCCTCACTGGTGCTGGACGACAGCAAAACCGAGATCCGCTACAACAGCGAATGGGGCGATGCGCTGGGCTCGCGCGGCATGATCCAGCTGGCGGCCAAATACAACGTGGCGCGCATGATGGAGCGCGACGATTTTCACAAGCGCTACACCACGGGCCAGTCGATTAGCATCCACGAATTCTTATACCCGCTGATGCAGGGCTACGACTCGGTGGCGCTCAAGAGCGACCTAGAGCTAGGCGGCACAGACCAAAAATTCAACCTGCTGGTGGGCCGCCACCTGCAAGCCGAATACGGCCAAGAGCCGCAATGCATCCTCACCATGCCCCTGCTCGAAGGTCTAGACGGCGTGGAGAAAATGAGCAAAAGCAAAAACAACTACATCGGCATCAGCGAAGACGCCAACAGCATGTTTGCCAAAACGCTCTCGATCAGCGATGTGCTGATGTGGCGCTGGTACACCCTGCTGTCCTTCAAATCATTGGCCGACATAGCCGCCCTGCGCGCCGAAGTGGCTGCAGGCCGCAACCCCAAAGACGCCAAGGTCATGCTCGCCAAAGAAATCACCACGCGCTTTCACAGCGCGGCGGCGGCTGACGCGGCAGAGCAAGATTTTATAAACCGAAGCAAAGGTGGCGTGCCCGATGAAATCGCTGAAATCACACTGCCAGCATTGCCCGAAGGCCTAGGCATCACGCAGCTGCTCAAACAAGCAGGTCTGGCTGCTTCATCATCGGAGGCAGGCCGTTTGGTAGACGGCGCAGGCGTGCGTGTAGATTCCAGCGTGGTGAGCGACAAAGGCCTCAAGCTCGCAGCAGGCGTGTATGTGGTGCAGGTGGGCAAACGAAAGTTTGCGCGGGTGACTTTGGCGTAATTGGTTATGCTCTGCGTTTTACAGCGTGTTAAGAGCGCGAAAGTTTGCGTTGATGCACTGACCATTGGAGAAATTGGCCAAGGCCTATTGCTTTTGCTGTGCGCCGAAAAAGGCGACACCGACGCTATTGCCGACAAGCTGCTGGCCAAAATACTCAAGCTGCGCATTTTCAGCGATGCTGCGGGCAAGATGAATTTGTCAGTGCAAGACGTGGGCGGTGGGCTTTTGGTGGTGAGCCAGTTCACGCTAGCAGCCGATACCAGTGGCGGCAATCGCCCAAGCTTTACGGGTGCTGCGCCGCCAGATGAGGGCAGGCGACTGTATGACTACTTTGTGGCGCAAGCGCGAAAGGCGCATCTCATAGTACAAACTGGGCAATTCGCAGCTGATATGCAAGTGCATTTGGTCAACGACGGTCCGGTGACTATCCCGATGCGCATGCTTGCGTGAATGCCGCGTGGCAAGCACTGGTTTGACAGGTTTCAGGTAATTCTTTACAATTTCAGCTTTTGATACTGAAATTGTAAAAAATGCTATTTCGCCAAGCCCAGCATCGCCTTGTTCGCATGGCCAAGTCATTTCCCGTGGTGGTGGTTACTGGGCCGCGCCAGTCGGGCAAAACCACGCTGGTGCAAAGCACTTTTCCTGATTTTCCCTATGTATCCATGGAAGATTTGGATGTGCGGCGCAGGGTGCAAGACGATCCCCGATTGTTTTTGCAGCAGCATGCAAGCGGCGTTTTGATTGACGAAGTGCAGCGAACCCCTGATTTGCTCAGCTACTTGCAAACGCAGGTAGACGCGCAAAAACTGCCCGGGCGCTACATTTTGACTGGCTCGCAAAATTTGCTCATGACCGAGCAAATCAGCCAAAGCTTAGCGGGTCGTGCGGCGTACTTGGATTTGCTGCCGCTAAGCTACGCCGAGTCGCAGGCCATTGACAAAAATCTCAGCCTAGACACCCTCATGCTGCGCGGCAGCTACCCCAAGCTTGCCATGGGAGAGGCGACACCAGCGGAGTGGTTTGAAGCCTACGTGCGCAGCTATGTGGAGCGCGATGTGCGGCAAATTTCGCAAATTAATGACTTGACAGCGTTTCAGCGCTTTTTACGCATGATGGCTGCGCGCACGGGGCAGTTGGTTAACCTGAACTCTATTGGCACAGATTTAGGATTAGCGCAAACCACCATCAAGGCTTGGCTCAGTATTTTGGAAGCCAGCTATATTTGTTTTCGCTTGCTTCCCTACCACACCAATTTTGGCAAGCGCTTAGTCAAAACGCCGAAGCTGTATTTTCATGACGTGGGACTTGCTGCATGGCTGCTTGGTATTCACGATGTGGCCACGATGAACGTGCACCCAATGCGAGGCGCATTATTTGAAAATTATATGATTTTGCAATACCTCAAATTTTGTAAAAACACTGGCAGAAACGACCATATGTATTTCTGGCGAGACAACTCTGGCAACGAAATGGACTTGCTGATTGAACGCGCTGGCGTGCTGTCAGCCATAGAGTTTAAATCGGGTGCCACATTCAATTCCGAGTGGCTGCGCGCTATGGATACATGGATGAAGCACACCGATGGGGCTAGGCGCAGTGCAGGCATGGTGATCAGTGATGCGCCAGCAAACGCTTGGTACCGAAGCTACTTCACAGCCAATTGGCGCGATGCGTCTATGGAGCTTGCAGAGGGTATCAATATATAGTTTTTACAATTTCAGCTTTCAAAGCTGAAATTGTAAAAAACACTTAATCGCGCGTAGCACGCTGCTGGACACGCTCCACATAAGCTTGGCCATCAGGCGGCGTGGCGTTGCGCTGGCTTTCCCACACCATCACGCCCAGTTCTTCCATCACCTCGTGGTGCGCGTCATGTAAATCACCTCTGCGCGCAGTAAGCAACTCCACCGCTTGGCGGATGCCGCTGGGCTGGTCGATGCTGCATTGCTCGGTGATGGACAAGTGCATGGACAGGTGCAAAAACGGATTGGCTTGCGCGCCATCCACGTCATACACGGTTTGCAGTGCCAGCGCCACATCGGCAAAATCAACTGCGTATTCGGTATGCTCTTGCATCCACTGGCTGGCAATGATTTCTAAGGGCTCTAAATGTGCGCCCTGTACAAATTTTTCATACACAGAACAAAAAAATCGCCGTACATCGGCTTGGCTGGGTTGCATTAACATAGGCTTATTGTGCATCAATTATTTTTAACACCATGAACCCACAAGCCTTCATTTGCGACGCTATCCGTACCCCCTTTGGCCGCTATGGCGGCGCTCTCTCGGCCGTTCGCGCTGACGATTTGGCCACTGTGCCACTTAAAGCACTGATGGCGCGCAACCCCTCGGTGGATTGGCATGCCGTTACCGATGTGATCATGGGCTGCGTGAACCAAGCGGGTGAAGACAACCGCAATGTGGCGCACATGGCTACGCTGCTCGCTGGCTTACCCATGGAGCTGCCTGGTGCCACGATTAACCGCCTGTGCGGCTCAGGTCTGGACGCATTGGGCACAGCCGCACGCGCCATCAAATCTGGCGAGGCCAGCATAATGATTGCAGGCGGCGTAGAAAGCATGAGCCGCGCCCCTTTTGTGATGGGCAAGGCCACCAGCGCCTTTAGCCGCGACGCGCAAATATTTGACACCACTATTGGCTGGCGCTTTATCAACAAACTGATGAAAGAAAAATACGGCGTGGATTCCATGCCAGAAACGGCAGAAAACGTGGCCACCGATTACCAAATCAGCCGGGCGGCGCAAGACAACATGGCGCTGGCTTCGCAGCTCAAAGCCGTGGCGGCGCAAAAATCAGGCTTTTTTGAGGCCGAAATCACTCCCGTGCACATTGCGCAAAAAAAGGGCGATGCCATCGTGGTCAGCCAAGACGAGCACCCACGCGAAACCAGCCTAGAGGCACTGGCCAAACTCAAGCCTATCGTGCGCGAGGGCGGCACAGTTACCGCAGGTAATGCCAGCGGCGTAAATGATGGCGCATGCGCTATTTTGCTGGCAAGCGAAGCGGCGGCCAAGCAGCAAGGCCTCACGCCACGCGCCCGTGTGGTGGGCATGGCCACCGCTGGCGTGCCGCCGCGCATCATGGGCATTGGGCCCGCGCCTGCCACCCAAAAAGTGCTGGCGCTCACTGGCTTGACTATTCAACAAATGGATGTAATTGAGCTCAACGAAGCTTTTGCAGCGCAGGGCTTGGCCGTGCTGCGCATGCTGGGCTTGCAAGACGATGACCCACGCGTGAACCCCAATGGCGGCGCCATCGCCCTTGGCCACCCGCTGGGCGCATCGGGCGCGCGCTTGGCCACCACCGCTATTAACCAGCTGCATAAAACGCAAGGGCGCTATGCTTTATGCACTATGTGCATCGGCGTTGGCCAAGGCATTGCCTTGATTTTGGAACGGGTGTAAGCATGCGGAGCAACTCTCCATTGCAAGGCATTTATTCCATAGCCATAGTCTGCGCTTGCGCTTTTAACATGCTTGGCTGATCGCGCAGCACATGCAATTCCCTTTGATCACCGACTGGCATTTTTATGCCAGCGCCATACCTGCCGTGCTACTCATGGGCATCAGCAAATCGGGTTTTGGATCTGGTTTCGGGTCTTTGGCTGTGCCTTTGATGGCGCTTACTGTCACCGTGCCGCAGGCAGCCGCCATTTTTATGCCGATTTTGCTGGCTATTGATTTGTTTGGCATCACCGCTTTTCGCAAAGACTTTGACAAAAAACTGCTTGCTTTTTTGCTTCCTTTGGGGCTAGTAGGCACTGCCATTGGTGCTCTGCTCTTTAAAGCGCTGGATGTGCAAATCGTGGCGGGCATTGTGGGTGGCTTCACCCTGCTTTTCTTAGCCCAGCGTTTGCTGTTTCCACCCAAAGCCGATTCGCCTTTGCCACCCCGCTGGCTGGGCGCGCTGCTTACCATCACCTCAGGTTTTACCAGCTTCATTGCCCACGCAGGCGGCCCGCCGCTTAACGCGTATATGTTGCCGCTCAAAATCAAGCCCGTGGTTTACACCGCCACACTGGCTTTTTTCTTTTTTGCCATCAACCTGAGCAAATGGATTCCCTATGCATGGCTGGGTTTGCTGGACATGCGCAACTTTGCCACCTCACTGGCCTTGATGCCATTTGTGCCACTTGGAGTGTGGATTGGCATTACGGTAGGGCGGCGCATTGAGCCTACGCTGTTTTATCGATTTGTCTACACAGGCATGCTCCTCACTGGCAGCAAGCTGCTGTGGGATGCCTTTAAATAAATTTATTTCACAATCGCGCGCGGCTTGCCATCATCGTCAATGGCCACATAGGTGAGCGATGCTTGCGTGACTTTCACATATTTGCCCTGGGACCGAAAGCGCTCGGCAAATACCTCCACACTCACGGTGATCGAGGTGTTGCCAACGCGCGTGACTTCTGAGAAAAAACTCAAAATATCGCCCACGCGCACAGGCTGCTTGAAAATAAATTCGTTGACCGCCACCGTGGCCATACGGCCATTGACATAACGCGCAGGCAGCACAGACCCCGCCAAATCCACCTGCGCCATCACCCAGCCACCAAAAATATCGCCATTAGCATTGCAGTCGCCCGGCATGGGAATCACCTTGAGCACCAGCTCTTTGTCCTTGGGTAATTCCACTGAATTGGCGGTATTAATGGCGTTAAGGGGAATATGGTTCTGAGACATAGGCACAATCGAGGGTTAAATATCAAGAACACAGATTGTCCCATGCGCCCACTCGCCACCCAAGCATCCTCCCAACCCCCTCCCGCCACCGACACCTCGCCACCTGCTGCGCGCAGCGATTGGGCCACACTCCAGCGCCTATTTCCCTACCTGTGGCATTACAAATGGCGCGTTATAGCCGCGCTGAGCTTCATGGTGGGGGCCAAGCTGGCCAACGTGAGCGTGCCGCTGTTGCTCAAAGAGCTGGTCGATGCCCTGTCCATCAAGCCGGGTAACCCGCAGGCCGTGCTGGTTGTGCCCATGGCTTTGCTGCTAGGCTATGGCGTGCTGCGCCTGTCTACCTCGCTGTTTACCGAGCTGCGTGAACTGGTGTTTGCTAAAGCCACCCAAGGCGCAGCGCGCACCGTGGCGCTTGAAACTTTTGAGCATTTGCATGCCCTGAGCCTGCGCTTTCACCTAGAGCGGCAAACCGGCGGCATGACACGCGACATTGAGCGCGGCGTGCGAGGCATTGAATCTTTGATCTCGTTTTCGCTTTTTTCCATTGTGCCCACCTTGATTGAAGTGGCCTTGGTGCTGGCTATTTTGGCAGTGAAGTTTGATGTGTGGTTTGCGGGTATCACCATCGCCGCGCTGGTGCTGTACATCAGTTTCACGGTGATGGTGACCGAGTGGCGCACCAAATTTCGCAAAGAAGCCAACGAGTTTGACTCGGCCGCCCACAGCAAAGCGATTGACTCACTGCTCAACTACGAAACGGTGAAATACTTCAACAACGAAGGCTTTGAAGCCAAGCGTTACGACGAAAGCCTAGAAAAGCTGCGCCAAGCGCGCCTCAAAAGCCAAACCACACTCTCCATGCTCAACACCGGGCAGCAGCTCATCATTGCAGCGGGCTTGGTATTGATGCTCTGGCGTGCCACACAAGGCGTGGTAGAGGGGCGCATGAGCTTGGGGGATTTGGTCATGATCAATGCCTTCATGATCCAGCTGTATATTCCCCTGAATTTTCTTGGCGTGATATACCGCGAGATCAAGCAAAGCCTCACCGATCTTGACAAAATGTTCACTTTGATGGAAAAAGAGCGGGAAGTCGCTGACAGTCCGTCATCGGGTGCTATTCAATTGGATGCATCGCCAAGTGTGCAGTTTGAGCATGTGAACTTCAGCTACGACCGCGCTGGTACTAAAGACGAGGCTTCTCGGCAGATATTATTTGACGTGAGCTTTGCCATTCCAGCGGGCAAAACAGTGGCTGTGGTCGGCCCCTCAGGCTCTGGCAAATCCACCTTGGCGCGTTTGCTGTACCGCTTTTATGACGTGCAATCGGGCGTGGTGCGCATTGCCAACCAAGACATCCGCAGCGTCACCCAAGCCAGCGTGCGCAAGGCCATTGGCATTGTGCCGCAAGACACCGTGCTGTTCAACGACACGATAGCCTACAACATCGCCTATGGCCAGCCCGGCTGTAGCCAAACGCAAATCGAAGAGGCAGCGCGGGCAGCGCGCATCCACGACTTCATTGCCTCCACACCCAAGGGCTACGCCGCCATGGTGGGCGAGCGCGGCCTCAAGCTCTCAGGCGGCGAGAAGCAGCGTGTGGCCATAGCCCGCACTCTGCTCAAAAACCCGCCTATTTTGATATTTGACGAAGCCACCTCAGCGCTAGACAGCGCCAACGAGCGCGCCATTCAAGCCGAACTGCAAGGCGTAGCGCAGAACAAAACCACTCTGGTGATCGCGCACCGCCTGTCTACCGTGGTGGATGCGCATGAAATTTTGGTGATGGATGCGGGCCGCATCATTGAGCGCGGCACGCACCAAGAGCTGCTGGCGCTGGATGGCCGCTATGCGCACATGTGGGCTATGCAGCAGTCTGGCCAAGCAGACGCTGCGCTTGTTTGAGGTCGTCCACGGTGTCAATATCGGTCACGCAGCCGATATCACCCACTACTATTTGCATAGCGCCATATGACCGTATGACGCTGACACCGCCCGTATTTTCCTTTAAATTACTCAAGGCAGTATAGTAACAGGCCGAAAAACCCACCGGATGTCCCTTCATGCCTTGGTAAGTGGGTAGCACAATATTTGCGCCATCCAAAGCCTGGGCCACGGCAAGAATGGTCTGCGCTTGAATCAGCGGCAAATCAGCGGGTAATATGAGCCAGCCTTGCGCGCCAGCGGTAGCGCGCACCGCAGCGGCGATTGAATCGCCCATGCCCGGGTGGCCAGCATCCTCCACATGAAAAGGCAAACCACTGGCGCGCACTGCTGCGAGTGTCCAATCGAGTAAGCTGCGGCCTTGCAGCAGAGCTTGCAGTTTATGGGTTTGCCCGCCGCTGGCCGTAAAGCGCTCCCCTCTGCCTGAGGCGAGCACGATGACGGTAGGGCGCAAGTCGCTAGGCAACAACAGTACCTTGGGCTGCGGCTAATCCTTGACTGGCCATTGCTTGCGCCGCGCCTGCCACCGCATTTTTCACCTGCACGATTTGCGCCACCACCGACACCGCAATTTCAGCTGGTGTTTTGGCACCAATACGTAGCCCTACAGGGCCGTGCAAACGCGCAAGCTGCGCGTCGGTTAATTCAAAATGCTCTTTGAGGCGCGCCTTGCGCGTTTGGGTGTTGCGCTGCGAGCCCAAGGCACCCACGTAAAACGCATCGGACTTCAATGCCTCCATGAGCGCCATGTCGTCTAGCTTTGGGTCGTGCGTGAGGGCCACAATGGCTGTATGTACATCGGCTTGCAGCTCACGCACCACGTCGTCTGGCATGCCCATCACCCGCTGCACGCCCTGCATGTGCAAGGTGGCGGCATATTCTTCACGCGGGTCGCACACCAAAACTTCAAAATCGAGCATGGCCGCCATAGATGCCACGGCTTGGCTCAGCTGCCCTGCGCCAATGATTAGTAAGCGCCATTTGGGGCCAAACATGGTTTGCAACGTGATGCCATCAAAGCGGAACACGTCGCTACGCTGCGCGGTTCGCAAGGCCACAGCGCCCGTTAACAGCGCGAACGACCGCGCCACCAGTTCGTGCGCAGCCGTGCGCCGCAGCAGCTCCTCTACCCAAACCGTGTCAACCAGCGGCTCTTGCACCAAGCGCAAGCTGCCACCGCAAGGAATGCCAAAGCGCGCCGCCTCGGCTTTGGTCACTCCGTAAGCAATCATGCAAGGCTTGTCACTTCTTTCCCCTCCTTTGATGCGGGCAATTAAATCATCCTCCACGCATCCACCCGAGACAGAGCCACTGACCACGCCGTCACCCCGCACCGCCAAAAGCGCGCCCGGCGGGCGCGGTGCGCTGCCCCATGTTTCCACCACGGTAACGAGCGTGACCAGATGCCCCGCTTGTTTCCAAAGCAGGGCGTCTTGCAGCACTCTTAGGTCAAGGCTTTCCATACGGTGTGCAAAACCAATGTGTTAAATGGTTTGCGGGAACGGCAGGGTACGTAGGCGCTTGCCAGTCAGCTTGGCAATGGCATTCGCAATGGCAGGAGCTATGGGGGGCAGCCCCACCTCGCCAATACCACCGGGCTCATTGTCTGTGGGCATCACTTTGACGGTGACCAGAGGTGTTTCTGGTGCTTTGAGCAAGGCATAAGCACCTAAATTTGCCTGTTGCGCTTGGCCGCCTTTGTAAGTCAGGCGCTCGCCCATGGCCGCAGACAAACCGAAAATAGCGCTGCCCTCAATTTGAGTTTGGATATTGCGCGGAGTCAGGGCATGTCCACAGTCCACTGCCGCCCATACATGGTGCACAATGGGCCTGCCTTGGTGAATCGAAACCTCCACCACCATGGCTATGAACGAGTTCCAAGTGTCAGAAAATGCCAAACCCAAAGCGCGCCCGCCCGTGCGTGCGCGGCTCCAATCTGCCATCAGCGCCGCTTCGCGCAGCACAGCCTGTGCGCGGGGTGTTTTTTGCGTTAAATCCAAGCGCATTTTCAGCGGATCTTGGTTGGTCGATACGGCTACTTCATCAACCATGGTTTCCACAGCAAATTTGATGTAGCCAGGCCCCACTCCTCGCCAAAAGCTGCACGCAATGCCACGGTCTTCCAAGCATTGTTGTACCAAGTGCCCAGACAGTTCATACACGCCTTCTGTGCCTTCCATCACTGGCGCGTCTTTGTTGCCGCCGGCCTTGAATGCACCCGGCAAAACACGCGCGTATATCCCCTCAGACGTTACGCGGTGCTGTAAGCCCGTGAGTTTGCCTTGCGCGTCCACACTGGCCACCAAATGCTGCGCCGTCAATGGCCGTGGTTTAGAGCGCAGCATGTCGTCTTCACGCGTCCAAATCATTTGCACGGGAACGCCTGGCACGGCTTTGGCAATCAATGCCGCTTCCACGGCGTATTCAGCCTCGACCCGGCGGCCATAGCCACCGCCTAGCAAGGTAATGTTGACCTTGATGTTCTCGGGTTTGAAGCCAGCCACAGCAGCAACGCCGCCCACCACAAAACCCACCGTTTGCGAAGGCACCCACAGTTCAATTTTGTCGCCATCGACCTTGGCCGTGCAGTTCATCGGCTCCATGGTGAAGTGCGAAACGTGCTCCGTGGTGTAGGTGGCCTTAAATTGCTTCGCGCCAGCGGCCAGCGTTTTGATGGCATCGCCGTGGCTATGGAACGTTACCCCAGCATCAGCCATGTTTTCAGCGCGTGCGGTGTATTCCTTGAGTGCCGTGTCTGAGTTGTAGCTGCGCGCTTTGGACGTATTGCTCCAGTTGATTTGTAGCAAATCACGTGCCTTACGTGCCGTAAAAAACGAATCCGCCACCACGGCCACTCCCCAAGGCAGTGGCACGATCGCCTTCACGCCCGCCACGGCTTTGGCGGCAGTGTCGTCAATTTTTTCGGGTTTTTCGCCCTGCACAGGAGCCGCCATGACAGCCGCATAATGCATGCCCGGCATGCGGACATCGATGCCGTAGCCCGCTGTACCATTGGTTTTGGCAGCCAGATCCACGCGGGCCACTTCCTTGCCAATCAAGCGAAACTGCGCCATGGGCTTGAGCATGGCCTTGTCGACTTTGGGCAGTTCAGCAGGCGCTTGCGCCAGCTTGGCCACATCACCGTAGCGCATGCTGCGGTTCGATGCGCTGTGGGTTAGCACACTGTTTTGCACCGTGATTTGTGCTGCGGGCACACCCCATATTTTGGCCGCTGCATCGACCATCACCAGCTTGGCTTGCAAACCCGCCAGCCTCAAAGGAAGGTAATAACCCTGTACAGTGCGTGAAGCGCCAGTGAGCATACCGCCGCCAAATTTAGGATTGCCAAATCGCTTCGCATCCGATGGCGCTTGCACTACTTTCACCATAGCCCAGTCCAGCTCCATCTCCTCAGCAAACACCAGCGGCAAAGCCGTCATGGTGCCTTGACCCATTTCTGCACCTGCAGAGTAAATGGTGGCGGTGTTATCGGCCGCTATATTGACCCACGCTACAGGCGAGAAGGCAGCTGACTGGGCTGTGGCCTCTTGCGCCGTGAACGCTCCAAACGTGATGCCAACCACGGCAGCACCTGAGCCGACTACAAAAGCGCGGCGAGAAATACTGGTATTTTTCATGGTGTTCTCCTCAAGCCAAGGCTTTTTGTGCACGCACTACAGCTGCGGCAATTTGGTTGTACGTGCCGCAGCGGCAAACATTGCCCGCCATGCGCTCTAGCACCTGCTCGCGCGAGAGCGGCCCGCGCGCTTCTTTAATCATCCCCGCAGCTGCCATGATTTGCCCCGACTGGCAGTAGCCGCACTGCGGCGCTTGCTCGGCAATCCAGGCGGCCTGCAGCGCTTGGCCTTCTTTGGTTTGGCTAAGCCCTTCTACTGTGGTCACTTGCGCTCCAGATGCAGCCGCTATCGGCAACACGCATGAACGCGTGGCCGTGCCGTTGATGTGCACCGTGCAAGCGCCGCACTGCGCAATGCCGCAGCCAAATTTCGTGCCCGTGAGGTTGAAATCCTCACGCAGCACCCACAGCAAAGGCTTGTCGCTGGGTGCTTGGGTGGTTACGGCTTTGCCGTTGAGCGTAAAACTGATCATGGGGTCTCCTATGTGGTTTATTCCTGTATCTTTATAACCCTTTTTGCGGCCATTTCTGTCTCGGGGTTTACACTTGCTGTTATATGAAAAATACATCCTCTGTAGCGCATTTGCGCAAAAATTACGAACTCGGTGAACTTGTGGAGAGCGCTGCCCTGCACAACCCTTTTGACCAGTTCGGTAACTGGCTCAACGAGGCCATTGCTGCCGAAATCCCCGAACCTAACGCCATGACGCTGGCCACTGTGGGCAGCAATTTGCGCCCATCTACGCGCATTGTTCTGATCAAAGGCTTAGACGCGCGAGGCATCGTTTGGTACACTAACTACGACTCGCGCAAAGGGCTGGATTTGGCTGGCAATCCTTTTGCTGCACTGCAGTTCCACTGGGTAGAAATGGAGCGCACGGTGCGCATGGAAGGCCGTGTTGAAAAAGTCAGCTCTGAGGAGTCTGATGCATATTTCCACAGCCGCCCCTTGAGCAGCCGCATTGGCGCTTGGGCCAGCGCGCAAAGCCAAGTGATTGCTGACCGCGCGGTTTTAGAGCTTGAGACGGCACGTATTGAGGCTTTGTATGGCCAGGCACCGCCTCGGCCTGCGCACTGGGGCGGTTACAGATTGGTGCCCACTGAATGGCAGTTTTGGCAAGGCAGGCGCAGCCGCTTGCACGACAGGCTGCGCTATGTGCAGCAAACCAATGGCGACTGGCTGCGCGAGCGGCTTGCGCCCTGAGTATTGCGGCAGCTAAGCGGGCGTGCTGACCCCCCCGAGGCCACTGTGCGGGCTTATAACTGCGCAATAGCTGCACGCACCACTGCCACCTGCCTACGCGATACTGCCAGTACGCCAGCAGCCCCACTCAGGCGTACGCCCCAGCCTTCTGCTTCAGCGCCAGACTCGTCGCTGTCAATGTGCTTTTCTACCGAGCGCATCGCGCTTTTTGCTACCAAGGTATTGCGGTGGATGCGCAAAAAAGTATCTGCGTACTTAAGCTCCAATTCGCTGAGTGTGCCATCCAAAATATAGCTTTTTTGCGCCGTGACGACGGTTACGTATTTGAGCTCGGCCTTGAAATACAGCACCTCTGACAATTGCACACGCTGGGTTTTGCCTCGGTCGTGAATAATCAGTGATTCTTGCGGTTTTTCAGGCAGATGTCGGCGTGATATGGTCATAGCACGCTCTGCTTTTTGTAGTGCCGCTTGCAGGCGCTCAAGGCGCACGGGTTTGGTTAAATAGTCCACCGCGTCCAAATCAAAGGCCGCCAATGCATGCCCAGTGTGCGCCGTTACAAATACGATGGCGGGCGCGTGTGGCATTTGGCGCAGCTCTCTTGCCAGTTGCATGCCATCTGCTCCTGGCATGTGGATGTCCAGCAGCACCACATCGCAATTTAGACCCGCTGGTGATTGCAAAAAATTCATGGCAGATATTGCATCTCCCGCCTCCGAGAGCACCTGCGCCTGCGGTGCGCTACAGTCGCCCAGCAGGGTGCGCAGGCGCGCGCGCGCCAGCGATTCGTCGTCAACCAACAGAACTTGCATCATGCGGGAATCTCCATGCGCACTTGGTACAGGCCGTCTTTGTAACTGGCCCGAAAATCTGACTGCACGTCATGCAAAAGACGCAGGCGGTCACGTACATTGCGCAGTGCCACGCCGTGGCCACGCGCGCCCTGCCCGGCTGGCACGGTATTGCTCACTTTTATCACCACCATTGAGCCACGCTTTTGGGTGCTTACACGCACATCAGCCCCACTGGCGCTGGGCTCTACGCCGTGTTTTACTGCGTTTTCTACCAGCGGTTGCAGCAGCAGTGGAGGCAGCTTTGCCGTGGCTGCATCTGCATCCAAACTCCAAATCACGCGCAGGCGCTGGCCAAAACGCACCTCCTCGATAGCCAAATAAGCCTTGGCCAAATGGATTTCGTGCGACAGATTCACCGCATCGCCCCTGTCTTCTAAGGCGGAGCGGAAAAGCTCGCTCAAATCCTCCAGCACTGCCTCGGCCTTGGCAGGTTCCGCCCGCACCAAGGCGATGGCCGAATTCAAGGTGTTGAACAAAAAATGCGGCCGAATCCGCGACTGCAACTCGCTCAGACGGGCGGCCGCGCGGGCAGGCAGGCGGGCGGCCGCCCGCCAAACCAAGGCCATTACCAAGCAAGTGGCAAACAATGCGCCCGCCAATGCGCTGGCTAACCAAGGCGGCGCAGCCACAATACCTATGATGGCCACCATGGCGCAGCCATACAAGCCAGCCAATGCACCGAGGGCTGCACCAGCAGCTATTTGGCCTGCTCTGTCAAGCCTTTGCAGCGGACGCTTGAGCATGCATGCCACCACCAACCAAAGCAAAACCGCCGGAAAAGCCGCTGCAGTGACCACACCAAGCCTTGTCAACCAATCGAGCCAACCTGTTGAATAGAACAGCACTTCAATGGCCGCTGCGATTTCTACACCCAGCACCGCGCGCATCACCACGCCCACGTGGCAAGCGTCAAATACCAGCGCTTTCTCACGCTGGATCGGTGAATCTAGGGGTGAAACCATAGACTCTTGGAAGGCCGATAAAATCTGAGAATCTTTCATTGAAGGGGCGGTGGTGGTGTAAGCTGCATTAGTTACCCATTATTGTCCTATTTTTGCCCCATTGATACCCCCGCCATGACCACGCCACCTAGCCCATCCGCAAGCGCCGCCCCAAGCAACCAATTTGACACCAAATCCCAAGCTTGGTCGGCGCTTTTCAGCGAACCCATGAGCGACTTGGTCAAACGCTACACCTCTAGCGTATTTTTTGACAAGCGACTGTGGTTGGCCGACATCACAGGCTCGCTGGCACATGCTGAAATGCTGGCTTTTCAGGGCATCATCAGCGCCGCTGACCACGCCAGCATTGTGCAAGGCATGTCACAGATCCGCACGCAAATTGAAAACGGCAGCTTTGAGTGGAAGCTTGATCTGGAAGACGTGCACCTGAATATTGAAGCACGCCTGACCGCACTGGTGGGCGACGCTGGCAAACGCCTGCACACCGGCCGCTCGCGCAACGACCAGGTGGCCACCGATGTGCGCCTGTGGCTGCGCGACGAGATCGACCTGATTGCCGGGCTGCTGGACGACCTGCAGCGGGCCCTGGTGGCCCTGGCCGACAAGAACGTCGACGTGATCCTGCCCGGTTTCACGCACCTGCAGGTAGCGCAGCCGGTGAGTTTCGGCCACCATATGCTGGCCTATGTCGAGATGTTCGCACGCGACGCCGATCGCATGCACGACGTGCGCCGGCGCGTCAACCAGCTCCCACTCGGGTCGGCGGCGCTCGCCGGCACCAGTTATCCGCTCGACCGCGAACGCGTGGCCGCGGCACTGGACATGGAAGGGGTATGCCAGAACAGCCTGGACGCCGTGAGCGACCGCGACTTCGCCATCGAGTTCGCCGCCGCCGCCAGCCTGGCCATGGTGCACATCAGCCGCCTGAGCGAGGAACTGGTGTTGTGGATGAGCCAGAGCTTCGGCTTCATCGACATCGCCGACCGCTTTTGCACCGGCAGCTCCATCATGCCGCAGAAAAAGAACCCGGACGTACCGGAGCTGGCACGCGGCAAGACCGGTCGCGTGGTCGGCCACCTGATGGGCCTGATCACCCTCATGAAGGGCCAGCCACTGGCCTACAACAAGGACAACCAGGAGGACAAGGAGCCGCTGTTCGACACCGTCGACACGCTCAAGGACACGTTGCGCATATTTGCCGACATGGTGGGCGGCATCACCGTCAAGGCCGACACCATGGAACACGCGGCGCTCAAGGGGTATGCCACAGCGACCGACCTGGCCGACTATCTGACCAAGAAGGGCCTGCCGTTTCGCGACGCCCATGAAATCGTGGCCCATGCCGTCAAGGCAGCCATCGCTCAGGGGGTCGATCTGTCCGAGCTGCCGCTGCAGGTATTGCAAAAATTCAACCCGGCCATCGGCCCCGACGTGTTCGGCGTGCTGAGCCTGCGCGGTTCGCTGAACGCGCGCAACATACTGGGTGGCACGGCGCCAGCCCAGGTGCAGGCCCAGATCCAGCGCCATTTGAAAAGGTTGTCGATATGACCCACACCCGCTATTTCCTCGCCGGCCTGTTCGCCTTATGCCTGGGCCTCGCGGCCTGCTCCAAACAGGAGCCAGCGCCCAGTGCCGCGCCCAAGCGCAGCCCGTCGGTCGAGATTGTGTCCGCCGAGGCGCGGGGTTTCACCGCCGGCGCCATGATGAATTCGAACCCGGTTTATGTGTTCTTCGATGCCCAGTGTGGGCACTGTGCCCGTCTCTGGACGGCGTCGGTGCCGTTGCACAAGAAGGCCAAGTTCGTCTGGATCCCGGTCGGGCTGCTGAATGCCACCAGCTCCAGCCAGGGCGCGGCCCTGCTCTCTGCGGCAGACCCGGCACAAAGCATGATGGAACACGAAAAGTCGATGACCGCCGGCCAGGGCGGCATCTCGGCATCGGCCAATGTGGCGCCAGCCATCGAAGAAGCGCTCAAGAGCAATACCCAGCTGTTCAACAACCTCGGCATCGAGTCCGTCCCGTTCACGATCACGCGCAACCTGCGCACCGGCACGACGGTCACCCGCGCCGGCTCGATGGACACTGCGGCCCTGGCCGCATTGATCGGGGTCGACGCGCCCTGAGCGGCTGCCAGGTGGCGATCGGGCCACACTGTCGACGCCCGGGACCTGGCCGCATGGAAATTTTTTCAAGCGCCCCAGGCCGGGTTTCACGCCCGGGCCGAAACACTGCGGCTACCATCACGCTCAGTAACAGGAGACCTCCGTGGCCGTGATCACCAATATCGAAGACCTGCGCGTGCTGGCGCAAAAACGCGTGCCGCGCATGTTCTACGACTATGCCGACTCCGGCTCGTGGACCGAGAGCACCTACCGCGCCAACACGGATGACTTCCAGGGCATCAAGCTGCGCCAGCGGGTGGCGGTGAACATGGAGAACCGCAGCACCGCCACCACCATGGTCGGCTGCCCGGCCAAGATGCCGGTATCCATTGCGCCGGTGGGCCTCACCGGCATGCAGCATGCGGACGGCGAGATCCACGCAGCGCGGGCGGCAGAAAAGTTCGGCATTCCGTTCACGCTGTCCACCATGAGCATCTGCTCCATCGAGGACATTGCCGAGCACACCAGCGCACCGTTCTGGTTTCAGCTCTACATGATGCGTGACCGCAACGCCATGGTGAAGATGATCGAACGCTGCAAGGCCGCGAAATGCAGCGCGCTGGTGCTCACACTCGACCTGCAGGTGATCGGCCAGCGCCACAAGGATTTGAAAAACGGCCTCACGGCGCCGCCCCGGCCCACCCTGGCCAACATCGTCAACCTGATGATGAAACCGCGCTGGTGCCTGGGCATGCTGGGCACCAAACGCCGCAGCTTTGGCAACCTGGTGGGGCATGTCAAAGATGTGAGCGACATGAGCTCACTGGCCGCCTGGACCAACGAGCAGTTTGACCCGCGCTTGAGTTGGTCCGATGTGGAGTGGGTCAAAAAGCAGTGGGGCGGCAAGCTGATCTTGAAGGGCATCATGGACGTGGAAGACGCCAGGCTGGCGGCTGAGAGCGGCGCCGACGCCATCGTCGTCAGCAACCACGGCGGCCGCCAACTGGACGGCGCGCCGTCCAGCATTGCCGCGCTGCCGGCCATCGTGGCCGCCGTGGGCACCAAGCTGGAGGTGCACATGGACGGTGGCATCCGCAGCGGCCAAGACGTGCTCAAGGCCTGGGCGCTGGGCGCCCGTGGCACCTACATCGGCCGGGCCATGGCCTACGGCCTGGGCGCGATGGGCGAGGCGGGTGTGAGCAAGGCGCTGCAAATCCTGCACAAGGAGCTGGACGTGACCATGGCGTTTTGTGGCCGCACCAACATCCACCAGGTGGACCGCAGCATCCTGCTGCCGGGCAGCTTGCCGGTCTGAGCAAGGCCTGGGGTTGATCCACCCCCCCGGCCAGGCGGGCGGGCGCAGGGGGTGGATGGCTTGATCGTGGTGGGCTGGCTGGCCCGGCGGCGGCGCGCCGGCCGCTGAACTGGCCAGCTGCGGGCCGTCAGGCCTTGGCCTACAGCGCTTTGGTATCGAAGGTATTGCAGTCGGCCATGCGGCCGGCCGTCATGCCGCGCTTGAACCAGCTCACGCGCTGCGCGCTGCTGCCGTGGGTAAAGCTCTCGGGCCGCACCGTGCCCTGGGATTGCTGCTGCAGCTTGTCGTCACCAATTTGCGACGCGGCGTTCAGCGCCTCTTCCACATCACCCTGCTCCAGCATCTGCTTGAGCCGGTTGCCCTGGAAGGCCCACACACCGGCCAGGCAATCCGCCTGCAACTCCACGCGCACCGACAGCGCATTCATCTTGGCCTCGGACAGCTTGCCGCGCTGGGCGTCCACCTTGGCCGAAATGCCCAGCAGGTTTTGCACATGGTGGCCCACCTCATGCGCCACCACATAGGCCTGGGCAAAGTCACCCGGCGCGCCCAGCTTGCTGCGCAGCGTGTCGTAAAACGCCAGGTCGATGTAGACCTTCAAATCACCCGGGCAATAAAACGGGCCCATCGCTGATTCACCCCGGCCGCAGGCGGTGGGCGTGGTGCCGCGGAACAAAACAAGCTTGGGGTCTTGGTAGGCCTTGCCCAAGGCCTTGAACTGCTCACGCCACACGTCCTCGGTGTCGGCCAGCACGGTGGACACAAACGCGGCCTGGCGGTCTTGCGCCGGTGGCTTGGCAGCCGGGCCGGGTGCCGTCTGCGCTTGCGGCGCGGGGCCACCACCACTGCCGTCCAGCAGGCCCAGCACGGTGAGCGGGTTGATGCCAAACACCCAGCCCGCCACCAGCGCGATGGCCACCGAACCCAGGCCGATGCCGCGCCCACCAATCCGCAGGCCACCGCCCCCGCCACCGCCGCCTCCACCATCACGCCGGTCTTCGACGTTGTCGCTCTGGCGGTCGCCTTCCCATTTCATGGTCGTCTCCGGTGGGTTTGTTCAGGCAGCTGTCAAGCCGGGTTTCGGGCTGCGTTTCAGGCTGCGTTTCGGGCTGCGTTTCGGGCTGCGTTTCAGGCTGTGTTTCAGGCTTTCGGCAGCGTCACACCGCGCTGGCCCTGGTACTTGCCACCCCGGTCTTTGTAGCTGGTCTCGCAGACCTCATCACTCTCGAAGAACAACACCTGGGCGCAGCCCTCACCGGCGTAGATGCGCGCCGGCAGCGGCGTGGTGTTGCTGAACTCCAGCGTCACAAAACCCTCCCACTCGGGCTCGAATGGTGTGACGTTGACGATGATGCCGCAGCGCGCGTAGGTGGATTTGCCCAGGCAGATGGTCAGCACGTTGCGTGGGATGCGGAAATATTCCACCGTGCGCGCCAGCGCAAAACTGTTGGGCGGGATGGTGCAGATGTCGGCCTCGATGTCGACAAAGCTGCGTTCATCAAAGTTCTTCGGGTCCACCACGGTGGAGTACACGTTGGTGAAGACCTTGAACTCGCGTGCGCAGCGCACGTCGTAGCCGTAGCTGCTGGTGCCGTAGCTGACGATCTTCTGCCCGTCGGCCGCGTGGCGCACCTGGCCGGGCTCAAACGGCTCAATCATGCCGGTCTGCTCGGCCATGCGGCGGATCCATTTGTCACTCTTGATGCTCATCACTTGCCCCACTGCCGCGCTTGAATTTGTCGGATTCTAGGTGGGGGTCTGCCCCACCCCGCAGCCCGGGCGGCGGGCGCCGGCCGGTGCGCTGTGAGAATGCCGGCATCTCCGACCACGCCCACCACCGCCACGCCATGCCCACACCCCGTCCCAGCGTGCCTGCCCTGCCCGGCGCGGTTTTGGTGATGGGCGCTGGCAGCATCGGCTGCTGGTTGGGCGGCCGGCTGCAGGCGGCTGGTGCGCTGGTGCATTTTGTCGGCCGGCCGCGCATGCTGGCCGCACTGGCCCAGCATGGCCTGACCCTGACCGACCGCGACAAAGGCCGCGCCGTGCTGCCGGCCGACGCCCTGCGCCTGCATGCCAGCGTGCCGGGCGACCTGGGCAGCGCGCCGCTGCTGGTGCTGCTGTGCGTGAAAAGTGGCGCCACCCAGGCTGCTGCGCTGGAGCTGGCCGCCCATCTGCCCACCGGCACACTGGTGTTGTCGATGCAAAACGGCCTGGCCAACGCGGCCACCGCGCAAGCCGCAGCGCCCCAGCTCACCGTGCTGCCGGCGATGGTGCCGTACAACGTGGCCGAGTTGGGCCCCGGCCACCTGCACCGGGGCAGCGCCGGCCAGTTGGCGGCGCAAGCGCACAGCCTGCTGCAGCCCTGGCTGGCCCTGCTGGCCAGCGCCGGCCTGGCGCTGGACCTGCATGCCGACCTGGCGCCGGTGCAGTGGGGCAAGCTGCTGCTCAACCTGAACAACTCGGTCAATGCGCTCAGCGGCCTGCCGCTGCGCGCCCAGTTGCTGGACCGTGACCTGCGCTGCTGCACCGCCGCGCTGGTGGCCGAGGCGCTGTCGGTGCTGCACCGCGCCAACATCCAGCCGGCGTCACTGGCGCCACTGCCGGCCAGCTGGCTGCCGTGGATGCTGCGCCTGCCCACACCGCTGTTCCGGTTGGTGGCCGCCCGCATGCTGCGCATTGATGCCCAGGCCCGGTCCAGCATGGCCGACGACCTGGCGCGTGGCCGCAGCACCGAGGTGGACGCGATCAACGGCGAGGTGATGCGCCTGGCCACCCGTGCCCGCACCCTGGCGCCGCGCAATGCCCGCATGGGCGAGCTGGTGCGGGCCTGGCCTGAGCACCGGCGCCCGGTCAAAGGCCGCCTGCTGCGCGAGGCGCTGGGGGTTTGAGGCAACGCTGACATCGGGGTGGTGCATGGCGCACCGCACACCAGTCAACACCAGCTCAAGCGCCCGCCGACACCTCAAGCCGATGGCTGGCCCCGGCGTACTGGCCCAGCAGCCGCACCAGCACCGGCAAGGCTGCGTGCAATGCGGGCGCCAGGGTGTGCGGCGGGTTGATCACCACCAAACCACTGCCCAGCATGCCAAAACCCCGCGCATTGGGCAGGGCCAGCGTCAGCCGGGCATGCAGCCAGCCTTTTTTGGCTTGGGTGTCGGCCACGGCTTTCAGGCGTTGGGGCAATTGGGCGGCTTCACGCAAGTCCAGTTGCGGATACCAGACCAGGATCACGCCCTCGGCAAACCGGGTCAGCGCGTCGCGGCAGGCGGTGACCACCGCTGCGTAGTCGGTCTTGATCTCGTAGCTGGGGTCGATCAGCAGCACACCGCGCCGGCTGGGTGGTGGCAGTTGCGATTTGAGGCCGACAAAGCCATCGGCCTGCTGCACCTGCACCTGCTTGTCGCCGGCAAAGTGCTCGGCCAGCAGCGTGTGGTCGGTGGGGTGCAGCTCAAACAGGCGCAGCTGGTCTTGTGGCCGCATCAGATTGCGCGCAATGCACGGTGAGCCGGGGTATTGCGTCAAGTCATCGGCCGGGTTGAACAGGCGCAGCTGTGCCACGTAGTCGGCCAGCAGCGGTGGCAGGTCTGGTGCCTGCCACAGCCTGGCCATGCCTTGTTTGTACTCGGCGTGTTTTTGTGCCTGCTCACTGTGCAGCAGGTAGGCGCCGGCACCGGCGTGGCTGTCCACCAGGCGCCAGGCTTTGTCTTTGGCGTTCATGTGGCGCAGCAGCGCTACCAGCAGGGCGTGCTTGAGCACATCGGCATGGTTGCCAGCGTGAAAGGCGTGTCGGTAAGCGAGCATGGGGCGGCATGGTGCCATGCCGTGCTGTGTTGACGGCCAGGCCACAGGTCGTGTTGACGGCGCGGCGGCACGCCGCTATGGTCCGCGCTCCATGTGCAATCACACCACACCGGTCCGCAGCTTGCGACGCCGCGCTCGACGCCAGCGTTGAGCGGGATCGTTGCTGACCGGCCTGTGCAAACCTTGCACCTGGCCCCCACCCAGGCCACGACACCCGTCGTGGCCTTTGTTTTTTGCGCAGCCGCGATGGGTTTCTGGCTTGGGATCACCCCCAAAGCCTGAGCCAACCCTGAAACGGAAACCCCATGTCTGCTGCCACTTCAAGCCCCTGCACAGCCCTGTGCCCACCTGCGCTGATGCACCTCGGGCCGCGCCCGGCCCAGGTGTTTGTGCGTGGCCAGGGCAGCTGGCTGTGGGACAGCACGGGCCAGCGCCACCTGGACCTGGTGCAAGGCTGGGCCGTCAACACGCTGGGCCACGCGCCGCCACAAGTCGCCAAAGCACTCAGCACACAGGCCGGCCGCTTGCTGCAGGCCGGGCCAGGCTTTTACAACGACCAGGCCCTGCTGTTGGCCCAACGGCTGGCCCAACTCAGCGGGTTGGACCGGGTCTTCATTGGCACCAGCGGCAGCGAGGCCAACGAGGCCGCCGTGAAGCTGGCGCGCAAGTTTGGCCAGGTGATGCGGGGCGGCGCCAGCACCATCCTGAGCTTCGAGAACAGCTTTCACGGCCGCAGCCTGGCCATGATGGCGGCCAGCGGCAAACCCGGGTTTGACCGCATCTTCAGCCCGGCCGTGCCGGGGTTTGTGAAGCTGCCGTTCAACAACATCGACGCGGTGCGGGCCGCCATCACACCCGATGTGGTGGCGGTGCTGGTCGAGCCCATCCAGGGTGAAGCCGGTGTGGTGGAGGCCAGCGCCAGCTTTCTGCCACAACTGCGTGCGCTGTGTGATGCCCACGGCCTGCTGCTGATCCTCGACGAGGTGCAGACCGGCATTGGCCGCTGCGGCAGCTTGTTTGCACACAGCCAGTGGGCTGTGACGCAAGCGCTGCAACCCGACATCCTGACCCTGGGCAAAGGGCTGGGCGGTGGGGTGCCCATCGGCGCCATGCTGGCGCGTGAAGCAGTGTGCTGTTTTGGGCCCGGCGACCAGGGTGGCACCTACCACGGCAACGCGCTGG
>JAYTMT010000127.1:0-9943 GCA_043728315.1 Polaromonas sp. | reverse complement strand
TGTATTCCCCTGCTTAATTCCGAAATGGCATTGTATGAACCTGCGTTTTGTAGAAGCTTTTTACTGGGTGGCCACCCTCAAATCCGTCACCCGTGCGGCTGAAAAGCTGTTTTTAACCCAATCGGCCATGTCAGCTCGCGTGGCTGCGCTTGAAGAGGAGCTGGGCGTGTTGCTGCTCGACAGGCGCGACAAGCAGTTTCGCCTGACGGTGGCGGGCACACGCTTTGTGGGCTATGCCCACAAAATGCTCGATTTGCAGCGTGAGATCAAGGCCGAAATGGGCTCGGGCATGGCACTGGCCGCCAGCCTGCGCATTGGGGCAATAGAGTCGGTGCTGCATTCGTGGCTGATACCCTGGATAGAGCAGCTGCGGGTAGAGCAGCCGGGCTTGGAACTTGAGCTCACGGTAGAAACCACGCCCGTGCTCATGGACCAAGTGCTGCGCGGCGCGCAAGACATCGTGTTTGCAGCCCTGCCTGCGGGCGGTGACGGGGTGCGCACCAAGGCGCTGCCCGCCATGGCCATGGCCTTTGTGGGGCTGGCCGCGCAGCACCGCAAGCGCAGCTACACGCTCGCTGAGCTGGCCAAAGAAGAGCTGCTCACCTTTCAGCGCGGCTCGCAGCCCCATGTGGCGCTACTCGATGCGCTGCGCCAAGCCAAGGTAGAGAACAAGCGCGTACATGCCATATCGTCCATATCCGCCATGGCGCGCTTGGTGCAAGGCGGCTTTGGCATAGCCACCCTGCCACTGGCCGCCGCCAAACCCATGGAGGCTGCGCAGGGCCTACGCATATTGAGCTGCACCACCCAGCTGCCGCCTCTGCCTGTGCACGCCAGCTACCGCAGTGATCCGGCTACAGGCATGGTGGATGGGGTGCTCAAATCAGCGTTGGCGTTTATGTGACGCATTGAGTGCTGCGAGTTATATATCCATAAATAAACAAGGGATTACCCGAATTCTCTGAGCGATAAGTCATCAAAATTTTCGATGATTTAAGCAAAAAATTTTGCGTTTGCGCAAAGCACCAAGCCTGTCCACAATCACGTCTATGTTGATAGACCATTTTGGACACCCAGTGAACGCATTGCTCAATTCCCTTAAGCCCGCACGGCACACGTCGCTATTGCCTAACGCCGCGCAGCAAGCCAGAGCCAGCATTCGCCGTGGTGAATTCTCTGGCCACACCAGTGGCTTGGCCAATGGCTATGTACAGGGTAATATTGTGATTTTGCCGCAGGCGCTAGCACATGATTTTTTGTTGTTTTGCCAACGCAACCCCAAGCCCTGCCCGCTGCTGGCCGTGGGCGAGGCGGGCGAGGCGGGTTTGCCTAGCTTGGGCGCAGACATAGACGTTTGCACCGATGTGCCAAGGTATAGGGTTTGGCGTGATGGCACCATGGTGGCCGAGCCCACCGATATCAGCAGCCTGTGGCGCAGTGACTTAGTGACTTTTGTGTTGGGTTGCTCGTTTTCGTTTGAGCAGGCGTTACGTGAAGGTGGCTTGCGCATTGCGCACATTGACCAAAACGTGAATGTGCCGATGTACCGCACCAACATGGCCACCGAGGCTGCGGGTGTGTTCCACGGGCCGATGGTAGTGACCATGCGGCCATTTAAAGCGGCAGATGCGATTCGTGCGGTGCAAATCACATCGCGCTTTCCAAATGTGCATGGAGCGCCCGTGCACATAGGTGATCCACTGAGCATTGGCATTGCCGACCTTGCCAAACCAGATTACGGCGATGCAGTGCAGCTGCAGGCCGATGAAATCCCTGTGTTTTGGGCATGCGGTGTCACGCCGCAAGCGGCCATTGTGCAGGCGCAGCCAGACTTTTGCATCACCCATGCGCCAGGTGCCATGCTGATTACCGATTTACTCAACCACCATCTTGCCATTTTCTAGGTCACTCTTTTCAACCTTCGCTTTCAACCATCAACCTCTATCTTTAACTGGAGAAATCTCATGAAAAAACTACTCATTTCCATCTGCACCGCCACAGCTTTAGGCAATGCCTTTGCCCAAACCAAGTGGGATTTGCCCACGGGCTACGCCACAGGCAGCTTTCAAACCGAAAACGTGCAACTCTTTGCCAACGAGGTAGACAAAGCCACCGCAGGTAAACTCAAAATCACACTGCATGCCAGTGGTTCGCTCTATAAAGCCAACGAAATCAAGCGCGCGGTGCAAACTGGGCAAACTCCAGCAGGTGAATTTTTGCTCTCAGGCTCGGCCAACGAAAACCCGCTGTTTGGCGTGGACTCTATCCCGTTTTTAGCTACCGACTATGCGCAGGCACGCAAGCTTTATGCAGCATCTAAGCCTGCGCTTGATAAGCTTTTGGCAGCGCAAGGCATGAAGCTTCTGTTTTCCGTGCCATGGCCGGGTCAGTCTTTGTATTCGGTCAAGGCTATCAACGGACCAGACGATTTGAAAGGTACGAAAATGCGCGCCTACAACCCTGCCACCACCCGCATTGCCCAAATGCTCAAGGCGCAGCCCACCACCATCCAGTTGGCTGAACTGGGCCAAGCGCTGGCCACGGGCACGGTAGAAAACTTCCTCACATCGAGCGCCAGCGGGGTGGAAAACAAGCTGTTTGAGCAAACCAAGTTTTTCTACCCCGTGAATGCTTGGCTGCCGCGCAATGCCACGGTGGTGAGCCAAAAAGCCTTTGACGCACTGGACAAAACCACGCAAGATGCGCTGCTCAAAGCTGCAGCCACGGCCGAGTCGCGTGGCTGGGCCGTGAGTGAGCAAAAAGACGGTGAGTTTGTGAAAGAGCTGGCTGCTAAGGGCATGAAAGTAGCCCCGCCCAGCGACGCGCTGCGCAAAGAGCTCATGGCCATTGGCGAGACCATGACCGCCGACTGGCTCAAGACGGCAGGCGTGGAAGGAAAAGCCGTTGTAGACGCATTTAATAAGAAATAATTAAAGAAAATTGGACAATGTCAGCGTCATATGGTCATATGGTCATAGTATGCTATTTAAATAATAGTATTTAGTTTTACCATTCACCCAATGCAAGGAGAGCGCCATGGCGAGCGTGCTGGATAAGTTTTACCGTTTTTTGATGGGCCTGTCGTGCCTGTCCATGGTTTTGGCCTTTGTGTCCATCATGCTGGGCGTGGCGGCACGGGAGTTCCATTGGGATATTCCGGGCTTGGATGCATACGCGGGTTACGCCATAGCGGCCACCCTGTTTTTAGCCTTGCCCAGCACTCTCAAGCATGGAGACCATATACGCGTGACCCTGCTC
Source organism: Polaromonas sp. (assembly GCA_043728315.1). Classification (GTDB taxonomy): domain Bacteria; phylum Pseudomonadota; class Gammaproteobacteria; order Burkholderiales; family Burkholderiaceae_C; genus JAAFIP01. The sequence goes on along the minus strand of JAYTMT010000127.1, from coordinate 6,685 downwards.
ATGCAGCGCCTGTCGCCACGCTGGCAAAACGCGCTGGAATACTGGTGTTTGGGCGCTACCAGCGTGCTGGCTGTGTATTTGGCGTGGTTTAGCTGCCGCTTGGTCTGGGTGTCGTACACCACGCATGATGTGTCGCCATCGGCAGATGCATCGCCGCTGTGGATTCCGCAACTGGCCATGGCGCTGGGCTGTATCGGGTTTGCAGCGTCGTTTTGCCATGCACTGTGGGCACGCTACTCGGGCGCAGAATTTTTTGATGCACCAGTAGAGGGCGAACTCGCCAAAACCGAATAAGAAAGACCGCAATGGAAGTCCTCATCACATTATTTTTAATCATCCTGCTGTTTGCCGTGCTCGGCTCGGGCGCTTGGATCGGCATGTCGCTCTTGGGCGTAGCGCTCTTAGCCATGGAGCTTTTCACCTCACGCCCTGTGGGCGACAGCATGGTACTGACCATTTGGGGCTCCACCTCGAGCTGGACGCTTACTGCGCTGCCGTTGTTTTTGTGGATGGGCGAAATTTTGTTTCGTAGCAAATTATCCGAAGACATGTTCAAGGGTTTAGCGCCGTGGCTCAACCGCTTGCCCGGCCGCTTGCTGCATGTGAACGTGATCGGCTGCGCCATATTTGCTGCTGTGTCAGGCTCATCGGCCGCCACCTGTGCCACTGTTGGCAAAATCACCCTGCCAGAGCTTAAAAAGCGTGGTTATCCCGATGGTATTTCTATTGGCACACTGGCAGGTGCTGGCACGTTGGGTCTCTTGATTCCGCCGTCCATCATCATGATTGTGTATGGCGTGGCGGCGAATGTGTCGATTGCCAAGCTTTTCATTGCAGGTGTGATTCCCGGCCTGATGCTCGCTGCTCTTTTCAGCGGTTACATCATTGTCTGGGCGCTGCTTAATCCTAGCAAAGTGCCTGCGGCAGATGAAGGCATGGGTTTTTTACAAAAACTCTATGCCTCGCGCCATTTGATACCTGTGGTGTCCTTGATTGGCTTGGTATTAGGCTCGATTTATTCTGGCATTGCTACGGCTACAGAAGCTGCTGCGCTGGGCGTGGCGGGATCGCTCTTGTTGTCCAAAATTGAGGGCTCGCTCAATTGGACCAAGTTCAAAGAAGGCTTGATCGCAGGCTGCCGCGTCTATTGCATGATTGGGTTGATACTTGCGGGCGCAGCGTTTTTAACCCTTACAATGGGCTTCATTGGCCTGCCGCGCCACTTGGCCGAGTTCATTGGTAGTTTGAATCTGTCGCCCTTTGGCCTGATCCTGCTGCTTACCGGATTTTTCATTGTGCTGGGTTGCTTTTTAGACGGCATCAGCATGGTGGTGCTCACCATGGCGGTGCTGCTGCCCACCGTGCAAGCGGCTGGGCTGGATTTGATCTGGTTTGGTATTTTCATTGTCTTGGTAGTGGAAATGGCGCAAATCACGCCGCCGGTAGGCTTTAACCTCTTTGTGATTCAGGGCTTAACCAAGCGTGAGATCACTTACATTGCGCGCACGGCTTTTCCGCTGTTTGTGTTGATGCTAGTGGCCGTATTAGCCACGTATTTTTTCCAAGACATTGTGCTCTGGCTGCCGCGCCAGATGACTTGATATACATGACTTGACACCCTGATCTTTACTGGTCAACTCACGGAGCATTTTATGAAATACCTTGTATTGGCTGCCACGCTGGCAGCTGGCGTTAGCTTTGCCCAAAATATCCCTACCGCCAGTACGGCCAGCGCAGCCAGTGCAACGGTGTGGAAGCTGGCTACAGGCTACCACGCAGAGTCTTTTCATGGCAAAAATTTGGGTGAATTTGCGCAAGCGGTAGACCAAGCGACCGCTGGGCGTTTAAAAATTGAGCTGCATCCCAACAACAGCCTTGCCAAGCTCAACGACATACGCGCTGCTGTGCAAGAGGGCAGGGCGCAGGCGGGCGAGACGATTATGTCGTCCTTGGTGAAAGAAATCCCCAGTGCGGGAGCGGATTCTGTGCCTTTTGTGGTGACCAGCTATGGCGATGCGCTGCGCATGTGGCAGCTGCAGCGCCCCAGCATTGAGCGGGCGATGGCCGCACGTGGGCTCAAGGTGTTGTATGCCGCGCCGTGGCCGCCGCAGGGCTTGTATTCTAAAAAACCGATTACCAGCGAGGCAGATTTTCAAAACACCAAGATGCGCACCTACAACCCCACTACGATCCGCATCGCCCAGCTGCTAGGAGCAGAGCCAGTGGATGTGCCCATGGTAGATGTAGCCACAGCGCTGGCCCAAGGGCGCATGGACAATATGATTACCTCATCGGTCACGGGCTCAGAAAACAAAGTGTGGAGCCACATTAAGCATTACTATGAAATCAATGCGTGGTTTCCCAAAAACATCGTGTTTGTGAATGCTGCCGCATTCAAGGCATTGCCGCTTGATATGCAAGCCGCGCTGCTGCAAGCGGCCGATGCGGCGCAAACAAGGGGCTGGGCATTGAGCCAAGTGGCTAACTTGGATGCCACCAACGATTTGAAAAATAATGGCATCAAAGTGGAACGCATCCCACGCGAGCTGGATATCAAACTCAAGCGCTTGGGTGAAAAATTCAGTCGCGAATGGGTGCGTTCGGTCGGCAATGAGGCCAACACCATCTTCATACCCTATTACGCCAAATAAACTTCCACGTATTTCACGCAATAATCAATGCTATGAGCACTTCACAAGTAAACACTCCCCGTTGGCAATTTTGGATTGACCGTGGCGGCACATTCACCGACGTGGTGGGCAAGCGGCCAGATGGCAGCTTGGTTACCCACAAGTTGCTCAGCGAAAACCCTGAACAATACCCCGATGCGGCGGTGGCGGGCATTCGCCATTTACTGGGTTTGAAAGCGGGCGCGCTGATTACGCCTGAAGTGGTGGAATGCGTGAAGATGGGCACTACGGTGGCTACCAACGCGCTGTTGGAGCGCAAAGGCGAGGCCACGCTACTGGTGACTACGCAGGGCTTTAGAGACGCGCTGCGCATCGCCTACCAAAACCGCCCGCGCCTGTTTGACCGCTGCATTGTGCTGCCTGAGCTGCTGTACAGCGACGTGGTGCAAGCGCAGGAGCGCATAGGGGCTGATGGTGCTGTGGTGTTGCCACTAGATGAAGTGCTGCTGAAAACGCAGCTAGAAGAATCCTATGCCAAAGGCCTGCGCTCGGTAGCCATCGTGTTCATGCATGGCTACCGTTTCACCCAGCATGAGCTGGTGGCTGAGCGCATAGCGCGTGAAGCGGGCTTTACCCAAATCAGCGTGAGCCACAAAACCAGCCCCATGATGAAGCTGGTGAGCCGGGGCGACACCACGGTGGTGGATGCGTATTTATCGCCCATATTGCGCCGCTATGTGGATTTGGTGGCGCAGCAAATGCCGGGTGTGAAATTGTTTTTTATGCAGTCCTCCGGCGGCCTGACCGACGCGCACAGCTTTCAGGGCAAAGACGCGATTTTGAGCGGCCCGGCGGGCGGCATTGTGGGCATGGCGCGCACCGCCAAGCTGGCAGGCCACGCCAAGGTGATTGGTTTTGACATGGGCGGCACGTCCACCGATGTGAGCCATTTCGCAGGCGAATTTGAGCGCGAGTTTGAAACGCAGGTGGCGGGCGTGCGCATGCGTGCGCCCATGATGAGTATCCACACCGTGGCTGCGGGCGGCGGCTCTCTGTTGGGCTTTGACGGTGCGCGCTTTCGCGTGGGGCCCGAGAGCGCGGGCGCGAATCCCGGACCTGCTTGCTACCGCCGTGGCGGCAAGCTGGCCGTGACCGATGCCAACGTGATGCTGGGCAAAGTGCAGCCGCGCTATTTTCCCAAAGTGTTTGGTCCGAATGCTGATGAAGCGCTGAGCTACGAGGCCACACTGGCGCAATTTAACGAACTAGCAAGTAAAGTAGGCCGCAGTGCCGAGAGCGTGGCCGAAGGCTTTATCAACATCGCCGTGCAGCAAATGGCCAATGCGATTAAAAAAATATCAGTAGCACGCGGCTACGACGTGACGCGCTACACCTTGCAGTGCTTTGGCGGCGCAGGCGGCCAACATGCCTGCTTGGTGGCCGATGCGCTGGGCATGACCCAAGTGTTTGTGCACCCCATGGCGGGCGTGCTCAGCGCCTATGGCATGGGCTTGGCTGATCAAGCTGCGATGCGCGAGCAGGCGGTGGAAGTGGCGCTGACGGCTAACAACATGGATGCGGTGCACAGCAAGTTAGCTGCTTTAGCCTTTGATGCCCAAGCCGAGCTAGCGCGCCAGCAGGTGGCCAGCGGCGCTATCACCCTGCACCAGCGCGTGCATGTGAAATACGCAGGCACCGACACGGCGCTGATTGTGCCGCTGGGCGACGAGGCGCAGATACGCACCGCCTTTGAAGCCGCCTACCGCCAGCGCTTTGCCTTTTTGATGCAAGGCCGTGCTTTGGTGGTGGAGGCGGTGTCGGTAGAAGCGGTGGTGGCAGGCGATGCACCGCAAGAAGCGCTGCACGCCCTGCACCCCGCGCGCGATGTACCCACCCGCGAGCGCGTGCGCATGTACAGCGCAGGCGCAGACGGCGTGTCTGCTTGGCACGACGCGGCGCTGGTGGTGCGCGAGGACATGCGCGCTGGCGATGTGATAAGCGGCCCGGCCATCATTGCCGAGAAGAATGCCACCACGGTGGTCGAACCCGGCTGGCAGGCCACACTCACTGCGCTAGACCATTTGCTGCTGGTGCGCACCACGGCGCGCGCTGTGCGCTACGCCGCAGGCACTACAGCTGATCCCGTTTTACTCGAAGTGTTTAATAACTTGTTCATGAACATCGCTGAGCAAATGGGCTTGCAGCTGCAAAACACAGCCTATTCGGTGAACATCAAAGAGCGCCTAGACTTTAGCTGCGCATTGTTTGACACGCAGGGCAACCTCATTGCCAATGCGCCCCACATGCCAGTGCATTTGGGCTCGATGGGCGAGAGCATCAAAACCGTGATTCGCGAAAACGCAGGCAAGATGCAAAGGGGCGATGTGTTTGCCCTGAATGACCCCTACCACGGCGGTACGCACCTGCCCGATGTGACGGTGATCACGCCAGTGTATTTGGGTGATAGCGCACAGCCGATTTTTTATGTGGGCTCGCGTGGCCACCACGCCGATATTGGCGGCACCACGCCGGGCTCGATGCCGCCTTTTTCAACCCGCATTGAAGAAGAGGGCGTGCAAATCAACAACTTTTTACTGGTATCAAAAGGTGTATTGCAAGAAGAGAAAATGCTCAATTTGCTGCGCACCGGCGGCGGCACCACCGACTACCCCAGCCGCAATCCCGCGCAAAACATGGCCGACCTGAAGGCACAAATTGCCGCCAACGAAAAAGGCGTGCAAGAGCTGGGCAAAATGGTGACTAGCTTTGGCCTTGATGTGGTGCAAGCCTATATGGGCCATGTGCAAGCCAATGCCGAAGAGTCGGTGCGCCGCGTCATCACACGACTGCAAGACGGGCAATTTACCCTGCCGCTAGACAACGGCGCGCAGATTTGTGTGGCCATTCGCGTCAACGCCAAGCACCGCAGCGCCGACATAGATTTCACGGGCACATCCGCGCAGTTGGGCAACAATTTCAACGCGCCCACGGCGGTGTGCATGGCAGCAGTGCTCTATGTGTTTCGCAGCTTGGTGGACGATGATATTCCATTGAATGCAGGCTGTTTGAAGCCACTGAACGTGATCATTCCCCAAGGCAGCATGCTCAACCCGAATCCTCCCGCATCCGTAGTGGCGGGCAATGTAGAAACGTCGACTTGCATCACCAACGCGCTGTTTGGCGCGCTGGGCATCATGGCTGGCGGCCAGCCCACGATGAACAATTTCACCTTTGGAAATGCGCGCCACCAGTATTACGAAACCATATCTGGCGGCAGCGGAGCAGGCGCGCTCATTGATGCGGGTGGCAAAGTCGCAGGTGGTTTTAACGGCGTGTCGGTGGTGCAAGCGCACATGACCAATTCGCGCCTGACAGATCCTGAAGTGTTGGAATTTCGTTTTCCAGTGCGCTTAGAAAGCTATGAAATCCGCCGTGGTTCAGGCGGAGCAGGGCAGTTTACTGGCGGCAATGGCGGTGTGCGCCGCGTGCGTTTTTTAGAGCCCATGACAGCCAGTATTTTGAGCAACGGCCGTATTCACCCCGCCTTTGGCATGGCTGGCGGGCAGCCGGGTGCTGTGGGGCGCAACCGCGTGGTGCGGGTGGACGGCAGCGCTGAGGAGGTGGCGCACATTGCCAGCGCGCAAATGCAGGTGGGCGATATTTTTGAGATTCATACGCCTGGGGGCGGAGGGTACGGTGCTTTGAGTTAGCTCTTTGACGATGACCACGCCTTTTCGCATCTCTTCGCTCTGAGCCTGTCGAAGGGCTTATGTACCTTCCGTTTGCCCTGAACTTGTCGAAGGGTTCATGCCACGCTTGATCACTGCTGCGGCTAAGCGAGCGCTGTGCCAACGCGCAAACGGATCGCTGGCCCTTTCGGGGGAGCTGGTTTGTTTGAACAAATGGGGGGAATGTTCATAACTCGCCCTGCGGGCTCAGACAGATGAACATTCTGGTCCCCCATTTGTTCAAAAAAACCAGCCCAGCGCCCTGATTGTTTGCGCATTGGCACAGCACTCGCTTAGCCGCAGGGCGAGGTGGTTGCTCGGAATGGT
>JAYTMT010000126.1:0-1655 GCA_043728315.1 Polaromonas sp. | reverse complement strand
GCTGATGCCAGGCGATGTCATCACCACCGGCACCCCGCCGGGCGTGGGTTTGGGCATCAAGAAAGACGGCAAGCCAGCGCCGGTGTTCTTGAAAAAGGGCGATGTGGTGACGCTGGGCATCGAAGGCTTGGGCGAGCAGCGGCAGTTGGTGGTGCCGTTTAAGTTGTAAATTCGGCATTCCCGAAAAGGGGGAGTACTGTCATTCCCGCGAAGGCGGGAATCCATGACCCCTGCTAAATGGCTTCTGATCCGTGGATTCCCGCCTTCGCGGGAATGACAGCGTATCTATTTCTGAAGCTCTTTTTCCACAGCCGTGACCCGCGCGCCGTGAATCAGCTCGCCAATCTGCTTGCCAGACAGCGTTTTTGCCTCTAAAACCTCATTTTTATAGGCATTTTCGCTTCTAGACGTCGTATTTATTGCCTGTGCAGCTATATTATTCATAGCATTTTCAGCAGTTACGGTTTGCGCAGCTTGCAAACTTTGCAGTAAGCGCTGGCGCTGCGGGTAGGCGGCATCATTAAAACCCAAGCGACCACGGGCATCGCATTCGCAGGCTAGCAGCACTTCTGCAAAGCGGGCAGGTTTGCGGAAGGCGTCGCAGCGCTCAAGCAAACGCACGATGGCTGCGGCGCTGAATTCGCTGCTTCTGTGGATATTGCCATGCTCACGCGCCACCACTTCGGCCAGTTCTTTGCACTCCACTGGCACACGTAAGCGAGTACTCACTTCTCGTAAAAGCTTGACACTGCGGTCCTCATGGCCGATGTGGCGTGGCAGCACATCAGCGGGCGTGGTGCCTTTGCCAAAGTCGTGGCACAGGCAGGCGTAGCGAATGGCGAGGTTGCCATCCAACCGCGCGCTCATGTCCAGCACCATCATGGCGTGCACGCCGGTGTCGATTTCGGGGTGGTATTCGGCGCGCTGCGGCACACCCCACAATCTGTCCAACTCGGGCAAGAGCCGCTGCAAAGCGCCACATTCGCGCAACACCTCAAACATGCGGGAGGGTTTGGGGCACATCAGCCCCGTGGCGATTTCTTGCCACACGCGCTCTGACACCAAGGCATCGACCTCGCCGTTTTGCACCATCTGCCGCATCAAAGCCATGGTTTCGGGCGCAACGGTGAAGTCGCTGAACCGCGCTGCAAAACGCGCCAAACGCAGAATCCGCACTGGGTCTTCGGCAAACGCCTCGCTCACGTGGCGCAGCACTTTGGCGTCTAGATCGCGCAAGCCGCCGTAGGGGTCTATCAGTTGCGTTCTGTCCAGTGACATCAGCGAGTTTGCTGTAAAAACATGCTCAAATTGGCCATATAAACCATGTTCAGCCGGCGTATTTATTGCCTGAACTGCTATTGAATTAATAGTAAGATCACGCCGCGTTAGATCTTGCTCTAGCGTCACATCGGGTGCGGCATGAAAGGCAAAGCCGTGGTACCCAGGCGCTGTTTTGCGCTCTTGTCGCGCTAGGGCGACTTCGTCTTTGGTGACGGGGTGTAGAAAAACGGGGAAGTCTTTGCCGACCGGCAGATAGCCCAAATCGAGCAGCTGTTGCGGCGTTGCGCCCACAGCCACCCAGTCCCTGTCCTTCACTGGCAAGCCCAGCAAAGCGTCCCGCACCGCACCACCCACCATGTAAATTTGCATGGGGG
>JAYTMT010000125.1:0-3461 GCA_043728315.1 Polaromonas sp. | reverse complement strand
ACGGCGATGTCGGCAGTTAGCAGAGTTTGTGGGTTTTTAAGTTAGCGCTTATGCCCGCATGAGGGCGCGTTGGGATAGCCAAAACGCTGCTCGGGCGCGCTAAAAAAAAGCAAGCTGTTCAACCGCTCCAAAACTCTGAGAGAGAGAGAGGGCAAAACAAGCAGTTACAGAGGCTCTAAGCGAAGTGCTTAGGCTGCACAGCTGTCCAAACCAAGCAGTTTCGCACACACCTTTTAGCTAGGCGGTGGCCTAAGCAGTGTCACCGCCCGCTCCTGCGCCATCAGCTCTTCTAGCTGCTGGCGACCTGCTTTGGCAAGGCTTATCAGGCGCTCTTCGTCTTTGTGGTGCGGCCACATTTCTTCAATTTGTGCCACGTTGTGTGCTCTGAATCGCGCGCTCGATGCTTTGGCGGCTTCTTCGCTATGCCCCATCACCTGCAGCACTTGCGCCGCGCTGGCCAGTGACGATTCAAAGGTTTCGCGCTGAATCAGCGTGACCCCGCGTGCGCGCAGCTCGTAATAATGCTGCACATTGCGCGCCCGCACCACCAATTGCAAGTGTGGAAACTGCACTTTGCAGGCATCGACTATTTCTAGCGTTTGCTCCACATTGTCAATCGCAATAATCAGCACCTTGGCTGTGGCCGCGCCAGCAGTGCGCAGCAGGTCTAGGCGCGTGGCATCGCCATAAAAGGCGCGGTAGCCAAAGCGCATCAGGCCCTCTACCTGCTCAGCATCGTGGTCGAGCACCGTGGCTTTGTAGCCGTTGGCTGCCAATATGCGCAAAATAATTTGCCCATAGCGCCCCACGCCAGCCACAATAATGGGAGCTGCCTGCTGCTCGCTGATTTCATCCATCTTGGCCACGCCGCAATGGGCATAGCGCGGGATCAGCCATTTGTCGATACACACCAAGACCAATGGCGAGAGCAGCATCGACAGCGCCACCGTGCCCACCAAAATTGAGCCCAGCTCTGGTGTCAAAATTTTCAAGCCCACCGCCTGTTGAAACACCACAAAGGCAAACTCACCGCCTTGCGCCAGCATCAGCGTGAACACGGGCCGGTCTTGAAACGCCACACCCATGGCACGCGCCAGAGCATAAATCGCCAGCGCCTTGATCACCATAAAACCCAACAGCAGCAGCGCAATCAACACTGGCGATGCCAGCAGCACACCAAAATCAATGCTCATGCCCACGGCCATGAAAAACAGCCCCAGCAGCAGGCCTTTGAAGGGCTCAATATCCGCCTCAAGCTCATGCCGGTACTGGCTGTCTGCCAGCAACACACCTGCCAAAAACGCCCCCAGCGCCATGCTCAGCCCCACAAACTCCATCAGAGCCGCAATCGCCACCACCAGCAGCAGGGCCGTGGCGGTAAAAATCTCTGGCGTCTTGCTGCGCGCAATCCAGCGAAACAGCGGGCGCAGCAGCAGCCGCCCGCCCACCACAATAGCCACCACCGCCGCCACAGCGCGGCCCGCTTCCACCCACGCGCCCGCAGCGCTAGGGTCGGTTTTCACAGCCAGCAAGGGCAACAAAGCCAAAATTGGAATCGCAGCCACGTCTTGAAACAGCAAAATAGCAAATGCCGACTGCCCAGACGGCTTGGCCAATTCGTTGCGCTCACCCAGCACCTGCAGCGCCACAGCGGTAGACGACAGCGCCAAACCAAGCGCTGCCACCACAATCACAGAATTTGAGATTTTTAAGCCCAATGTCAGCGTGAAAAGGACATATCCTGCTACAAAAAGTAAAGCAGTGCAGGAAAATACTTGCGCAAATCCCCAGCCAAATATCGGCCGCCGCATGCTCCACAAGCGCTTGGGATCGAGCTCCAAGCCCACCAAAAACAGCATCAACACCACGCCAAATTCAGCAAAATGCAAAATGCTCTGCACATCGGTTACCAAACCCAAGCCCCATGGCCCAATGGCGATACCCGCCACCAAATACCCAATGATCGAGCCCAGCCCCAAAGCTTTAGAAAGCGGCACGACCACCACCGCAGCCGCTAGGTAAATGAGGGAGTTAATCAGCCAAGAAGAGTGTTCCATACGGTAAGCTTACCGCATTACGCATTCACTTCTCCAGTGATTTGCCCCGCTGCGGCGCAGGCCATAGCCCTTGCGGGCGCATGAGCACGGCCACGATGATGGCCAAGGCAATAAAGAGCTGGCGCAGTATGCCCGCATCCAAGCGGCCATCGGTCATAGATTGCAGTGGGCCAGCCACATAGCGCAGCACCTCGGGCAGCGCCGTGAGTATCACAGCACCCACAATCACCCCAGGAATATGGCCAATACCGCCGAAAACCACCATAGCCACCACCATGACCGACTCATTCAAGCTAAAGGATTCTGGCGATACGTAGCCTTGAAAAGCGGCAAACATCGCACCAGCCACACCTCCAAAGCTTGCGCCCAGCGCAAAAGCCAGTAGCTTCATGTGTCGCGTGTTAATACCCATGGCTTTTGCGGCCACTTCGTCATCGCGAATGGCCATCCAAGCGCGGCCAATGCGCGAATCTTGCAGCCTGTAGCAAATCCACACGGTAAGCACCGTGAGCAATAAAAATACGTAGTAATACAAGGTAACCGATGAAAGCTCATAGCCGCCCAGCGCCAAACGCTTACCGATGTCTAAACCAAAGAAACTCAGCGAATCGATTTGGCCCAAACCCTTAGCCCCGCCAGTAATATTCACCGGTTGGCTCAAGTTATTGATAAAAATACGCACTATTTCGCCAAAACCCAGAGTCACAATGGCCAAATAATCACCCCGCAACTTGAGTGTAGGCGCGCCCAGCAAGACACCAAAAACCGCCGCTAGTACGGCCGCCAAAGGTATGGTTACCCACCAAGGCGTATGCAATCCGTCAGGAAACAACGCTGCTAGGTATACGAATTGCTCCACGAGGTGGGGCGAGGCCAGCAGCGCAAACACATATGCACCCACCGCATAAAACGCGATATAGCCCAAATCAAGCAGCCCCGCGTAACCCACCACAATGTTGATACCCAGCGCCATCATCACATAGAGCAGGCATGTATCGGCAATGCGCACCCAGTGGTCGCCCATGCTTTGCAAGAGCAGCGGCAGCAGCAAAAGCGCGGCTGCGGCTGCCCATTTGGTAAATTTTGGATGGCTGCTAAAGTAATGGCGCATGGTTTTTTTTGAGCTTAAAACCGCAACCACACAGCTGCAGCCGCAAACTTTGAGTGTACCAATTGATACTATTCGCGCCGCGTCGATACCCCCAACAAACCCCCAACTAAACCTCTTTATAAGTAAATAGCGAGAATAATAAGCAGCACGATACCAGCCGCCATACTATCGGCAATGTCTGCACCTTACTTCAATTGTAACTACTCAGCCCAGTTTTCAGCGCTCACCTAAGAGTCAGGCGAAGTTTGGCTGAGGCGGTTGTGCCCTGAGGGTATCGACAAGAGCCGCAAAGA
>JAYTMT010000124.1:0-5913 GCA_043728315.1 Polaromonas sp. | reverse complement strand
GATCGCGTCGGCTTGCAGCTTAGCACCCGGCTTGGCGATGACTACTGCAATACCCACCTCGCCAAAATCGGGGTGGGGCACCCCTACCAGCGCGCTCTCGGCCACGCCTGCCATGTCGTTGATGTAGCCCTCAATTTCAGCCGGGTACACGTTGTAGCCGCCGCTGATAATCAGGTCTTTGCTGCGGCCCACAATGTGCACGTAGCCGCGCTCGTCGATTTTGCCCACATCGCCGGTTTTAAAGTAGCCGTCGGCTGTGAACTCCTCGGCGGTTTTCTCGGGCATGCGCCAGTAGCCTGCAAACACGTTGGGGCCTTTGACTTGGATGCCACCAATCTCGCCTTGGGGCAGCGCTTGCCCGTCGTCGCCACACACCCGCAGGCTCACGCCGGGCAGCGGGAAACCCACAGTGGCAGCGCGCCGCTCGCTGCTGTTTTGGTAGCGTTTGTCTGCGGCGTAGGGGTTGGATGTAAGCATCACCGTCTCGCTCATGCCGTAGCGCTCCAGAATAGTGTGCGCCGTTTTGGTCTGCCATGCTTCAAAGGTTTCTTTAAGCAATGGGGCAGAGCCTGCGATGAAGAGGCGCATGTTTTTGGTGGCCTCGCGGTTCAGGCTTGGCTCGGCCAGCATGCGCACATACAGGGTGGGCACGCCCATGAATACTGTGGCGCGTGCCATCAAAGCGATAGCGGCTTTGGGCTCAAACTTGTCCATCCAAAGCATGCTGCTGCCGTTAACCAGCGCGCCGTGTATGGCCACAAACAGGCCATGCACATGAAAAATGGGCAGGGCATGTACCAACACATCGCCTTTTTTCCAGCCCCAATAACTCTTCAGCGTGAGCGCATTCGACAACATGTTGCCGTGCGAGAGCATGGCGCCTTTGCTGCGCCCTGTTGTGCCGCTGGTGTACAAAATAGCGGCCAAATCATCTGCAGTGCTCTCGGCGCAGCTGTGCTGGTCGGAGTAATGGGCGGCGCGCTCTAGCAGGGTGCCTGTGCGGTCATCGTCGAGCGTGAATACCGACTGCGCGCCACAACTGAAGGCTATTTTGGACACCCAGCCAAAATTTTTGCTGGTGCATACCACCACGGCAGGCTCGGCATTGGTGATGAAATATTCAATCTCGGCGCTTTGGTAGGCGGTGTTGAGCGGCAAAAACACCAATCCTGCACGCAGGGTGGCCAAATACAGCACCATGGCTTCCACGGATTTTTCTACCTGCACGGCCACGCGCGCGCCCTGAGGCAGTTTCAAACCTGCCAGCAAATTGGCCACCATGGCACTGGCGCGCTCCAAGTCGCGCCAAGAGTAGCGCAGGCCTTGCATGGTTTTCACTGCAAGGCTGTCCAAATCATCAGGAAACTGGGTGCGCAGGTTGGCGTATAGGTTGGCGTTTTTCATGGTTTTTTTCTAAAAAATGGGCTTGCGCTTTTCTATGAAAGAGTGGATACCTTCGATGTGGTGAGGGGCGGCTGCGTAGGCATATGGATTGTTCACACCGTTTAAGGCAGCGCTGCTGTTTGGCATGCCGTTGTTTGGCAGACATTGGTTGGCTGTGTTTTCATTTGCAGTGTTTTCATTTGCTATGTTTTTATTAGCAAGCTTTGACCATTTTGCGCTGACATTGCCAGTATTTTCTGTAAAAAGTGCTCTGAGTGTTTGTTTATTCAGCGCTGCGGCATGTGGGCTGAGCTGGGCGATGTTTTGCGCTATGGCCAAGGCTTGGGTGGCCACCTGCGCATCGGCCACCAGCTCGCTGACAAAGCCGCGCTCTAGCATCTGCTGCGCGCTAAAGCTTTGCGCCGCCAGCAGCATCTGCCGCGCTGTGGCATCACCCACCGCGCGCGCCACAATAGCCGCCTCGCGCGGGGCCATGGGAAAGCCCAGCTTGGCAATAGGTGCGCCAAACACCGCCCCCTGCCCCGCCACTCGGATATCGCAACAGGCCGCTATTTCCAGCCCGCCACCCATGCAAAAACCGTCGATTTGTGCAACCAAAGGAATGTCGCAAGCCAGCATGGCATCCAGCGCGGGCGCTACTTCTTCTTCATGAAAATAGCGCAGCTGCTCTGGGTCAAAGCGAAAGCTGGGGTACTCAGAAATGTCGCCACCTGCGCAAAAATGCAGGCTGCCATCGGCACAGGCAGCCCCGCGAACCACAATGGCGCGAATACCTGCATTTTTTGAGTTATTTAACCCAATGTCAGCGCCATATGGTGATAGTGCGCTATTAAATAATGAGTGAAGTTGCACCCACATGGCGCGCGACATGGCGTTGCGTTTGCTCGGGTGGCGCAGGGTCACGAAGGCCAAATTGCCTTCGCGCTCCAGCGTCACACTACCGCCGTCGATGCTGCTTGTATGCAAAGTCACCACATAACTTTCGGCTTAAAGTTGACGCAATAGATATCGACGGTGGATAGCTGTGGTGCACAAATGCGGTGCATAACTACAGCACATGACGACGCAGCAATGCATCAGTCCAGCTTAGCGCCCGAGGCTTTCACCACTACGGCCCAGCGCTTGATCTCGGCGCTGACAAAGCTGCCAAACTGCGCGGGCGTGGTGTTGGGAAACTCAGCGCCCTGCCCCGCCCAGATGGTTTTGAGCTCGTCGCCCGCAAAGGCTTTGCGCAGCTCAGCCACCGCTGCAGTTTGCGCATCGGCGGGCATGGCTTTGGGCCCCCACACGCCATACCAAGTCGTCACGGTGTAGTCTGGCAAGCCCAGCTCGGCGGCGCAGGGCACATCGGGGAATGCAGGATTGCGTTTAGGGCCAGAGACCATCAGCGCCTTGATACGGCCACCTTTGATATGCGCAGCCGATGAGCCCAAGCCGTCAAACATCATGTCTACCTGCCCGCCCACCAAATCGCGCAGCGCAGGGCCCGCGCCCGTGTAAGGTATGTGCGTGATGAAGGTCTTGGTTTGCAGCTTGAAGAGCTCGCCTGCCAAATGGTGTGATGTGCCAGTGCCTGCCGAGCCATAGTTGAGCTTGGCGGGGTTCTTTTTCACGAATTCTAGGAATTCTTTGAAGTTAGCCACTGGCACGGTTTTGGGGTTCACCACCAGCACTTGGGGCACTACGGCGGCTAGCACCAAGGGCACAAAATCACGCTCCAAGTCGTAGTCGAGCTTGTTGTACATCGACGGGGCAATGGTGTGGTGTACCGCGCCCATGAAAAGGTTGTAGCCATCGGGCGCTGCCTTGGCCGCTATGCCAGCGCCCAGGGTGCCGCCCGCGCCGCCTCGGTTGTCAATGACCAGTTGTTTGCCTGTATTTTTGGCAAAAATGGCAGCCAGTGGCCGCGCAAATGCATCGGTGCCGCCGCCTGCGGGGAATGGCACAACTATGTTTACTGGCTTGCTTGGCCAAGCTGATTGGGCGTGAGCCGCTAGTGAAAAAGTAGCAATGGCTGCACCGCTGCCTTGCAGGATGGTTCTGCGTTGAATACCCATTTTTGTCTCCAATTAAAAAAAATAATTAAACCAACTTCTCTACTTCGCTGGCCATCGGAATTTTGCCGTTGGCCAGCATGTCTCGGTGCTTGTCAAGCTTCTTCAAATCATACAAATAATTGACCATCAAACCGTAGGACTGCTTGATGCCTTTGCCGCTGGGGTCACCCGCCCAGTGGATACGCTCTATTCTCGCGCCATTGCCTAGGTGAAAGCGTGCCACCGCATCCAGTGGTTTACCCGCATGCCATTGGCTGCCAAGGTATTGGGCCGCGCCTTGGTGCAGGGCTTTGCGCAGAGGGGATTTTTCGCTTAAGGTCAGCACATCGGTCTGCCCAGCCTGCGCAGCCAGCGCGCTATTGCTGCGCTGCAGCCAAACGCGGTAGCCGGGTATGGGCGACAGCGTGGCAAAGGTTTTGAGGCGCGGAAAATCTTCTTTGAGCGTTTCCACCACGCGCTTGATCAATGAGTCACCAAAGCTCACGCCCTTGAGCCCGCTTTGCGTGTTGCTGATCGAGTAAAAAATTGCCGTGGTGGCGCGGCGCAAATCCACTGCGGCGGCGCTCTCGTCCAGCAGGGGCGTGATGCAGTCGGATATGGCATCTAGCAGCGCCACTTCCACAAAGATCAGCGGCTCATCGGGCAGGCGCGGGTGAAAAAACCCGTAGCAGCGGCGGTCTGAATCAAGGCGGTTTTTCAGGTCTGCCCAGCTTTTGATGTCGTGCACGGCCTCGTATTGGATGAGCTTTTCGAGCATGGAGGCGGGGCTATCCCAGCTGATGCGTTTGAGCTCCAAAAAGCCCACGTCAAACCAAGTGGAGAACATGTATTCCATCTCCACATCGAGTGCTTGCAGGCGCTTGTCGGTCTTGAGCGCGGGCAGCATGTCGGCGCGCAAATCCACCAAAAAGCGGATACCCGCAGGAAACACGCTAAAGCGCTGCAGCAGCCTGCGCCGCGGCGACACCGTGGATTGGCGCAGCCGCACCTGGGCCACGGCCTCATCGGGCGTGCCCACAGCCAGCGCGTATTGGTCTTGCGCGGCTTTGGTTTTTTTTGGGTCGGCCATGAACTGCTCGCTCATGAGCAGCCAGCAGTCGCGCCGCTGGGCCGGCGTGGCTTGGGCATACCAAGCGGCCACGCCCATGGCGCGGCGCCCGCCCTCTACCTCGCTCACGCGCGGATCCACTATGGCGTGCAGCTCCCCAAGGGTGCGGCGCAGCACACGTGGCGAGAGCGCCTCCTCGCTTTTGCTGATGCGCGCTGACAGACGCTCGCCCGTGCTGCGGGGTTTTTTAGGCGCTTCAAATACTACATTTTCAATAGCTACAGGTGACGGCATGGCGCTGACATTGGCCAATTTTTCTATATTTTTAGGTTTAGCACGCAGTTTAGAAACGCCGCGCTTGATCCAGTCTTGGGTGTTCATGCTACTGCGCCCCTTGTAAGCCTCAGACCACCACGCGGCTTACGCTGGCTCGTGCCAGCGCCCGCAGTGCTTCGCGTTGGCGGGTGATGTGGGTGCGCATGGCCGCGTCTGCGCCTTCCGCGTCTTGCGCTTTGAGCGCGGCAAACACGGCCATGTGCTCGGCGCAGCTTTGCTCTAAGCGGCCAGGCGCACTGAGCTGCTGCAAGCGCGCGAGTTTCACCATTTTGCGCAGGCCATTGATCGTGCTGGCCAACCACGTGTTGTTGCTCAGGGTGATGATGGCTTCGTGGATGGCGTAGTTGGTGTCGAAATACTCGGTAATGCGGCCCACTTTGGCGTAGCGCTGCAAACGCTCGTGCAACACCTCTAGCGCGGCAATGTCAGCTGGCGTAGCGCGGGTAGCAGCCTCAAAAGCGCAGCGCCCTTCCAAAAGCGCAATCACGGGAAATATATCGTCTAAATCTTGCTCGGTGATTTGGCTGACAAAGCTGCCCCGGCGCGGCTCGTGGCGCACCAAGCCCTCGGCGGCCAGCACTTTCAATGCTTCGCGCAAGGGGGTGCGCGAAATTTCCATGCTCTGCGTGAGCGCCAGCTCGTCAATGAAACTGCCCGGCGCCAGATCGCCCGCAAAGATCTGCTCCCGCAGCTGAGCGGCGGCATCGTCGTGCAGGGAGTTGTGGACTAGGCGCATGGGTTATTGCTGTGGTATTTCATGTAATTTACCATAATTATGTGATATTTTGCGCCAATAGCGTTCGTTTTTTGCACTGCATTTTGTACAGGCTCTGGCTGGCGATACTGCCTCAGCTCCGCGACTGTCCTCCGCCCTGCGGGCTCCCCCTTTATGCCGCTGCGCTGAGGCAGTATCACCAGCCAGAGCCGCTAGGTTTTGGGCGATCCAAAGTCAATGCAGATACTATTTTTGGGTCTATGTGAAATACTGTGGGTAAGAAAAGTGTAGCTTACCGCACAGGAAGTAAATCATGTTGATGAAATTGCTGGTATTGCGATAGCCCCGAGCGC
>JAYTMT010000123.1:0-16186 GCA_043728315.1 Polaromonas sp. | reverse complement strand
CTGCCGTGCTCGTTGTCGATGATGGTGAAATCGTAGCCCGCGAAGGCCGTCATTTCCACCAGCGCGGGGGAGCACAGGCCATTGAACAAACCGCGCATGGCTTGTTTGCTGCGCATCATGGCAACGAGGCTTTGGTCAATCGGATGAATGCGGCTGGACATGAGGAACTCCAAAAAAATATGAATTAACTTAGCATTCTATGCGCTGGGCTCAGGGCCACAGCGCCTTGGAGGCCATGGCCGCGCCCTCTGCCATGCTTTTGAGCTTGGCATACGCAATGCTGGGGTGCACCGCGCCAAATCCTGCAAATGTGCCAAAGCCGCAGTCAGTGCCCGCCATGACGCGCTCACGCCCGACAATGCCTGCGTATTGCTGCAAACGCTGCGCCACTAAGCGCGGGTGCTCGATGAAATTGTTTGTGGAATCGAGCACACCTGGGCACAAAATTTTGTTGTCTGGCACTGCGCCCTTGGCCTGCGCATCGGCCCACACCTCCCACTCATGCGCATGGCGCGGGTTTGCGCCTTCAAACAAAATCGTAGCAGGCTTGGCTTTGCAGACCAAATGAATGACGCGGTCTAGGCCAATGTCATGGTGGTGCGGGCCTTCGTAATTGCCCCAGCAGATGTGCATGCGCACGCGCTCGGCGGGTATGTTGCGCAGCGCGTGGTTGAGCGCTTCTACCTGCAAATGTGCGTTGCGCAAAAACTCAGCCTCGGTGTCGTCACGAAATTTGATGTGCCGCCCCATGCCCAAGTCGGGTGCGTCGATTTGCAAGTCTAAGCCCGATGCCACAATGGCTTCGTATTCTGTTTGCATGGCATTGGCCAAGGCTTCGAGGTATTGCTCGTGGCTAGCGTAGTATTTATTGGGCTGAAACACCGCTATCACGCCGGGGCTGGCCGCATTCATAAAGCCCTTGTTGATGCCCGCTTTTTGCATAGCCGCCAGTTGGTTGGCCATGTCTTTGTGCAGGCCGCTCAGGTCTTTGATAGCAATCGGCCCCGTGCAAATAGGCCGGTGGTATTTGGGCGTAGCGCCCAGCTTGGCCAAGCGCTCTTTGAAGTCGGGGAAATCGTCTAAGTCACGCGGCGTGGCGCGCGGCATCACACCAATTTCAAAGCCCGTGAGGCGGTGGCGAATATAGGTGGCGTAGCTGATCTTGCTCATCTCGCCGTCGCTTACCACGTCCACCAGCGCGTCTTTTTGCGCTGCCACCACGGCATCTACCTCCTCGCGCATGGTGCTGTCAAATTCTGACTCGACATAATTTAAGTCTGCGTCTTGGGCAAAGAGTTGGTCTACGACGCGCTGCGGGCGGGGCAGACTGCCCACGTGGGTGGTAAGGATGCGGTTCATGGGACTTCTCATGATTTGTACGGGGAAGGTGTTGACGCCCGAGTTGGACGCAGAATATTATTTTTGCAAGAGGAAGGCACTAGCGCGGTTTAACGCTGCGAGCGGTCAATGAATTTTTTAAGCCCCACATAGCCATTAGCATCTAAGCAGTAGCCAGCAGCTGCTGCGCCAGCGCTTACATCGGGGGCCCAATGGATAGTTTTGCGCGCATCGCCAGGGGTCATCAGCAAAACCACGGCTTCGCTACCGCCTGTATTGCGCAGCGTGCGCCACACATCGACAGGCATGGCGTAGGTGTCCCAGCCTTGTTCTTCACCATTTAATATGATATTTGTAGCAACATATGACGGTATGGCTGCGACATTGTCTGTATTTTCTTCAAAATTAGCAATATCAATGGCTAGCGAGCCTTGAAAAACGGTGACCAGCTGCTTAGCCGCCAAGCGGTGCATCGACACACTGCCGCCTGCTGGAATTTTGAGCCATTCAATCGAAAAGCCATGCGCGTTGTTCACCTGCGCCACGTGGTTGCGGTCTTGGCTCATGCCAAGGCCAATCACGGGGGCGAGCTGCGCGCCACAGCCGGGCAAGGCTGAATCCAACAGCGCCGTGGACGACCACTGCAAACTGTCAAAACGCACGATGCGCTGGGCCATTTGCTCAGGTGTCCACGAGCGCAGGTCTGAGATTTCAGCTTGTGTCATGGGTTGCAAGCGCTTCATAGAAGCATCCCATGTGCCACCCGACTGTTCGTCGATGATTTGGTAATCCTCGGTCAGGTGCACGCCCTGCTCGCGCGCCAAGTCTAGGGTTTTAGGCCCCCAGAGTATGCCGCCTGTGTCGTCGCCACCCAGCGCGGTGAACATGAAAGCCTCGTCTGCCCCCACGTTTTGAAAGCCACGGTAAATCCAAGTGGGCACGGTGCAAATATCCCCCGCACCAAACTTGGCCTTGGATGGCTCGGGGTTAAAGCCCCAATGGAATTCCCAAGTGCCTTGCGTGCATATAAACACCTCGGCCGTGAAATGCATGTGCGGCGGATTGGTCACGCCGTGGGGCATGGACACCCCGCCCATTTGAAAGCCATGCTTCTCGCGCAGGCTGACGGGTTGGTTGGGGTTTTGTGACACGCCCGGGCCTATCAGGGCGTAGTTTTTTTTGGGACCGCAGCCAGGAATGCGGTAGTCAATGAATGCATCGGTGCTGTACTTCAGGCTGCTAAACGGCACAAGGCGCTGCCTCAAACTCTCTTCATTCCACATGGTGTCTCCAAACACGGTACTTTAAAATATATAGCAAACTATGACCATATGACGATGACATTGGTCAAATTTTCTCAAAATTAGCCTTTGACAGCACCCTGCGTGAGGCCCGAGACGATTTGCTTTTGAAAAACCACCACCAAGATCACCAGTGGAATGGTGATGCTCACAGCACCCGCCACGCCTTGCATCAACAATGCCTCGCTTTCGGCGAATATGGCATTGGCAATGGCTGCTGGCATGGTCATTTTGTCGGTGCTGACTAAGCTGGAGCTGAGCAGAAAATCGTTGTAGGCCAGCAAAAAGCTAAACAAACCAGTGGTCACCACGCCGGGCCACATCACCGGAATGATCACGCGTCGAAAGGCTTGAAAACGCGAGCAGCCATCTACCAAAGCCGCTTCGTCTAACTCTTGAGGAATATTGACAAAAAAGCTGCGCAACATCCAAATGGTGAATGGCTGGTTAATCGCCACCAAGACCAAGATCAGGGTGAAATACTGGTTGCGGATACCCAGCGCGTCAAACATCACATAAAACGAGGGCAGCAAAGTGCTGTGCGGCAGCGAGCGAAACACCAATGCAATGATCAGCAGCCAAAACCCCAGCGAACCACGGTAACGGCTCAAGGCATAGCCCGCCAAGCACCCTACCGTGAGCGATATGCTGACCGTGCCTACAGTCACTATGGCGGTGCTGATGAAGTTGCGGTAAAAACCTTTGTCAACCCACAGGCCGCTGTAATTTTCAAACGTGATCGGTGCTATCCATTTGACGGGCACTGAAAAGGCATCTACGTATTGGCGCAGCGAAATGATGGCAGTCCAAGCGATGGGCAAAATAGAAAACACCACCCAAGCTGCCAAACCCACAAAAAGCAGCGATTGCATCCACCGAGCGGTTTTCTTCATCATTTGCCCCTTTGCTCACGCCAAGTTTTGATCAGCAAAGGCAAAATGATCAAGCCAATGCCCAGCGTTGTGAGCACTGCCGCTGCACTGGCTTTGTAAGGGTTGTTCTCTTGCACTAGGATGGAATACGTGAGGTATTGCACGCTGGTGGTGAACGCGCCTTGGGTGAGCACCACCACGGGCTCAAACACGCGGTAGGCATCCATCAAATTGATGAGCGCTATAAAAATAATCAAAGGGGCGAGGTGGGGCAGTGTCACATAGCGCAGCTTTTGCCATGCAGTTGCACCGTCGATGGTGGCCGCTTCCAAGCTGTCTTGCGGCACGGACTGTAAGCCCGCATACAGCACAATGAAAGCAAACGGCGTGCTGTGCCAAATGCCATACAAAATCACCAGCAGCCGCGCCGACCAGGCCTGCGCCATCCAAAATATGCTGACATCGAATTGCGCTAAAAAGTATGGAATCAGGCCGTTGTCCCGAAACAGCCATTTGATAGCCAAGCTGCCCACAATCGGCGTGATGATGGTGGGCATGAGCGATGCCGAGATTAAAAAGCTCTTGCTGCGCGGGCTGGTTTGGTTCACCGCAATCGCTACGATGAAGCCCAGCACGATGGCAAATGGCGTGGTGATCAGGGTGAAGAGCAGGGTAAAGCCCAGCGCGCCTGTGAATTCTTTGGATTGGCCTGCTGGCGCTGGTGTGCCGCCTGCATCCGGCGGTGTGCCCGCTGAGCTAGCCGTGTCTTCGTCAATCCCCAGCACTTTTCTGAAATACTCAAAACCCACATATTGGCAGATCTGAATGGTGTTACCCGATGCATCGACTTTGGCGCGCTGGGTCACCATTTCGCGCGATCCAAAGGGTGTCGTTTCCACCACCTTCACCACCTCCATCTCCAGCGCGCAGTTGCGCACCGATAGATAAAAAGTGACCACCAATGGCAGCGCCATCAGCAGCAGCATGAGCGCTACCGATGGGCTGACAAAACGCAGGAAAGTGGGGAGCTTCACGGGCAGCTTACTTGATAAAACCTTGCTCTTTGGCCAGCTTCTCGTAGCCAGCAGCGGCAGCAGCCAAGGCCACGCGCGGCGCTACTGCGCCTGTGAGCACATCGGGAATCACCTTGTTGATCTCGGCATTGGCCAAACCAAAATAGGGCTCGGTAGGCCAAATCGGTGCGCCCGCTTTAGCAGATGCTGATACACCGCCGCCAAAACGCGTGGGCTGGTAGGCCGAGCGAATCCACACGGTGAGGTCATTGCCTTTTTTCATGGTTTCTTCGTCCAGCGCTTCCATCATGACTTGGAACACCGTCTCGCGGTCACCTTTGATGTTTTTGGGCATGACCACGCCGTCCCACCACAAATGGGTAGCGCTCTTGCCACCAGCCATGATGGCTGGCGCTGCGGCAAAGTCAATTTTGCCAACCACTTTAGACGCTTTTTCATCGTCCATGCGCTGGGCGCGGCTGGCCCAGAGCACGCCCATGGCCGCCGTGCCTTGCTGGAACTGGTTCATCACGTCGTCGCTGTTGGAGGCCAAGTAATTAGGGGTCATGTATTTGGTCATGGCGATCATGGTTTCAAAGGCTTTCACACCTGCATCGCTGTTAAAGTCTGGCGCGGCGGAGCCCGCTTTAAAGAATTTGCCGCCACTGCCAACAAACAAATTGACGAACTCTGCGCCGCTGTCAAAGCCTTTGGCAAAGGTTTGCGCAATTGGGTTTTGAATCGACGGCTCTTTGTCTTTGAGCATTTTGGCCACTTCTAGCATCTCTGGGTAAGTGGCAGGCACTTTGAGGCCGTGCTTGGCAAACAGGTCTTTGCGGTAATACAGGTTTTGGGCGTTTTGCATGAAGGCAATGGCCATGACTTCGCCATTGATTTTCACCAGCATGCTGTCTTCAATTTTGTATTTGGCTTTGTATTTGTTGACCAAATCGGTCATGGGCTGCAACTGGCCTTTGGCGTTCAGGCCGCTGAAAATTCCGCCCGAGACCACGGCAGCGTCAAACGCCACTGGCCCGCTGACGGCAAAGGCCTGCTCGATTTCAGGCCGCGCATTGGGCGTCATTTTGAACTGCACCTTCAAGCCGCCCTGTGTGCAGGTTTCCATTTCTTTGGCAATGTGCTGCAACGCTGGAAAGCTGTTGCCAATGATGTTGACTTCGCCCGCCTTGGCATTGGCCAACTTGTCGCAGCGTGCCTGCGCCACACCGGGTAGCACGGCCAGCACAGCAGCCGTGGCCAACAAGGTTCGTCTAAGGTTCAATAATGTCATATCTGTTCTCCAGAGGTTGCCGGGGATTTAGTCATGGTCCATGCGCAGCCGGTCCTGCGTATGGCCATCAAACACATAACAGCGCGCTGCTTGCGCACCAAAACCCAAGGCTTGGCCGATGCTGGCGCGAAAATCTTTGCCTGCTTTGGCCGTGACAAACTGCCCGCCCGGCTTGAGCGTGACCAGCGTGGCATCACCCGTGAGTTCAAACGAGAAAACGTGGCCAGCAATGGCCGCGTTGTCGGTAGTTTCCATAGCCAAGTCTTCGGCTCGCACGCCCAGCACCGCGTGGGCTAGGCTGTGCTTGCCAAAGCCAGCTACGCGCACGCCCTCGGCCTCAAACACGCCATTCGTTAGCGCGCCATGGATCAGGTTCATCGACGGATTGCCAATAAAACCTGCCACAAAGAGGTTCGCTGGGTTGTTGTAAATGTCTTCTGGCGTGCCAATTTGCTGGATCTCGGCCTTGCTCATCACCACCACGCGGTCGGCCAGTGTCATGGCTTCAATTTGGTCATGGGTCACATAAATCGTGGTTACGCCCAGCGCGTGGTGCAGGTTTTTGATATGGCTGCGCATGGACACGCGCAGCTTGGCATCCAAATTACTCAAGGGCTCGTCCATCAAAAATACACTGGGCTTGCGCACAATGGCACGCGCCAAGGCCACACGCTGGCGCTGGCCGCCCGAGAGTTCTTTGGGTTTGCGCTGAAAAAAGTCCAAGAGCTCCACTTGGGCGGCGGCCTTCATCACCGCAGGGTCAATCTCGGCTACTGGCAGGCCGCGTATGCGCAGCGGGAAGCTGATGTTTTCATACACCGTCATGTTTGGGTACAGGCCATAGCTTTGGAACACCATGGCCACGTCGCGGTCTTTGGGCTCTAGCTCGTTGACTTGTCTGTCGCCAATCCAAATCTCTCCGGTTGTGGCATCTTCTAGCCCCGCCACCATGCGCATGGTGGTGGTTTTGCCGCAGCCACTGGGGCCGAGCAGCACCAGAAATTCTCCATCGGCAATGTCCAGCGACATTTGCTTGACGCCTACGGCCAGTTTTGCGCCATCGCCCCACGATTTGGAAATGTTTTTTAACTGTATGCGTGCCATGTTGCTATGCCTTTTTGCCAGAGAGCACTTGCATCCACAGCGCCACATCGTCGATGAGCACCCACTCACGGATCACCTTGCCGTTAACCATTTCAGCATGGTTGATACCCATGATTTCAATTTCCCTGTTAGTATCTTTTTCATAGCTAGGTTTGACCATATCACGCTGACATTGGGCAAATTTATTGTCAAATGCATGCACAGCCTTGACGCGCCAGCGCATGGCGATGCGCGCAGGCCTTGTTGGGTCACTTTGTAGCGCCAAGTGCTCCACAGTGAAGCTTTGCACCGCAAAATTACTGAACAAATGGGCCCAAAATTCCAGCGTTTGCACATGGCCATAGCGGGTGCTGCCGTTGGGACCCAAATGGTGTACCGCCTCGTCATACACGCCCATGGCATCTGCTTGGCCACGGCTGAGCGCTTGAATGGCCTGCGCATACGCCTGCGCGTGTGGATGCGTGGAAACATGCGACACGTAGCCAGCAGGCGCAGCGCCTGCCACTGGTTTGGCAAAATCACCGCGCTCGTTGATCCACTGCTGGGCCAAGCTTTTGGGTGTCATGCCAATTTGCAGAGCGATAGCGCCTTGGTCGCGCACCAACCACTCATGCACAATGCGGTTGTCTTTGCACACACAGTCGGCAATCGTGCGCACCTGCACGCCCTTGCCACTGGCCTTGCCAAACGTGCCATCGCCCAGATGCGTCATCGGGGAGATGATGCGGTGTGAGCTTAAAAAACCTCCCGCTGCATCGCCCGACTGGATCACGTCTTCGGCCAGTAGCCTGCGGTCAGGGAACATGACCAGTGTGGCCTTGGTGCCGTCAACCACGGCTTGCAGCGATGTGCTCACCGAGCTGGGTGTTTCCACCACACAGGGGTCGCTGTAATACTGGCGAATATCGTCAATGCGCCTGCCTTCCCAAATGCGGTCGGTAATTACGCGGATGTATTGGTCTAAATCCTTGAACTCGGCATCAAAACCCTGCATGGCGCTGCCTTGGGGGTGAATGGCCTTCATAGCCCCGCCCTCACGCTTGACGCACGAATAGACAGGCTAACTGGCAGCACCAGCTCCGTTTGGCTCACATTGCCATTGATTTGGTCCAGCAGCAGTTGGGCCGTGGCATCAATCATGGCCATGGCGGGTTGCACCACCGAGGTAAGCTGGTAGGCCGACCACGCGGCTTGGGGCACATCGTCAAAGCCTGCCACACACACATCTTGGGGCACGCGCAGATCCAACTCGCTGCGCAGGGTGTCCATCACGGCTATGGCCATGTGGTCATTGGCCACAAAAATCGCATCAGGTCGCTCTCCACTGCCCACAAAAAGCTCACGTGTGGCGCGCTTGGCCTGCTCAAAATCATAATTACCCACAGCGCGGGCAAAGCAGCGCATGCCGCACTGGGCCAAACCTTCTCTAAAGCCCCGCTCGCGGTCTTGGTTGGTTGACGAGTCTTCTGTGCCCGCAATGTAGGCGATGCGCGTGCAACCCTGCGCCACTAAGTGCTGGGCCACCAGCTGCCCGCCCACCGCGTTGTCCGACACCACCGCACTGGCCGCATGGCCTGCGCGCACCGTGCGGTTAAACAGCACCACCGGAATGCCCGCATCGGCGCAGTGGCTGGCCAAAGCAGACGACACAGAAGTGGAAGCCAATACCAAGCCGTCCACTTGGTATTGCAAAATTTCGGCCAATACGGCATCGGCCTCACGCGCATCGCTGATAAAAAGCAGCACATGGTAGCCATCGCGCTGCAAACGCTGCGAGAGTTTTTCTAGCACCAAGGGGTAAAACTGGTTGTCCAAATAGCTCATCACCACGCCAATCATGCGGCTGCGCTTGGTGATCAGGCTGCGGGCAATGGCATTGGGGCGGTAGCCCAGCTTTTTGGCCGCAGCCATCACGCGCGCACGGGTGTCCAGCGACACGCTAGCGCCGGGGGTGTAGGCGCGGCTCACTGCCGACTGCGACACATCGGCCAGCCTTGCTACGTCGATGGACGTGACGGCATGGCGCTGCACGGTTTTGAAAAGAGGCTTGAGGACTGCAGACATGGTTTGCTCTAGGCAGCTGTCCAACCGCCATCCACCATCAAGGCGCTGCCTGTGACCAAGCTAGACGCATCGGAGGCCAAAAACACCAGCGGACCCATGATTTCCTCCATGCGCCCCAGACGATTCAAGGCGATTTTGCTAAGCACAAACTCTTTGAAAGTGGGGTCGGCCAGCATGGGCGCGGTGAGCGGCGTTTCGATGAAAGTGGGGCACAGGGTGTTGACCCGAATGCCGTGTGCGCCCAGCTCCCACGCCATGGCCTTGGTAAGGCCTTCGAGCGCATGCTTGCTTGCGCAGTACAGGCTGCGCTTAGGGCTACCCACATGCCCCATCTGCGAGGACACATTGATGATGCTGCCGCCCTTGCCCGCTGCCAGCATGCTGCGCGCTGCCGCTCTGGCCACATAGATGGCCGCCTTCACATTGAGGTCAAAAATAGCATCGACGTCTTCATTGCTGGCATCCACCAAGAGCTTGGGGCGGTTCGTGCCCGCATTGTTCACCACCACGTCAAAACTGGCTTGGCTGGCAAAAAACGCATCCACAGCGTCTGCTTGCAACACATCTAGCTGAAAATACGCTATTTTTTGAGATTTTGAGGCTGATGTCAGCGTGATATGGTCATATGCCGCTATTAATTCAGGAGTATTACGCGCCACTATGGTCACATCAGCCCCCGCCTGCGCCAGCGCATGCGCTGCCGCTAAGCCCAAGCCCTTGCTACCGCCCGTGACTAACGCGCGGCGGCCGTCGAGGCGGAAACTGGGGGTGGTGAGGATTTGAGTCATGGCGTTTGATGGCTGTTAAAGGGCTTTAAGCCAAGGCTGGTACTGGCTCATACCAAGGCACTTCGCTGCGCGTGCCATAGCGGCGCACCCGAATATTGGCCTGCTCACCGTGGCCTGCAAAGTTTTCCATATGGCACAGGCGTGAGCAATACTCACCAATCAAGGCGCTGGCCTCGTCCGTGGTCACGCGCTGGTAGGTGCAGGTTTTGAGGAACTTGCCCACCCACAGGCCACCGGTGTAGCGCGCCGCTTTGTTGGTGGGCAGGGTGTGGTTGGTGCCAATTACTTTGTCGCCATAGGCCACGTTGGTGCGCGCCCCAATAAAGAGCGCACCGTAGTTTTGCATATGCGCTTGAAACCAATCGTCTTTCGCGGTCATGATTTGCACATGCTCGCTGGCTATTTCGTTGGCTTTGTCCAGCATTTCCTCGTAGGTGTCGCACACAATCACCTCGCCAAACTCGGCCCAGCTCTTGGCCGCAATCTCGGCGGTGGGCAAAATCGCCAGCTGCCTGGCCACCTCGGCCATGGTGTCTTTGGCCAGCTTTTCGCTAATTGTCAGCAGCACGGCGGGCGATGTAGGG
Organism: Polaromonas sp.; assembly: GCA_043728315.1. Lineage (GTDB taxonomy): Bacteria > Pseudomonadota > Gammaproteobacteria > Burkholderiales > Burkholderiaceae_C > JAAFIP01. The sequence goes on along the minus strand of JAYTMT010000123.1, from coordinate 5,831 downwards.
CCGTGCTCGCCTTGGCCCAGCAGGTCTACGGCGCACATCTCGCCGTCCACAGTTTCGTCGGCAATCACCAGCGTTTCGGTGGGCCCAGCAAACAGGTCAATCCCCACGCGGCCATAGAGCTGGCGCTTGGCTTCGGCCACAAACATATTGCCCGGGCCCACCAGCATGTCCACAGGCCTGATCGATTGCGTGCCAATCGCCATGGCGGCCACGGCTTGCACACCCCCGAGTGTCAAAATCTCATCAGCCCCAGCAAAATGCATGGCCGTCACAATGGCTGGATGCGGCGCGCCATGGAACGCGGGCGCAGTGGACACCACACGCTGCACGCCCGCTACCTTGGCTGTGAGCACGCTCATGTGTGCTGAGGCAATCATCGGATATTTGCCTCCAGGCACATAGCAGCCAACGGCGCTCACTGGAATATGCTTGTGCCCAAGCACCACGCCGGGCATGGTTTGCACCTCCACGTCGTGCATGCTGCCCCTCTGGATTTGCGCAAAATTGCGGATCTGCTTTTGCGCAAACTGGATGTCTTCAATCTCCCGCGCAGACAATGATTTCACTGCTTTTTCTATGTCAGCCTGCGACAGGCGAAAGTCAGCCGGATTCCAATTGTCAAATTGTTGGCTATACGCACGCACCGCGTCATCGCCGCGCGCTTCTACGTCTTTCAAAATACCCTCTACAGTGCTGCGCACCACAGCATCGGCATCGGATTTGGCTTGGGCGTCTTTGCCTTGTTTGAGGTAACGGATCATGGAGTGCTCAAGTGTTGTGGGTATCGTCGCTTAAGGGGTTTGCCAATGGCGTTGCTGTTTTGCGGTTTAGCTGTCACTGCAATCGCCGTGACAGAATTCTCAAAATTACTTGCATTCGTATGCAGTTTAAACCGATGCCGCATGCTGAGAGCTGGGGTTTCCCCGAGTATTTTGTAAAAATACAGAAATTGCACCCTGTACCTCGCATAATCCCGGTGCGCAACGCAATCAAGCTGCACTTGCAGATTTCGCATACGCTTGCAATAATACCTTTATGCACACCACTCTTTCTGCCGCCAAATCCATTGTTTGGGCTGCCATGCAGGCATTGCCCGGCAATACCGCCACCCACCCCACGGCCGCATCGGCCGCGCCAGCCTTGGCGCAATACTTCAGCCTAGACTGCGCATGGGAGGTGTTTCACCCCATCAACCAACTGCATGGCACGGCGCAAATTGATGCCCAGTTTTGGCAGCCCCTGCTGCGCGCACTGCCCAATTTAGAGCGGCGCACAGACTTGTTTTTTGCAGGCGCTTTTGATGGCCGCTTTGTGGGCGGGGCAGGCACTTGGGTTACGGCGCATGGGTATTTGTGTGGCACTTTTGTGGCTGACTGGCTGGGTATTCCGGCCACAGGCGACACTCTGTACATCCGCATCGGCGAGTTTTACCGCGTGGAGGGCGAGCGCATTGTGGAGGCTCGGGTGCTGCTAGATTTGGTAGACGTGATGCGTCAAGCGGGCTACCACGTGCTGCCTAAAAGCAGTGGCCTGGATCTGTTGGTGCCCGGCCCGCAAACGCATGACGGGCTGCTGCATACAGAGCAAGACGCAGCGGCCACGCAAGCTTCTATGGACTGCCTTGACCGCATGATTGGTGGCCTGAAATCTTTTAACCAAAAGGATTTGAAAAGCATGGGCATGCACGCCTTTTGGCATCCCGAGATGATGTGGTATGGCCCGTGCGGCATTGGCACATCGCGCCAAGTAGAGGGGTTTCAAAAACACCACCAAAAGCCGTTTTTGCACGCTTTTCCAGACCGCCAAGGCGGCAACCACCGCTGCCGCATTTCTGAGGGGCATTACATCGGCTCCACAGGCTGGCCCAGCGTGTTTGCCACCCACAAGGGCGATTATTTGGGTGCACCAGCTTGCAACCAGCCCATCCACATGCGCGTGGCCGACTGGTGGCGCCGCGAGGATGATGTGCTGCGCGAGAACTGGGTGATGATTGATCTGCCTGATTTGCTGCTGCAAATGGGCGTGGACTTGTTCGCACGCTTGGCCGAGCAAGTGGCTGCGCGCAAGCCATCAGTGCAAACTGGAAACATCGCAACTCAAACGTGAAAAAACCGCAGCCACTTCGCGCGTGCTGCGGTTATTTAGCCCAGTGTGTTTAACCCCAATGGCTACCAGAGTAGCCGCTTCTAGGCAAAAGCTTCAGCTGGCCAGCATCAAGCCGAAAACGAAGAGCCGCAACCGCAAGTCGTAGTGGCATTCGGGTTTTTAATCACGAACTGCGCGCCTTGCAAGTCTTCTTTGTAGTCGATTTCAGCGCCTACCAAATACTGGTAGCTCATCGCATCTATCAAGAGTGACACGCCATTTTTGGTCATGGTGGTGTCGTCTTCGTTGGTGATTTCGTCAAAAGTGAAGCCGTATTGGAAACCCGAGCAACCACCGCCCTGCACGAAAACGCGCAACTTCAGTTCGTTGTTGCCCTCTTCGGCAATCAAGTCAGCCACTTTGGCCGCTGCGCTGTCGGTAAAGACAATTGGGGCTGGCATTTCGGTTTCGATGTATTGTGCAAGTGCGCTCATGGCTGTGTCCTGTTAAATGTGTGTCAATACCCCAATACTAAACTAAAACGCTCAACTATGCACCTAGGCATTGTTTGCGGCCAGTTTTAATAGGGGTTTTTCTGCTTCTGCATTGGGCAACATGGGGCAAAGCTGCCCCGCAATCACCGCGCCTTGGTGCATTTCAAGTGCTTTGTAATGCACATCGCCGTCAATGCGCGCCTTGGGCTGCAACTCTAGCAACTCAGTGGCATAGACAGGGCCCTTCACACTGCCATTGATTATGACGTGGTCTGCACGAATTTCACCTGTAACTTGCGCCGATTCGCTGATGACCAAGATACTTTGCTGGCCTTCTTGGCCGCTTACATTGCCAGTCACGCTGCCATCAATGCGCATGCCATCACTGAAAGACACGTTGCCAGTGATGTCGCTGCCATGGGCTACCAAACTGCGAATGGGGGGTTGTTTTTTCTTGCCGAACATAGTGGACTCGTTGCTGGTTGTATTGTTACAGTTTAACGGTTTGCACAGCCCTTGTGGCACTGCCTTCAGATACTTTGGCAGATAAAGTCTTAACCTGTGCACCATTTGGCAAATCCAACACGCCTTCTACACGCCTGTATTGGCGTACCTGCAAGTTTTGCGCACCGCCTGGGAGCGCCATGCTCCACGGTTTACCCGCCAAAGTGCCAGCAAATGTGAGCTCCAACTTGCCATTGAAATCAGGTCCGCTTTTAACCGGTTGTATCACCAACACTTGCCATTTAACCTGCGCACTGCCCAGCACCTCAGCCTGCAAACCGCGAATGGCAATGCCTTCGTTGCCCCCCGTGGGCATGAGTTTTTCAAAAAACCCAAGGTCATCGCGCAGGCTGCGGTTGTCTGCTTCTAGTTGCTTGACTTGTTGCACAAGCCGCTCTTGCGTGGCTTTTTCGGCCGTGAGCAGACTGCCCGAGGTGTTGGAAATAGACTGCGCTTTGTCAAGGTCAGATTTGAGGCGCAGCACCTCTGCACGCAGTATCGGCAGCTCCTCCTTCACGTTGGAGTCCAGTCCCGCTATTTCTTTGCCAAAACCAAAAGCCCACAAACCCAAAGCAGCGCTAAAGCCCAAACCAAGCGCAATCATGGCCCAGCGCACAGGCCAAGGCGCATTGCTGCGAATGGCCATGCTAGGCGCGCTGATGGTCAATCGGCGGCGAAGGAGTCGAAAACGCATAGACTATATTGGGCAAGTACAACTAAAGGAATCAGTGCAAAACTAAGCTGCTATCCACTACATAAAGCACAAAGCCGCAACAAGAATACTCTTGTGCGGCTTTGTGCATCGTGCACAACAGGCGAATTAACGCTTGCTGAACTGCTTGCGACGGCGCGCGCCGTGTAGGCCGACCTTCTTACGCTCCACTTCACGCGCGTCGCGCGTGACAAAGCCTGCTGCGCTGAGCGCGGGCTTGAGCGTTGCGTCGTAGTCGATCAGGGCGCGGGTGATGCCGTGGCGGGCAGCGCCCGCTTGGCCAGACTCGCCGCCACCAGCTACATTGATCTTGATGTCAAAGGCTTCGCCATTGTTTGTCAACATCAAAGGTTGCTTGGCAATCATGATCGAGGTTTGACGGCCGAAATAGTCGGCGATGTCTTTGTCGTTGATCGTGATTTTGCCAGTGCCTTTTTTCATGAAAACACGTGCTACGCTGCTTTTGCGGCGGCCCGTGCCATTGTTCCATTCACCAATCATGACAGCTCCTTAAATTTCCAACACTTTGGGTTGCTGGGCAGTGTGTGGATGCTCTGCGCTTCCGTACACCTTGAGCTTTTTGATCATGGCGTAGCCAAGGGGACCCTTGGGCAACATGCCTTTGACCGCTTTTTCCAGTGCGCGGCCGGGGAATTTGGCTTGCATGTCACGGAAATTGGTTTCGCTGATGCCACCGGGGAAACCGGAGTGGCGGTAGTATTTTTTGTCGAGCGATTTTGCACCTGTGACGCGCAGCTGGGCTGCGTTGATCACGACGATGTAGTCACCGGTGTCGATGTGTGGCGTATAAATGGCCTTGTGTTTGCCGCGTAGACGGAGGGCAGCTTCGCTGGCAACCCGTCCGAGCACCTTGTCGGTGGCGTCAATCACAAACCACTCATGCGTCACGTCTGCGGGTTTAGCGCTGTACGTTTTCATGGGTTTTCTCTTTATAAAGAAGGTTTGGCTTGCCTTTTCCACGGTCGGTGCGCCTCTAGTGGGCGCCTCTTAGGTGGGGTTTAACTCTATCCAATTTCCAAGGACAGCACGCAAAGCGTGCGCCTAGGCGCTTGGGTTGTGTTATCTTCGCCGCGGGCAGTGCATTGCGCTGCGAAGCCTTCCATTATAAACAAAATCGAGCGCTGAGGTCAAATTTAGCATTTCATAGCGTTTTCACGACTGGCGCTGCCTCAATTGCCCAGCTAGGATACAGCATTGCCCTGCTAAACCCTACGCTAAACCGTATGCTAAAACGTATGATGTAGCAGCCCACTTCACAAGCAATGCTCAATTGGAGTTGCCATGCCCCACCGCGTCAAAATGCCCAAACTTAACCGGCGCAGTGCCTTGCACACACTTACAGCCGCCTGTTTGGCTGGATTGGCCACGCAGTCTTGGGCCCAAGCGCCCGCTGGCAAATCCATTAAATTGGTAGTGCCATTTCCCGCAGGCGGCGGCGCTGACGTGCTGGCGCGTCTGGTGATGGGCCGTGTGGCGCTTGAATTGGGCAGCGGCTTGGTGGTGGAGAATGTCAGTGGCGCGGGTGGCAATGTGGGTGCTTTGGCGGTGTCAAAGGCGGCTCCTGATGGCTTGACCCTGCTGTATGGCACGAACGGCACGCACGCTATTAACCAAAGCCTGTATGCCAAGCCCGGATTCAGCGCGGTGAAAGATTTTGAGCCAGTGGGCCGCTTGACTTCGATTGCCGCATTGTTGGTGGTGCGCCCAGGGCTGCCAGCTGCCACCATGCCCGAGCTTTTGAAAATACTCAAAGCCAACCCCGGCAAATACACTTTTGCATCGGCTGGCAATGGCACGACCTCCCATTTGGCAGGTGAAATCCTCAAAGCGCAGGCCGGCTTGGCCGTGGTGCATATTCCTTACCGGGGCGGAGCGGCTGCCATTACCGATGTGATTGGCGGGCAAGTGGATTTCATGGTGGATGTGATGCCCAACACCGCCCCACAGGTGCGTGGCGGGCGCGTGAAGGCACTGGCCGTGAGCACGGCCAAGCGTGTGGCGGCTTTTGCAGATGT
>JAYTMT010000122.1:0-1527 GCA_043728315.1 Polaromonas sp. | reverse complement strand
GACCCAAGGTAGCCCATGTTTCAAACACTCTTGATTGCTTTTCGTGAGGGCCTGGAAGCCTTGCTGGTGGTGGCCATTGCCACGCTGTACCTGCGCCGCACCGGGCGAGCGCATTTGCTGTCGGCCATTCGCACTGGGCTGGGTGTGGCGATTGTTTTGTCGATTGGCTTGGGGATTGTGCTGGCGCGTATTGGTGCCATGTCGCCGATGGCTGAGGGCGTGATGGCGCTGCTGGCTGCGGCAGCTGTCATTTGGTGTGTAGTCCACATGATGAAAGCGGGCAAAACCATGGGTAAAGAGATAACCGCACGCCTTGAAGAGACCAGCATGCTGGATGGCTCCAAGGCTTGGGCTGCGGTGTTCGTTTTCACGCTCTTCATGGTGGGCCGTGAAGGGGTAGAAACCGCCACCATGCTGGCTGCGCTGGCCACCAGCGCAGAGCTGAGCCACCTGGTCTGGGGCGGTTTGCTTGGCCTGAGCCTGGCCATTGCCATTGCCTGGGCTTGGGTGCGCTTTGGCAAGGCGGTTGATTTGGGCCGGTTTTTTCGCGTCACAGCCTGGTTCATGATTATTTTTGCTGTCCAGTTGGTGGTGTACGCGCTGCATGAGTTCACCGAGTCAAACTCAATTCCTCGCATCGACAACGGCTGGTGGCACGCCGCTACAGAAGACTTAGCCGAGGGGCTTACGGCGCAAATGATCTCGCTGGCGCTGGTGGTAGTACCGACGGCTTGGCTTGCGGTAGCGCACTGGCAAGACCGCAAGACCCTCAAAAAGAGCAGCGCCCCGCACTGAACTCTTAGAAAATTTACAAAATAGCTGAGCGAGTCATTGCAAATGCGACTTATTCTCATTTATACTCATTCCTCACATTAACCAACCAGCAAGCCAACACATGATCGTTTGCATCTGCCGCAGAATCACAGACAGCCAAATCGCCCGCCACGCACGTGCAGGCATGGGCTTTGACGAGATTCAGTTTGAACTAGGTGTCGCCACCCAGTGCGGTAAATGCGAAGGATGTGCCCGGGATGTGGTGGCTCAGTGCAGTGCAAACTGCCCGCAAGCCAACATCCAGCTAGCCGACAACCTTCAAGGCGGCAGCACATGGCAACCATCCAATTTTTAGACATTACTTTTTATATGGCGCTGCCCATAAGCTTGCTGCTGGTGCTGGGCGGCGCATGGTGGGTTTTACGTCGCTAGTGCGGATAGCCCACACCATGAGTTGCGTTTGATAACGCAAACCTTTTCTACGGTCCGTGCGCTGTTGTATAACACTATGAATGCCATTTTTACCCACCCACAGCCGCTCGGGCTCCCTATACCCATGATCAGTCGCAACCTGGCCATTGTGCTGTCTGTTGTGCTGCTACATGTCGGTTTTATTTGGGCGCTGTCTAGCGGCCTGCTGACCCGCGCGGTAGAGTTGGTCGTGCCTGTTGTGGTGTTGTCGCAGTTCATTGAACTGCCCAAGCCCAAAGAGGTGCTGCCCCCTCCGCCGCCGCCACCACTTCCCACGCAAAT
>JAYTMT010000121.1:0-17539 GCA_043728315.1 Polaromonas sp. | reverse complement strand
CCAGGCGTTGAGCTCGACGAAGGAGCCGAAGCGCTGCTGGGCCGCGTCGATCCAGATGCGCCGCCGGCTGTCCTGCACGTTCTTCTCGACCACGCCCTTCTCCCAGCCGCTGGCGACGTTGCAGAAATCAGCGTCAAACAGGTAGTGCGCGCACATGACGGCAAAGCGGGCGTTGACGGTTCGACCCTTGCCCTTCTTCACCTTGTCCACCGCGGTCTTCATATTGTCGTAGATGCCGCGCCGAGCGATGCCGCCCATGGCCGCGAACGAGCGGGTGTGTGCGTCGAACAGCATCTCGTGGCCTTGGCTGGGGTAGGCCACCAGCCAGAAAGCTCGGCTGGCACACAACTTCATGTGGGACACTTGCATACGGTGATAAATACCCCCCACCATCATGCCCTCTTCGCTCCAATCGAACTGAAATGCCTCGCCTAGCTCGAACCTCAGGGGCACGAAGGCTTTTGGCTTTGCACCCTCGCTAGCACGCCACTGGCGGATGTAGTCGGTCACGCGGCTGTAGCTGCCCACGTAACCACTGGCTTTGATTTGGATAAATAGCGCCTTGCAGCTGCGCCTGTCTTGCCGGTGGCGACTGGCATCGGCTTTGAGCGCCTGCTCAATCTCCAGCTTATAGGGGTCGAGTTTGCAAAAACCCTTGGCTCGCCTGTACTTGGGCTCTTTGACTTGCTCTAGCTCTTTGAGCCACTTGTGCAACGTGTTGCGCGAGAGCCCCGTACGCTTTGCTATAGCCCGTATCGAGAGCTTCTCGCGCACATGCATGCGCCTTATCTTGCCTATCATTTCCATGGTGATCACCTTTTTTGCTCCTGCCTAAAAATTAGGCAGCGCTAGTAAAACACCTGGCTCAGTTTTGAATCGGCATAACCTCTATTTGTGGCTCAGTTTTCGGTCGGCGGTAACATTCGTCCTTTTAAAGCAAAGTTTTTAGCAAATTGGCCAAGCGCAGTGGCTGCTCCAGCGGAGTCATATGGCCCGCAGCTTCAATCCATTCAAGCCTACCGCTGGGAATGTTTGCTGCCAAATCTTGCGAAGCTGCAGGGGGCACCACCAAATCGTCTTTGGTGCTTATTACCAAAGCTTCAGCTTGGATCTGGCCCAGCAGCGCGCGCTGGTCATCGCGCGACATGATGGCGCGCAGTTGGCGAACAGCGGCCTGCGCACCGGCCTCTCGCATCACCGCAAGCATCTCTTCCAGCAGCGCTGTGTTGGCATGGCTGTCTTTGCACATCCCAAATGTTGCAATGCCTTTAATCACCCGCTCAAAATCGCGCTCAATGGCAAGGATAGTTTTTTCCCGGGCCAGCATGCCATCAGCTGTTTCTGCCGCACCTGAGGTATTGAGTAAGCCAATCGCCCAACTGCTGTCAGGCCTTTTTCCAATTAAATTCTTACCTACCAGATCAAGCGCCACATAACCGCCCATGGAAAACCCACACACCACAAGCCTTTGGGACACGGGCACATGCTCGACCAATGACCAAGCATCGCAGGCCATCTGGGCAATGCTGGTTTGCTGGGTAACATCGGCTATTCGAATATCGGCAACCCCTTGCAGCAAGGGCACAACCGATGACCAAATTCTGGCGCTGTTGAGCATGCCCGGAATCAGGAGCAGAACTGGCAAGTGGCTGGCTGCGGCTTTAGCGGTCATTGTGTTTCCAAGTGTGCGAAGCGTGTTTGCATTTGCGCACGCAAATCACGCTTCAATATTTTTCCAACAGGGTTGCGCGGCAAACTGTCTACGTGTAAAAAGTATTCTGGCAATTTATAGGTCGCAATACATTGCACATCGCGCAGGTAGGCCGTGAGCGTGCCCAAATTCACGTGGTATCCCTCTAAGCTAGCCACACAGGCACAGAGTTTTTCACCCAATATGGCATCAGGTACGCCAACCACGGCGACCTCGCGCACACCCGGACAGGCGGCCAATAAACCTTCTATTTCTTCACTGGAAATATTCATTCCACCGCGAATCACAAGGTCTTTTGATCGACCCACGTAGCGGTAATATTGCAGCGAATCACCTGCAATTTCAAACAAATCACCAGTCTTGTAAAAGCCTTGCGCATCGAACGCACGCGCACTGAGCGCGGGGGCACGAAAGTACGCGCTGAACACCGTGGGTCCGCTAAAGCGCAGCTCACCCACTTGACCGGCTACCGTGATATCTTTGCCTGTTTCAGCATCCACTAAGCGGGTTTTGATTTTGCGGGTGGTGGATACACTCCAACTGAAACCATCCACCCCAGCCCGTGGAAAGTATTGCGCCCGCAATGCGGGGTCAGCAATGTCAACATCGCTGCCAGACAGGGCAGCGCCTTCGTTTGAGCCAAAGTAGTTAACAATTTGCACGCCATATTTTCGAGCAAATCCCTCTACCATCCACTGCGAAAGAGGCGCTGCACCAGAGCCGATTCGCGCAAGGCGTTTGAAATCAATGCCTTCTAACAGCACCTCGTTTTGTAGCAGCATATTCAACACCGCAGGGGGCGAGACGGTGTAGTCAATGCACTCGTCGCGCAGTTGCTGCAAGAATACAGGCAAGCTAAACGGATGGTGCTGCACCACAGTGCCACCTAAAACCAGCCATGCAGCAAATGCAGTAGACAGGCCAGCCATGTTGACAAAGGGAAATGGATTGAGTAAGCGTGCATGCTGGGGCAAAAGTGCTGCCTCTATGATGCTGGGCGCAACGATTAACCATTCATTGTGGCTGCGAGGCACACCTTTTGGCTGGGCCTCAGTGCCAGATGTCCAGCAGATTGTGAACACATCATTGGCCGTGACTGCAGCCTCCTGCTCTGCTTGCGCAAGCTTTTCGCGCCCAGCCGCACCCACTGGCGCAGAAGTATGCGCTGCAATGTCCACCACGCCCGCAGGTATAGCATCACCCCAAGCCATCACGGTTCGCAGCGAAGGCTGGGTTTTACGCAATTTGCAAAACATATCGGCACCGGCGTGCGCATGCCCTGCTTTGCCAATCTGAGAAAAAGTCAGCGCAGCAACGGCGCTGGTGATAGACACAATTTGCGCCAACTCGTGCTCGCGGTATTGCACGGGCACCGGTGTGACCACCACGCCCAGACGCGCGCACGACAGATACACCACAAATTGCTCCACGCAATTGGGCAACATGGACACAAGGATATCGTCTTTACGTATCTGCTGGTCTACCAGCAGGCAGCAAAAACTGTCAACTGCTGCATTCAATTGTGTCCAAGTCATGCGCTGGGGCAGGCCATGGGCAAATTCGCTGCGGTTGGCTGCGTCCACCACGGCTTCGTGGGTACCACGTGTTTGCACATTTCGGATAAAACAATCCCACAGGGTGTCCTGGCCCCACCAGCCCATCGCGGTGTAGTTGTCAATTTTTGATTGGGGCACCAAAATCATGGCTTACTTCCACTTGTCTAGCGTTTTTTGGCTGACAAAGCTTGCATGAAAGCCGTGCGGAATACGCCTTGGCAGCACAATCCGCGCAATCGGTCCTTCGGCAAGGCGTGCACCTTTGCAATCAAACACCTGAATTTCAGATTGCTGGTCTAGCGGATTCCAAACGGGCATTACCAAATACCCGTCGTCCTCGGATTGGCTGTTGTCTCGCGGAGCGAAACCTGGTTCATTGTAAAAATACTGAGGCCCAGCGCTGTAGGCCAAGTAGCCACCTGTCGTTAAATCGTATTTCACCAAACCGGGAAAACGCGGCTCTTCTTTGCCACCTTGCGGAAAAACGATGTTGTAAGAGTACCTGTTTTTGCGCCCTTGGTAGAAGCTATTGATCACTGGAAACTCGGTGTTGAGCACATCATCGATGACGCGTTCATGCGTCTTGCCTGTAGCCAAATCGAAGCGCCACTCGTAGAGCATGAAGTCGCGTTGGCGCTGGTTAATTGTGCGCTCTAGTCTGCGTGCATCCAGCTGTCCATCGGGCAAGCTATGCACGCGGTACGGGGTTCCCACCATCACCACTTCGTCGCCCTCTTCCCATGCATTCACCACATGCAGCATATAGCTTGGCTTAGCCTCGAACCAGCGAATATCTTTGGCAGAGCCATAGCGCGGTAGTACTGCAAAACGTGAGGGCTGGTCCGCATGAAAGCGAATTTTGTAGCGCTTGGCTTTGAGCGCTTCCTCGTCTGGCCAGAGAGGAAAATCATGCAAAATAGTGTAATTTGTAGTCACCGCCATGTCATGTGGCAAGCGCGGCCCTGGCAGGGGAATTTCAATTTTATGTTTCAGTTTGCGGTCTGGGCCAATCACCCCATATTCCATGTACGGCGCAGTCAGGCTGTAGTCAAAGAATAGCAGCTCACCCGTGTGCTCATCGGGTCGGGAGTGGGCAGAAATTTTCTCAAATGCACCCTCAAAATTAGCCGTTCCTAATGTTTCTAGGCTGTACGGATCAACTGCATAGGGCATGCCAGCGCGGTACCACATGGTGACCAATCGGCCAGCATGGTATTTAACATCTGTGTTCGCCGTATTCTTATGGGGTTCGTCGGCACGGTCTGCGCGCATTGGCTCTTTGATGCCCTTCCACAAAGCATGCCCGACAGCACGCTCCTGAGCTAGCGCACGTGTTTGTACCCAACGATTGCGGTAGCTGACCTTGCCGTTTTGAAACCGCACCGCATGCAGCATGCCATCACCGTCGAATGCGTGGTAACGCCAGTCTGGTGGAAAAAAAGGATTGGGCCCGTTGCGTACATACAAACCATTGAGGTCTTTGGGTACTTCACCAATGACCTGCATATTTTCAAAATGATCTTCACTCTCCACTGGCGCATTGTTGCCATTGAGCGCAGGGATTTCGTGAACAGGCAAATCATTGGGCTTCATAGCGGCTTTCAGATTTTCGGTAGCTTTCAGTACGTGGCTTGCAATCGGTCTTTTCCAATCCAGCAGGCATGAAAACCTGTGGGCAAGCGCTGAGGCAACTCCACCTGAGTCACGGGACCTTGCGCCAAGTTTTTGGCATCAAAAATATCCAAAGTTTGGCGTTTGAGTGCGTCATTCCATTGGAAGGCAACCACATAGCCGTGGTCTTCAGTTTGCGCAGCATCCGCTTGTGCAAACCAAGGCTCGGAATACCAGCTGTGCGCTGCATCGTCAGACCAGCCACCTAAATCTGCCCCAGTTTCAAGGTCAAATTTACGCACGCCTGCCCATTGCAAAATCACCGTCTCGGAGTGGTCTACCAAATACCCAAAGCGTGTCTTTCGGCCAGTCTTGCGGGCATTGATAGTAGGGAACTCTGCGTTGCATGTCTCATTGAGCACATGCTCGTTGGTTTCCCCAGTTTTCAAATTCATTTTCCAAACCCATAGTCTGGCGCGCATGACAAGCTCCGCCACGTCTTTAGCAGTGCGCCGAGCATCTATTTCTCCGCTCGCATCCAGCGCTGGCATGTAGCGGCAACCCACCATCACCACCCAATCGCCCTCCTCCCACGCATTGACTACGTGGTACAAGTAGCAGGGTGTGAAGTTAAACCAGCGAATGCTGTCGCCAGCGCCCAGCCGGGCAATCACTCCGAAGCGGCTATGCATCTCCGGGTAAAACTCGATTTTGTGCCGCCCCAAAGCCAAAGCTTCATGGTTGTGAAAAAGTGGCAGATCATGCAATATGGAGTAATGCTCGGTCACGGCCATGTCGTGCGGCAGGCGCGGACCAGGAAGTGCTATGGGCACGTAATGCTTGAGCAAACCGTCAGCACCCACCACGCCATAGTGCATATAGGGCGCTTCGCTGCCATAGTCAAAAAACATCATTTCTTCAGTGACTTCGTCGACCTTGGCGTGTGCAGAAATCTTGCCACCGCTGCTGGCAATTGCCTGTGATTTTCCAATGGTTTCTAGTGTAATCGGGTTGATTTCGTAGGCATCGCCCGACATATACCAAAGCGCTAGCGCCCTACCCCTATGGCCCACCAAATCAGTGTTGGCCGTGTCCTTGAGGCGCTTGTCTTTGCGGCCTTTGAGGGTTTCGCGGATACCGTAATGGGTGGATTTGCCAGCAGCATGTTCTTCTACAAAGCCTTCGGTACGTACCCATCGGTTGCGATAGATGAGCTGGCCTTTGTCAAAATATGCCGAGTGCACCATGCCATCGCCGTCAAAGGGGTGGTAGCGGCCATTGGGTTCATAGCGGGCATTCGGTCCTGCTCGCAGGTACACACCGTTGAGGTCAGCAGGGATGCTGCCTTTGATGATTTTCATGTCTTTGAGCTCGATTTCCTCGAAGATCGGGGCGTGTACACCCGTGAGCAGTGGGCCATAGTCGTCACCAAAGGGAGCTAAGTCTTCAACAGCGGTACGAGCATTCATGGTGTTTTCTCTTTTCAAAAAATATCAATGCGCGGATGCAACATGCACAGCGGACAGCTTTGCGGGTCGACGTGACTGGGTAATACAAAACCTGCTGGCAACAAAGGCCAGGCTGGTGAGTGCGGCATTTCCAGCAGGATTGAGGCCAGTCACGTGGTAATCGCTGTAAGCGGCCGCAAAATTAAGTGGCATCGGCCCAGTGAGATTGATGGTGAGCTGCGCACCCGCGCGGGCGTAGGCAAGCTCTGCTTGGGCAATATAGTCTTCGTCTGTAGAATAGACAAAAGCTGTTAAACCGCCGAATTGCTTGGCATCGGTGGTAGCCTCAAGCAAAGCTTGCGCTGCATCGTCACATGCAATCACAAAACTGACCGGTCCGAAACGCTCTTGCCCATAAAGGGCGCGGTGGGCTTTGGTCACTTGCGCCATAAGCGGTGTACTGGTGCGCGCAGCTGGAAAATCGGGGTGCGTATAGGCATGTGGCCTTAATAAAATATGGGCTGATTGCGCCTGTTCAGCATCAATAGTTTGCTCCAAATACGCTAGCAATTCAATGGTTTGATTGGACTGGATAGTTGCCAAAATCATGGCTGCTTTTTTAGGCTCTGCGGTTAACGCGTCAACCGCACTTGCTAGGCGCTGCGCTACTTCATGCAGCGGCACAATGCCTTGAGGGGTTTTAACGCCCTCACATGGCACATAGATATTTTGCGGGCTGGTACACATTTGCGCGCTGAACATGCAAAGCGTGGTGGCAAGGCTGCGCAGCACGGCGTCTAAGTCGTCCACTGACTCCAACACCACCGTGTTGCAACCTGCGGTTTCAGTAAAGCACAGCGCAGGGTAGGCGTTTTGCTCTACCCATTGGCCAAAGCGCACACTGCCTGTGAAATCCACCATGGCAGTTTTGGGATGCTTAACCAGCACCTGCCCAATCGGCTCTTCTGTGGTGTCCAGGGCCAGCGTTACCAAATTTGGATCGAAGCCTGCTGCCGCAAGCACTTGTCTAAATACCTTGACCGAAATCGCCATAGGCAGCACTGTGGCGGGGTGCGGCTTGACAAGCACTGCATTGCCACAGGCCAAGCTTGCCATCATGGAGGGCCAAGCGTTCCAAGTGGGAAAGCTGGCACACGAGAAGCACACGGCAACGCCACGTGGGCTGAGCCGGTAGGTTTTTTCCAGTGCGATGGTGGACGCGCCAAACTGGCGCTCCCAAGTGGCAGTGGGGGTCACCGCATGCATGGCTTGGTGTGCATACACCAGCGCCTCAATGGCGCGGTCTAGCGCATTCACGCCTGAGCCGGCGTAGGCCATATTGAGGCTTTGCCCAGCGGTGTGCACCACAGATTGCGCGATTTCAAATATATGTTCGCGGTAAATCAGGTCTACCACCTCCATTAGCACCCCAATGCGGGTGTTGATAGACGCACCCGCCCAGCTGGGCATGGCATTTTGGGCTGCGTCAAACAATGCATCGACTTGCATCTGAGGGTATCGGATTCCCAGCGGCTCTTGGGTGTAGGGCGATACCTCTTGCCCAACCAGCGCTTGCATTAAGCCGGGTTGCACCAGTTCAAACTGAGAACCTAAATGGGTTTTGTAAGCGGCCAGGCCATCTGCCTGCGCTTGGGCGGTGTTGGGGTATTTGGCTGGCAGCTCAGGAAACGGGCTCCAACAATGGCGCTGTTTGCAGGCCAGTTGTGCGCGCTCAAAGATGCTGCGGTGTTTTTCAAACAAGCTCATATTGCCGCTCCAACCGTTTGCACCTGGCGCGACCACAGCAAACGGTGGTGACGGCTTACAGTCGTGCCCGGCACGCTGTCAGATGCCGACAGTGTCAACGCACCGTCAGACGAAAAATGCATATTGCGTACCTGCTGTGTGCCTACAAAATTAGGATTGAGCGCATGGGTTACCGTGTGTACGACTTGCAGCTGGCCATTGGCAGTGCGCACTTCATATCGACCTGCGTATTGGAAGTAGCTCTCAAAAGCTGCCAAACGCTGCGCCTGTGGAGCGCTTCGAACGCTGTCGCTGGACAAATGGGCGCGCCCAGAGCGTGCAATACAAGCATTCATCCACCCGTCAGTCGCATACACAATCATGCCAGTGGCATTTGCACCAAACGGGAGCGTGGGCGCACGCGCATCGCTGTAGCTGATTTCCCAGCGCAGCAAATGCCAAGTTCCCAGCAGTAAATCCACAGATGCCGACGATTGCATGGTAGTTTAACTTTCTTAATTGAACTAACTTGATCCAATATAACCTATGATTTAATAATTGGCAATCAAGTTAAACCCGATAGACGATTTGGATGCATGCAACGGTTGCCGCGCTGCATGCCAGACGTATCTTTTTGCAAGTAGACTTGCACCATGACTTTCAGCATTTTTCTCATCCAACTTTTGAACAGCCTGCAATATGGCCTGCTGCTGTTCATGCTGGCTGCGGGACTTACCCTGATTTTTGGCATCATGGGGGTGGTTAATTTAGCGCACGGCAGTTTTTACATGCTGGGCGCTTATCTGGCTTGGTCGCTCAGTGCGCAGTTGGGCAGCCTCACGCTTGCGATCATTGGCGGGGCGGTGCTGGCTGTGGTCTTTGGTTTAGCGCTGGAGTGGCTTCTTTTCAGGCATTTTTACAAACGCGACCATTTAGACCAAGTGCTGCTTACTTTTGGCTTGATTTATATGTTTGAAGAACTGCGCTCCATCCTGTGGGGAGACGATGTGCATGGCGTGCCGATTCCCCAAGCATTGGCTGCATCCATAGAGCTGACCGACAATTTGTCTTACCCCGTGTACCGGCTCTTCATGTCCGCTGTGTGCATTGCCTTGGCAACTGGGCTGTACCTGCTTATTTCCAAAACACGCCTAGGCATGAAAATACGCGCTGGCGCTTTTAACCGCGAAATGGCAGAGTCTTTAGGCATCAATATCAAACGTATCCATGCGCTGGTGTTTGCACTTGGTGTGGGCTTGGCAGCGGTGGCGGGCATGGTGGCTGCGCCAGTGGCCAGCGTGTACCCCAATATGGGCTCGCAGGTGCTGATCATGTGCTTTGTGGTGGTAGTGATTGGTGGCATTGGTTCGGTGCGCGGCGCTTTGATTGCGGCACTCTTGGTGGGCTTGGTGGATACTTTTGGCAAGGTGCTGCTGCCCTCGGTGTCGGGCATGTTGGTGTACATGCTGATGGCTGCAGTGCTGCTCTGGAAGCCCGAAGGCTTGTTCAAGCAATGAGCGCACAAACGTCACATCTAGAGGCTCTGCCGCGCAGCCTGCAATTTGCATTGGGCTTGGCACTAGTGGCATTGCTGGTGTTCCCATTTGTAGGCACGGCTTTTTATACCGAGATGGTCACCCGCATGATGGTGATGGCGATTTTTGCCATGAGCTTGGATGTGTTGCAGGGTGTGACTGGTTTGGTATCTTTGGGGCATGCGGCATTTTTTGGGTTGGCGGGCTACGCTTTGGCTTTTGTCACACCGCAAAGCGAGGCCGTGAGCCTGTGGTGGACGCTGCCTTTGGCAGTGGCGGCTTCGGGCTTGGCAGCGCTTGTTATAGGATTTTTTGTGGTGCGCACCCACGGCATTTATTTCATCATGGTGACCATGGCTTTTGCGCAAATGGTGTTTTATGTGTTTTTTGACAACAAGTTCCTGGGCGGATCCGATGGCCTCTACATCAACTTCAAACCCAGCACCAGTATCTTGGGCTGGGTGCCTTTTGATTTAGACAACAAGCGTAGCATGTACTATTTCACGCTGGCTGCCATGGTCTTGGTGTATGCTTTTTTGCGGCGCTTGTTGTGGAGTCCATTTGGCCGTGCGCTCTCTGGCATTCGGGTCAACGAGCACCGCATGCGAGCGATGGGCTATGGGGTGTTTGGCTACAAGCTGGCAGCCTTCACATTGGCAGGTGCTTTGGCAGGGCTAGCAGGCTACCTTGCAGGCGTGCAAAGCGGCTATGTGAATCCCGAGCTGATGGGTTTTCACATGAGCGCGCATGCCATCATGATGGTGATTTTAGGCGGCATGGGCAATTTTGCGGGCGCTGCGGTGGGGGCATTTGCATTTGAATACCTGCTGCATGTATTCAAAGATTTGCCACAAGTAGGCAGTGTGAATCTTGGCAAGCATTGGCAGCTTTGGATGGGCTTGTTTATTGTGTTGCTAGTGAGCTTTGCGCCACGTGGCATCTTGGGTTTGGTTGAAAAATTAGTGTTAAGGGTACAGCAGCGCAAGGGTGCGTCGGAGGGCAGCAGTGGCTGATTTACCTGCGTCAAATAAAGCTTTGCCAAGCATGCCGCAAGCCGCTGTGGCTGCGGCGGCACGCGAAATTTTGCTCAGCGCCAAGCAGCTTACCAAGCGCTTTGGTGGTTTAGCTGCGGTGGACAATGTGTCGATTGACCTCGTGCGCAACCATATCCATGCCGTGATTGGCCCCAACGGTGCGGGCAAATCCACCCTCACCCATTTGCTCTCTGGCGACTTAGCACCCACTTCGGGCAGCGTGGCTTTGGGCAAGTATGACATCACTGGCTGGAGCCCTGAGAAAATCTCCCAGCACGGGCTTGGCCGCAGTTACCAAAAAACCAATATTTTCCTGCCCTTTAGCGTCTGGGACAACGTGCGCTTGGCGGCCCAATCGCGCCAAGCCTTTGCTGCGCGCTGGCTTAGCCGCGCCAGTGGCTTTACCAGCATTAACCAGCGCGCCGAGCGCGCGCTGGAGCTGGCGGGTTTGCAAGCGCGCGCTAGCAACATTGCAGGCACTATCAGCCATGGCGAGCAGCGCCAGCTCGAAATCGCCATGACACTTGCCAACGAGCCTCAAGTGCTGTTGCTAGACGAACCGCTGGCTGGCATGGGTGCAGTGGAGGCCGAGGGCATGGTGGCTCTGCTGCTGCGCATCAAAAAAGACCATGGCATTTTGCTGGTGGAGCACGACATGGATGCCGTATTTGCACTGGCCGACCAGCTCACAGTGATGGTCAATGGCCAAGTGATTGCCAGCGGCAGTACAAGCCAAATTCGCGCCGATGCAGGCGTGCAAGCAGCCTACCTTGGGCAGGAGCACGTATGAGTACGGGGTTGTTGATTGACGTGCAGGCGCTGCACACTTACTACGGCGCTAGCCACATCCTGCGCGGCATTGACTTTAAGGTGGCGCGCGGCGAAACCATTGGCCTGATGGGGCGCAACGGCATGGGCAAAAGCACCCTGCTCAAGAGCATCATGGGTTTGGTCAAACCACGCGCAGGATCAGTGGCGATAGCTGGCAAAGCCATGACTGGCCGCGCACCATATGAAATTGCGCAGCTGGGTATTGCCTATGTGCCCGAGGGACGCGGCATATTTGGCAACCTCAGCGTAACGGAAAACCTGAAAATGGCCGCCCGCGCAGGCACACGCGACCAACGCGACTGGACATACGAGCGCGTGTTAGAGACTTTTCCGCGCCTGCAAGAGCGCCTAGGCCACGGTGGCCAGCAGCTCAGCGGTGGCGAACAACAAATGCTCACCATTGGCCGCGCCCTGATGACCAACCCCGATGTGCTGATTTTGGACGAAGCCACCGAAGGCCTCGCGCCTCTGATCGCCCGTGATATTTGGCGCATTTGCGGCCTGATTCGCGAAACTGGAATTAGCAGCATCATTGTGGATAAAAACTGGAAGCATGTGACCCAAATCACGGGGCGCAATGTGATACTCGTGAAAGGCGAGGTAGCTTTTGAAGGCACTTCTGACCAACTGCACGCGCAGCCAGAGTTGCTGCAGCAGTATTTAGGCGTTTAAGTTTGGGATTTTGCCCGCGCAGTTTTTGCCATATGTTTAGCCTCAGCATTTGCTTTGCCTGAAACTGGATCGCGGTTGCGCCAGCGCTGTGCATGCGCACTACGGGTATTTCATAGGCTTTAAACTGCTCTGCATGCTTTAAAGTAGTAATGAACTTTATTTTCACTGGAGTATTTCCCCATGACCACCCGCCGTCTCGTTTTGTCCCGCAGCGCTGCCTTTGTTGGCGCAGCCTCTTCTGGCTTGTTGATTCCCACCATGGTGGCAGCGCAAACCAGCAAAATCCGCGTGGGTCTGATGCTGCCCTACACTGGCACATTTGCCCAACTGGGCGTGGCTATTGAAAACGGCTTTCGCATGGCCGTCAACGAGCAAGGCGGCAAGCTGGGCGGCCGCGAAATTGAATACTTCAAAGTAGACGATGAATCCGATCCATCCAAAGGCATTGAAAACGCCAATAAACTGGTGCAGCGCGACAAAGTGGATGTGCTGGTAGGCACGGTGCACAGCGGCGTGCAAATGGGCATTCAAAGAGTCGCCCGCGAGTCTGGCGTGCTTAGCCTGATACCCAACGCTGGCGTACATGCCGCCACCCGCGCCCTGTGCGCTCCCAATGTGTTTCGCACCAGCTTTTCTAACAGCCAGCCCACGCGTGCATTGGGCAAGGTCATGGTCGACAAAGGCCACAAAAAAACGGTCTGGATCACTTGGAAATACGCTGCGGGCGACGAAGCCTTTGAAGGCTTCAAAGAAGGCTACACCGCAGCGGGCGGCACCATCATCAAAGAGCTGGGCCTGCCCTTCCCCAACGTAGAATTCCAAGCCCTGCTCACCGAAATTGCAGCGCTCAAGCCCGATGCCGTAGCCTGCTTCTTTGCGGGCGGTGGCGCGGCTAAGTTCATCCGCGACTACGCAGCCGCTGGCCTCAAAGGAAAAATCCCGCTCTATGGTTCAGGCTTTTTAACCGAAGGCGTGCTCGATGCAGCCGGCCCTGCGGCCGATGGCATCATCACCACCATGCACTACAGCGACTCTTTGGACACCGCGCGTAACAAAACCTTCCGCCTCAACTACGCCAAAACCTTCCGCCTGCAACCCGATGTGTATGCTGTGCAGGGCTACGACACCGGCCTCTTGCTGGTGCAAGGCGCCAACGCCGTCAAAGGCGATTTGGCCAACAAAGCCGCGCTGTACAAAGCCATGGAAGGCGCAACCATAGACAGCCCACGCGGCAAATGGACCATGAGCCCCTCGCACAACCCGATTCAAGACATTTATGTGCGCCAAGTAGAAAACAAAGAAAACAAGGTGCTCGGCATAGCCGCTAAGGCGCTGGCTGACAGCGGTGCGGGCTGCAAGATGGCTTAAATCAAGGAAAGAAATACCAACCTGCGCCTAGACGCATCAGACATCCACCAACTGGGCAGTCTTTACGTCGTAGGCAGCGCTGGTGATAGAGCCATTTCGAATACGTTGAACAGCGTCATCAATGGCTTGAAGTGGCACTAAAAACCATTCCTGCGGTTTCACCGGGTTGCCAAAACGGTCTTGAATCGTCAAATCAAGCCGTGCTGCACTAAACAGTCGGTGAAATAGGTTTTCCAACTTGACGCGGTTGATGTTGTGTAGCTTATAGGTGGCCACAATTTCCACTTCGGCCAGTAAATAGGTGGCTTCCTTTTCCGCGCCATCAATCCGCGTCTCTACTTTGCCACCCGTTACGCCAATTTTGTGAATCAGTTCACGGTGCTGTGCCACATACGGAAGTGTCGATTTGCTGCGCAGAACATAAATCGTCCCCGTTGCCACATCCTCAGGCTCGGCGCTGTCTCCAAAAAGCGGGCCGTCGTCCAGTTTGATCAAGCGCCTGCCCATCGGTGCATCTCCGTCTGGATACAGCGAGCGGGCCAAGGAGCGCAGCAAAAGATCGCCCTCCGTGCCGTTGTCGAAAATGATTCTTAGACGAGGATTAGCACGCCCATCATTCGTCTTACCATCTTCCAGCGCCTGTGCAACGTAGGCCACTTGGCCACCCACGATAAAAAGATCCCCCACATCAATCCCAGCGTTCTTCATGTAGGGTTTTTCAATCCAATTGCCAGCCATCAACCCAGCAATGGCCTCGTCAAAGAGCGGTTTGAATTTCTGGAAGTCGGCGCATCGGCTGCGGCTCGCAATCTCTTGGGCTGCTTTGATGGCGGCGTAGGACCGCACGTTGCGCAGCACTGTGATGTCATTACCCACCGCGCCATCTGCGTTCACACCCAATTGAGCCAGCAGAGCATCCTCGTCCATCAAATCAGCAGCAGCATCGCCTCGGTAAGTGGTGTTTAACAAACCTGCGCTGTCCAAATGCGCGAGTAAGGCTTGCGTTTCTGGCAATTTGCGCAGCTGGTCTAGTCGCACGGCATACAGGCGCTCAAAAATGTCGTGACCTTCGCCATGCTGGGGTGCGCGGCCATGCGTTTGCTGAAAGCGCAAAATATCTTCAAAACCTGCAATGATGCGCTCCTCGCGCGGCGTGTAGCTTGAGGTTTTGAGCGGGGCGACTTCTATGCCTAAATCAGCTAGCAGCTCATCTTCGTCGATGTCAGCCATTATTTCTCACCTTGCTTTGCTGCAAGCTCTTGCGCTTTGTAGCGTGCAAATGCGGCCACGCCTTCTGCCATTTTCTTTTCCCAAGGATCAGCCGAATTGATATCAGGTAACCGCCCGCGTTCCTTTTTGAATGTTCTGGCACGGTCTGCATAATCCAATGCTTCTTCACGCGACATGGTGACCTTCTTCGCCGCAATACTCGCCTGCACTTGCCGAAGCGATTTTTCATCCATCGCTTTGGCCAGCACCGCATAGGCCGCGTCAAACGGGTTGATGCGGTCAATCAAATCAATATCCAAATCCCGCACATTCACAAACTTGCGTACGCCATCAATCAGCGCCGTGCTGCCTGCGCTGCTGCTGCCATCCTCGCTCGCTTTGGCATCTGCGGCGGCGAGCATCAGCTTGGCTTGCTGGGTGAAATTCATGGCAGCCACGGCATGCTGGCGAATCGCCTCTTGATCCTCGCCGCTCAAATCCGGGTAGCGCTCGCGCACGATCTTGCCCATGCGCAGTTGCGTGATTTCCTCGGGCAAGGTATTGTCTTTGTCAAACAAGCCGCGCTCCAGCGTGGTTTTATCTTGAAGGAAACTTGTGACTACCTCATTCAAATCCTCTTTGCAAATCCGCGTGGCTTCTAGGCTGCTAGGCGTGGCCAAGCCTTTGATCTCCACATGCACCTCGCCCGTGGCTTGGTTCACACCCAGATTCAATCCGCCTTCTACATAGCCCGCCTCGCCGTAGTCAAAGCCTTCTTTCTTGCCTTGGTCTTTCGGCGTAAATTCATAGCGCGGGCTGAGTACCTGCTCCATCAGCAAGCTCGCTGAAATCGCCTTGAGCATGTCGTTAATGGCTTCTGCCACCAAAGATTGCTCTGCCGCTGGCTCAGCCAACAAATTCGTAAAGCGTGAGCGCTCCTTGCCCGGCGCATCTCGCGTCGCCCGGCCAATGATCTGCACAATCTCCGTCAAGCTGCTGCGGTAGCCCACCGTGAGCGCATGCTCGCACCAAATCCAGTCAAAGCCCTCTTTGGCCATACCTAAAGCAATGATCACATCCACGTTGTCGCGGTTGTTTTTCTGCGCTGGGTCTTTCAAAGCGCCCAAAATTTTGGAGCGCTTGGCTGGGTCGCTGTCGTCCACCAAATCCGCCACTTTGAGCATGCGGCCATCTTTGGCTTTGATCAAGTGAAAGCCAGTGGCCGAATCCACGCTTTGCCATTCGCCCAAGCCATTCATGATCTCGTCCACCTCGCGCTGCTTGTCTTTCAGGCTTTCCCGCGCATTCACATTGGGAATATGCACGATGGTTTTCAGAGCTGGGTCGAGCACCTCAGCAATCGCGTTCACATACGCGCCAGAATAAAAATAATAGCCAATATCTAACGCTTTGAGCCATTGGTAGCCATTGAGCTGCTCATAGTAGGTGTAAGTCACGGTTTGAAATTTGGCTTCATCAGCCGGGGACAGCACCGCCTCGCTATCGCCCCGAAAATACGAGCCCGTCATCGCCACCACATGCACCTTGCCCCGCTCAATCAAAGCGCCCAGCTGGCTGCCCAGCTTATTCTCTGGGTTGCTCGATACATGGTGAAACTCATCAATCGCAATCAGCCGATCATCAAACGCTTCAATCCCCAGCTCATCGACAGCGAAGCGAAAGGTTGCGTGCGTGCAGACCAACACTGGATCGCTGCTCGCTAAAAATTCCCCCACTGCCTTCACCTTGGACTTTGCCACTTTCACATCATCCGCCCCCGGCGCATTGCACAAATTCCATTGTGGTGCCACTTTCCAGTCTGCAAAAAAGCCGTGAGAGGCCAAAGGCTCATCTGCAAAGCTAGAACCAATCGAGCGCTCAGGCACCACCACAATCGCTTGCTTGCAGCCTTGGTTGTGCAGCTTATCCAGCGCAATAAACATCAGCGCCCGCGATTTGCCCGAGGCCGGCGGCGATTTAATCAGCAAATACTGCTCGCCCCGCTTTGCATAGGCCCGCGCCTGCATCGCGCGCATTCCATTGGAATCGGCTTTGCTCGATGCGCCCGTGCGGGCGGTGGCAATCGATACCGAGGGCACAGTGTAGGCGCGCAGTGGGGGGTGTAAATTGTTCATATCGCGTAGTTTTTCGTCAATTTGTCTTGTCTGCCGAGCTTTGCCGTGGAAATTGTGCAAGCAGGCTTGCACAATTGATGCATTCAGCCACGTAGGTCATGCTGCGCAATTGTCCAACACGCTGTTGGACGATCAAAACTCGATCAAAACTTTTCATGCATCCGTTCTCGTCCGATTCCGTCCGATTCCTCCCAAGTTTTACGCTTTAAGCTGGGCAGGGGCTGCGTACTCGACGTACATCGCAGCTAGCCCCTCGTCTTCTACTCGCAGATGAATGCGCGTTTGACCATCTGAAGAGGCGTGGGAAGTCAAGCCACGCATTTTTCAGTCTCTTTTTCGAGCGTATTGCCCACGCCTGTCAATTCGCGCTCAATCTGCTCAATGCTGGGCAGCGAGGTTTGCAGTTCGGCGGGTAGAGATTCCAGCAGTTTGAATTCGGCCACGCCCATGGGCTGACTTTTGTCGCCCAAAGCATATTCCGCCACCACCTTGTTTTTGCTTTTGCATAGAAGCAAGCCAATAGTAGGTGCATCGCTCTCGTGCTTAATCTGCCTGTCAACTGCCGTGAGGTAAAAGCCTAGTTGCCCCAAATGCTCGGGTTTGAACTTACCGCCCTTGAGCTCAATCACCACATAGCAGCGCAGCTTGAGGTGATAAAACAGCAAATCAATAAAAAATTCATC
>JAYTMT010000120.1:0-23931 GCA_043728315.1 Polaromonas sp. | reverse complement strand
ACGCCGGCGCTGGCCGACAGCAAGCGGTCGCCCGACGTGCCGCCAGTGATCTTCAAGAAGGCGCCACCGCCTGACTGCCCGGCTACCGTCGGCCGGGCCCAGGCGGACTCGACCTTCGGCCCGCTCTGTGCGTGGGCAGCGCCGAGGGCGGCACTGAGGGCGAAGCTGGCGACAAGCAGCGTGCGGCGGATCGGGTTCATGGGGGCTCCTGGACGGTCCGGCATTGTCGATGCAGTACCGGGAAGACGGCCCCCGCTCGTCATAATCCCTGTATGGCCATACAGACCGACGACTTCGCCGCAGCGCCCGGCCCCAGCGCATTGCGTGTCGTCAGCGCCGCGCCGGCCTCGCCGAACGAAGAAGCGATCGAACGCGCATTGCGCCCCAAGGGCCTGTCGGAGTACGTCGGGCAGGCCAAGGCGCGCGAGCAGCTGGAGATCTTCATCAGCGCTGCCCGCGGCCGCGCCGAAGCCTTGGACCACGTGTTGCTGTTCGGCCCGCCGGGCCTGGGCAAGACGACGCTGGCGCACATCGTCGCCAATGAACTGGGCGTGAACCTGCGCCAAACCTCGGGCCCGGTGCTGGAAAAGCCCAAAGATTTGGCGGCGTTGCTCACCAATCTTGAAAAAAACGATGTGCTCTTCATCGACGAGATTCACCGCCTAAGCCCCGTAGTGGAAGAGATTTTGTACCCCGCGTTGGAAGACTACCAAATCGACATCATGATTGGAGAGGGGCCAGCAGCGCGCAGCATCAAGCTGGATTTGCAGCCATTCACCTTGGTGGGCGCTACCACGCGGGCGGGCATGCTCACCAATCCGCTGCGCGACCGCTTTGGCATTGTGGCGCGGCTGGAGTTTTATACCGCAGAGGAATTGCACAAAATTGTGACGCGCAGCGCGGGGCTTTTGAATGTGCCTACCGACCCCGAAGGCGGCTTTGAGATTGCCCGCCGTGCGCGCGGCACACCCCGCATTGCCAACCGCCTGCTGCGCCGCGTGCGCGACTATGCGCAGGTCAAAGGCAAAGGCACGATCACCCTAGACATTGCCAACAAGGCGCTGGCCATGCTCGATGTAGACCCGCAGGGCTTTGACATCATGGACAGGAAGCTCTTAGAAGCGGTGATTCACCGTTTCGATGGCGGCCCAGTGGGGCTAGACAACATTGCGGCCAGCATTGGCGAGGAGCGCGATACGATTGAGGATGTGATTGAGCCGTATTTGATCCAGCAGGGCTACTTGCAGCGCACACCGCGCGGGCGCATTGCCACGCTGGCTGCGTTTAAGCACCTTGGGGTCACGCCATCGAAAAACAGTATGGATTTATTTGGCATCAGCTGATACGGCTCGAATTCTCGGTGTGGAAAACGCGTTGCTACATCCGCAGCTACCCACAGCCTCTTAGCGCCCTCAGTGCTTTGCTTTCTCGACCATGTCCCACAGGTCTGTGCGGCCGCTGGCTATGTCTGACTTTTTGCGTTGGTGTAGCATGGCGCAGGCTTGTTGGTAGCCTGACTCAACCATCTGCGCTGTTTTGGAAAAATCGACAACTGAAAATTCTGACAAATCGGGATCTAAAAAGAGATCAGCTGTGGCCTCTGTATGCACCAGCCTCGCATCGCTAGACAGGGTGGTGGCCGCCACCAGCAGCTCAACCAAGTTGGGAACACATTTGGTGCGCTTTCCGCCGTTGAATACGAAGTCTTTGATGAGCTGCCAGCCGCTTGGAAACGCACCATCGGGCAGGCTCAGTTGCAGCCTCGCACCCGTGAACGAAGCGATGGTGTAGCGACAAGCTTGCAGTTTAAGAGCGTCCATGGACAAGTTGTCGACCAAACCGCCATCACAGTGCAAATCGCTGCCGATCAAAATTGGTTTGGTGATGGCGGGCGGCGAGATACTGGCCAGCGCGATGCGCTGAATCGGGCCACGCGTGAAAATCTCACGGCGAGATTGCGTCAAATTCGTGGTGACGACCGCGCAGGGTATCCAGCTGTCTTCCAAGCTTTGGTCACCAAAAGTCGCGGTCACCGCTTGGCGCAGCCGCTCGCTTTTGACCATGGCAAAAACGGGCAGGGTGTAGTCGCCAAATAGCATTTTCTGCCCACCAATGCCCTTGGCCGCTTGTTGCGCTGCAAAGACCGCGCCTTCACCGGTGGCCAACAGGCACGCCATCAGTGCCCCGGCCGAGGTGCCCGCAAAAAAATCAATGGGGATGCCGAACTCGACCACTGCACGGTAAATACCGGCATGCGCCGTACCACGCGCCCCACCACCGCTTAAAGCCATGCCCACGGCATTGCCGGTCAAATGCCGTGCCAAGCGGCCAAAATCTGCTGCGCGCCCACTCTGGACATGGAAATGCCCGGACACTGCGAGGTGCTCTAACCACAAGGCGGTACCGCGCGGGCGCTGCGTCGACGCCGGATGAACCAAACTCAGGTATTGCGGTGACCACCAAGGCGAGCTGGACTGGCGCGTATGGGACTGCGCCCCAGCAGGTAAAGGCAGGACGGCGGGTGGCGCTTGTGCGCCGTCGCCCAGATACAACGCCAAATCACACTCTTGGTAGATGTGCTGCGACCAGCCACTGGCCGGGTCATCGCCAACCAAAAGGACGCGCACACCATTGATCGCTTGTTGCTCCAGCCACATCGATAAGCGCAACCACTGCACGTGACCTGGCTCTAAATCCATCGGCGCGTGCACGATATTGAGGCGCTCACACTCGGCCGCGTCGATAACCCGCAAAGGGCCTAAACGGCCAAGCGCGTGCGCCAGTTGCTTGACATGGGGGTTCGCATCAAAATTCTCAGACAAAGGCAATACGGCAATGCGCGTGCCGACCTTTTTAAACGACTGGGACGCAGGCGGAGTCAGCAGTTTTTCCAGGCTACGTAACAAACTTTTGTGCGTTTGCGCAGATTCAAAAAAGAGCGGTTTAAATTCAGCCGCTGAAAATCGCATCATCCACGTGTCGCGGTGCGCTACCAAGTGGGCATCATGCGGCTTATCGGTAATGAGAGCCAATTCTCCGGCTATATCACCGCGACGCAACATGCCTATTTGAGTCAGCGCATCACCGTCACCGTGCCAAATCGACAACTCACCACTGAGCACAAGGTACCAGTTGTGAGCCACGTCGCCTTGGCGGGCTAAAAATTCGCCCTTGGGCAAAAAATGCCAACGCTCCTCGCGCTGCGACAGCGCCACAATCTGCCCAGCTGCATCGCCAAACACAGGTGCTGCGACAGCCGAAAGTGCAGTCTCTAGCATGTGCGCCAGTGCAAAGGCCTTCCACAGCGAAGGGTCGCGCCGCACACAGTCGCTGAATATGCGCACATTCAAACGCAGCAGTTGGCACGCAGTCACGCAGCAAAACGTGGCGGTGTGCGCCCCACCTAACAACAGCATGGGCTCGCCCACCAGCATGTGGGCACTCAGTTGCGCAATCACTTCGTCGCCGTGAGGCGCGAGAACCGACTCTTGCACTTGGCCTGACACAATGATCCAAACATAATCACCGTGAGCACCCTCTTTGGCCAGTATTTCACCGACAGCATGGTCTACAGCGTCTAAGGAGGCTGCGATTTCTTCCAACACGTCGACAGGTAAGCCAGCAAATATTTCTATTTTTTGTAAAATTAGAGTGTTTTGTTTCAACATAAAGTTTCAGTCGCAATTATCCGTGATGAATACTCAATTCTAAAATTCAAAATCCGTCTTGACATTCAAAATTTGATATCTGTGTATTTCATGGACTGGAAGCTGCTGAAGGCCGTCATGCACCGTTCTGACAGCGGCCTAGTGGGCTAAATAGCGTCGCAGCCAGCATTGGAGAGGAGAGCGACACGATTGAGGATGTGATTGAGCCGTATTTGATACAGCAGGGCTATCTGCAGCGCACACCGTGCGGGCGAATTTCCACCCTGGCGGCGTTTCAGCACCTTGAGGTCACGCCGTCTAAAAACAGTATGGATTTGTTTGGTTTGAGCTAGGCATACTTGACCCAAATCGGCCTTAGCACGCTCAGGCTGACCTTGCGTCACCAGAGCGCAGAGCATAGAGCACGATCAAAATTTGCGCGATGTAATACGTGCCCAAGACCAATAACTGCGACATGGGCAGAGATGCGACGAATTTGTTAATCGCCAAGAGCGTGTCCGACAGCATGAAAAACACCGCCCCAATGGCCACATAGCGCGATGCGCGGTCACGCAAAAAAGCCGCTCGGCCAATGGCCTGCGCCGCCATGAGCGTGATGGCCAGCACATAAGCAGCCACAGGCAAGAGCAGCATCTTGGGCAAATGCGGCAATAAAAACACGTACATGCCCACGCCGCAGGCCAGCGCAGCGGTTAAGGCCTTGCGGCTGGCAAACCAAGGCGCATCGCCGCGAAACAGGGCGATGTAGCACAAGTGGCCGACCAAGAATGCCGCCAAACCAAAGATGAACAGCCTGTCAAACATCAGCAAGGCATCACCCAAAAGGCAAAAGGCCAAAGCCGTGAGCAGCATGTTTTTGCCAGTCACCCGCACCAAATGCCCGCCAGTGCGAAAGAAAAACTGCGAAGGCGTGGCCGATAAAAAGTCATACACCACGATTTGGTAGAGCGCCACCATCAGCACCAAAGGCTTGAAAATGCGGTGCAAATCCACCAAGCCCAGTGCCGCAGTGGCCGTGGCCAGCACGGCGGCCAATACCATAGCCGCCTCGCCAATACGCAGACGCGACTGCGTTACCGCGCTTACCGCCCAGAGCATGGCCAGCAGCGATGACACGCCCACCAGATGCTGCGCTGAACTGGCGCTGTCTGCCGTCCATAAAAACACCGCCACCAAACCCAACAGCACCGCAAAACTGGCCATTGCAAAGTATTGCACCGCCTTGGAAATGGGTGGCGAAAAAGTTTGCACCTCCGATATGTTGAATGCTCTGCGCGGAAAGCGCGCCGCTACATCGGCGGGCCGCCAGCCAGGCGGTTTGAGGAAGGCGCGCGCTTTGTCTGCCCAGCTACTGGCATGCCATGCATCAAAAAAAATACCGCTGTACACCTGCGCATTCGCCCACAGCGGATCCCATGAGTTGAGCGCGCTGCGCGTGCCATACACACAGGGGTTGAGATCGTTTTCCACTTGGTAGCTGCCAAACAGGCGGTCCCAAAACACAAACACACCACCGTAGTTTTTGTCGATATATTCGTCGTTCACAGCATGGTGCACGCGGTGGTTGGACGGGCTGCAAAACCAGCGGTCAAACCAGCCCAGCTTGGGCACATGCTCGGTATGCACCCAAAATTGGTAGAGCAAATCAATGAGCGCTACGATGCCAATGACCGCCGGTGGCACGCCAGCCAGCGCCATAGGAATGAAGAAAATCCAACCTAAAAAAGCTCCGCTGCTGGTTTGGCGCAGCGCGGTGGACAGGTTGTAGCTTTGGCTTTGGTGGTGCACTGCGTGCGCGGCCCAAAAGATGGCGCTGGTGTGGCTGATGCGGTGCAGCCAGTAGTAGCACAGGTCATAAAAAACAAGCGCCAGCACCCAGCCATACCAAGTGTTCCAAAATGCCTTGGCTGCCTCTGGCGGCACGAGGCTGATGTGGCTGTATATCGCCACATAAACGCCCACCCGCAGCAGGCGCGTGAACACAGCGGTGAATTGGCTCATCATGCCCAAGCTGATGCTGCTGATAGCGTCACTGAAACGGTAGGTGTTACGCCCCTTGGCGATGCCCCAAGCCAGCTCCAGCGCTATCAGCAGCAGGAACACCGGGGTGGCGAAAACGATGACTTTGCTCATGCGCCAATTTTGCCCTGAATTATGTGAGTGCCCCCCGAGCGTCTACCCTAATGATGCCTTCTACCACGCCGCGCTCTAGCCCACCGCGCAGGCCAATCATGTGGCTGTGCAGGTTCACCGTGGGGTCGCAGTGCCCGGGAATCAACCAAACCGTGTCACCCAACTGCGGCAGCGGCGCATCGGGGCTAGCGCTGCGCACAATACCATGCTCGTCGCCGCCATTGGCAAAAATCAGCGCTTGGCCATGCACGCGCGGCAGGCCAGAATCTATGGCGTGGCTCTTGTGGCCAGCATCCAGCACGGCGCGCGGGTCTGCGCTGGTGTTGTCCACGCCCATCACAGAGCTTTTGATAAACAGGGCGTGCTCAAACTGCGGTTGGGCAGGGTCTGGCTCGTTGGCCGCATAGTCTGCATCCATGAAAAGGTAAGAACCCGCTTGCAGCTCGCCATACACACCACTGGCCGCCTCCAGTGCAAAAGTGCCGCTGCCAGCGCCTGTGACCAAAGACACTGTGTGGCCTGCTTGTAACAAAGCCGCCATCGTGCTGCGCACCTTGCCCAGCACTGCATCAATGGCCAAGCGCCGCTCGCCTGCGCTGCGCAGGTGCTGCGCCCGCCCGTGGTAGGCCTGCAAACCGCCCAAGCGCAGACCCGGCCAACAGGCTATTTCATCGGCCAAGGGCACGGCCGCATGGCCAGGCTGCACGCCGCAGCGGCCTTGGCCCACGTCAATTTCTATGAAGACGTCCAGCACCTGCTGGGAGGCTTTGGGCAAGCTGGCTAGCAAGCCCTGCATAGCCTGCCCCAAGCGCGTAATTCCCAAGAGCGAATCCACCGCTACCGCCAGCTTAAAAATACCAGTGTTTTGAGGTTTTTCAGCCCAATGTCGGCGCAATATGGTCATAATTCGCTCGCATTTGTGTAGCGAAACCACTTCATTGCTGATGTAAATATCGCGCACACCAGCCGCTGCCAGCGCATCGGCCTCGGATACTTTTTGCACACACACGCCCACAGCGCCTGCGGCCATTTGCAGCTTGGCAATCTGGGCGCTTTTGTGCATTTTGGCGTGGGGGCGCAGCTTCACGCCATGCGCATTGGCAAAGCCCTGCATCAG
The DNA here is from genome assembly GCA_043728315.1 of Polaromonas sp. GTDB lineage: Bacteria > Pseudomonadota > Gammaproteobacteria > Burkholderiales > Burkholderiaceae_C > JAAFIP01. The sequence goes on along the minus strand of JAYTMT010000120.1, from coordinate 17,013 downwards.
CGCCATATTGCGCTCCATGGCATCAAGATCCACCACCAAGGCGGGCGTGTCGATGGCATCCACGCCTTGCCCAATCAGGCTGTGTAAATACGCAATCTCGGCTGCTTCAAAAGCGTTCATAGCTTGTGTTTTTAATGCCAGTGTTCAAGGCGCGTGCTCACACGCTGCTCTCGTCCAACGCATCCGACTCTAAATGCGCCTTGTCAGCCCAGCCCACCAGCGTGAAAGCCTCGCCCGTCCACAGCAGGCGGTTGATCGCTGCGTTGCCCAAATCCCAGCTGCGCGGCGCGTCCAGCGCCAGCCCCGTGGCCGCGCGGTAGAGCACGTCCATGATGCCGCCGTGGCTCACAATTACCACATGTTGTCCCATATAATTAGCCGCTATAGCGCTCATAGTCTGCAATACGCGCTCTCGAAATACGAGCAAAGACTCGCCACCCTCTGGTGCAAAGTCGGGATCGCGTTGGCGCCATTTTCTGGCTTTGTCGGGCCAAGTGCTTTCAATTTCAGCAAAAGTTTTGCCCTCAAACTCGCCAAAGCCGCGCTCGCGCAGGCCTTCGTTGCTGACCACGGGCAAGTTCAAAGGCTTGGCAATTGACAGCGCCGTGTCATAAGCGCGCCACAAGTCGCTGGCCACCACGGCGCAAATGTCTTCCCCCGCCAAGGCTGCGCCCGCCCGCTCGGCCTGCCAGCGGCCTTTGTCGTTGAGCGCAATATCAAGCTGGCCTTGGATGCGGGTGTCCACATTCCAAGCGGTTTCGCCGTGGCGGATGGCGGTGATGCGGGTGGCTTGCATGGGTATTTTTAGAGTAAAACCAATTCGGGGAGGAGGTTATTTTTATTGGCTTGGCGGGCAAAGGATTTGTCAAAACTCATGAATTTACTCTGCCCAGTGCTCAGCGCCAGATGCAAGGCATCAGCAAAATCCAAGCCTTGCAAGTAGTGATCGAGCGCACTACGCAGGGCTCAGGGCTTGGGCGCTGTCGGGTTTGAAATTAGGCAAATTAAGCAATGCTGTGATGCCCCCAGCGATCTGCTGGGCTTCAATGTCTTGCGATTGCAGCACCCATACCAATTCCAGCATCACAGTCACGGGCGCTGTGAATACCTGCTTGGTTTTAAAAAGCGCTTTGGCGCGCGCATGTTGGGCGGCATCGTCTTGCAGCAGCAAGCGCGCCAGCACGTTGGTGTCCAGTGCAATCATGCAGCGCTGCGCGAGGCTAAATCTTGGGCTTTAAGGCGCGCTTTGATGGCCGAGTTCGTTTGTGCATCGCTAAGCGCCGCGCGGGCAGCGCCAGACAAAAGCCCAGCCACTTGGTCTACCGTGGTGGCTGCGCTCTGCGGTAATGGCGACAAACGAATCTCGCCGTTAATGTAGTGCACATGGAATACATCGCCCGACACCGCATGCGCGGCTTTGCGCACCCGCGCCGGAATAACGAGCTGGCCTTTGCTAGACAGTGTGGCGGTTTCCATACAACAAGCTCCTGATGTAAGCGACATGGTAAGCGACATGGTAAGCCATTATAAGGCGCTGTGTGGCGTTATTATTACTATAAAATAAATAGCGTGCTTTGACCATATGACGCTGACATCATCATTATTTTCTATAAATTCAAGAAAAAGCAATGACTTGAGCAGGCTTGGGCATGCTCTCAGGGTCAAAGCCCATGTCGCCTAGCGGGTCGGGCACGCCCGTGGCTTTGAGCGCTTCAAACCCGTGCAGCTTGCGGTCCATCAAGTGCGAGGGCACGACGTTTTGCAGCGCGGTGAGCATGTTGTCTAAGCGGCCTGGAAAGCGCTTTTGCCAGTCGCGCAGCATCTCGCCCACCACTTGGCGCTGCAAGCCGTCTTGGCTGCCGCACAGGGTGCAGGGAATAATTGGAAACTGGCGTACTTCGGCCCAGCGCACCAAATCGCGCTCATCCACATAGGCCATGGGCCGAATCACGATGTGTTGCCCGCTGTCGCTTTGTAGCTTGGGCGGCATGCCTTTGAGGCGCGAGCCAAAAAACATGTTGAGAAACAGGGTTTGCAAAATATCGTCGCGGTGGTGGCCAAGTGCAATTTTGGTAGCACCTAATTCACCCGCCACGCGGTACAAAATACCTCGGCGCAGGCGGCTACACAGGCTGCACATGGTCTTGCCTTCGGGAATTTTGTCTTTCACCACCGAATACGTGTCCTGGTTTTCAATATGGAATTTCACGCCTAGGCGGGTCAAATACGCAGGCAGCACATCGGCCGGAAATCCCGGCTGCTTTTGGTCTAAATTCACCGCAATCAGCTCAAAATTCACTGGCGCGCGGCCTTGCAATTTCATCAGCACGTCCAGCATGGCGTAGCTGTCTTTCCCGCCTGATAGGCAGACCATCACGCGGTCGCCCTCTTCGATCATGTTGTAGTCCACAATGGCCTTGCCCACTTGGCGGCACAGGCGTTTTTCGAGTTTGTGGTTCTCCAGCGCCACTTTGTCCAGCGCATCGCGTGGGGCAGGAGTTTTGGGGGTGCGTGGGGTGGGCTCAGCAGATAGCCAAGCATTGGGTTCGGTCATAGCGTTCATGCCTGTATTTTCGCAGACGGCCAACACCAGTGGGTCAGAAATGTGACAAAAGTCCGGAATTACATTGCTTTAGCGTGATTTATTGGCAAATAAATCAAAATTATTACAATCGCAGATTGCCCCAAAATTTACTGTGCCTATTTTGATTCAATCTTTCGTGCGTGCGCTGGCTGGTGGTTTTGTGCTGTCTGTAGGTTTTGTGCTGACACTTCCCGCGTGGGCGCTCGATACGCCTGCTGATGCCATGCCGCAAGCTAAGCTGGCGTTTGGGGATGCAAATAGCGCACAGATCATGGCGCTGCGCGCGCGCAGTCTGGTGCCAGTGGCCGCAACGCGCGAGGCTGTAGAGGCCATGGGCGATGCATCGCTTGCGCCTTTTCAAGCCGATACGCTCTACCCTACTGATGTGCACATGGCGATGTGGATAAAAATGCGCCTGTTACTGGCCAAAGAAACAAGCAGCAGTGCGCTGGCTTTGGATTTTCAGCAAAATTTCTTGGATCGGTTGGAGTTGCACAGCCAAGACGCACTGGGCATGTGGGGGGTGCAGTTGTCGGGAGACGAAGTAGCCCACGATGACTGGTCGGTCAAGGGTTTGTACCCGCGTTTTACTTTGCCAGCGCTGGCAGCTGGAGAGCACACGCTGTGGATTAAGCTGGTGCATCAAGTGCCCACGCAGCCGAAGTTCGAGTTGTTGGCATTCGATGCATCCCAAGCCCGGATGCAAAATACTTTTCTGATAACCGGTGCTTTGGTGAGTTTGACGGTACTGATGATTTTACTGAGCGCCTATTTGAGCGTTGTGAACCGAGATGTAACCAGCGCTTGGTACACGCTGTTTGTCCTGTGTATTTTGTTACTCGTTGTCAATTTCATGGGCCTTGGCGCAAATTTGCTTTGGCCAATGGCTGGGAAGTTGCTGGAGTGGTCTGTATTGACGACTGTGCTGCAGATGCTGGCTGTTGCCTTGCAACTTCAATTTTGCCGCAGCATGTTTTTGGCCATTCACCCTTGGCGCGCAGTCTCACGCTGGACGCTGGCAGCGGTGTTGTTCGTGTTGGTTTGTATCGGTGCTTGCCTGGCCTTGTCTGTGTCAGAGACCGACTTAAATGACCAATTACCTTACTTTTTGGTGTCCATCGTGCAGGTACGGGTGGGTATTTTTCTCATGTGCAACTATGTGGGTATTTCCGCCATATTTTGGATTGTGATCCGATCGGCCTGCAAGGGGCAGAAAACTGCACAAATTTGGATGTTGGCCTACTTGCCTTTATTTGTGGTCACTGTAGTGGTCATGTTGGGGCATTTGGGGCTTTCTACTATCCAGTGGTTTCCGTATTACGCCCCCATGTATTGCTTGGCGTTTGAAGTGCCCATTCTGCTGCTGGTGTTACACCTGCACCATAAAGATCTGCATGCAGGGCGGGTTGAAAAAACAACCTTGGCACGTCTAGACCCGCTGACAGGTTTTTTAGCAGCAGAACAATTCAAGCCGCAGTTGGCGCATGTGTGGCGCGCGAGCGAAATGACGGGTAAAGACATTGCAGTAGCCTATATTCGGGTGCTGCAAGGTTCAGGGCGTGAGGGCGCGCAGGCCAGCCAAGCGCTTGTGCGTATCTTGCGCACCGTGGCGGGTGCGCAAGATACGGTGGCTTGCGTGCAGGACAATCTGTATGCCATTGTCATGCCAGGACAATCGCTGGGAGATGCATTGCGTGCACGCTTATCCCGCTTGGTGGCGCTTGGCATCATGGCCTGCCAAGATGGGCTCTCGCAGGAAGCCTACCGCTTCAAGATTGCCTGTGGCACGCTGCATGCCAGCACCCTGACTTGCCAAGAGCTGCACAGTGCATTGATTGCCAAGCTAGACCATCCCAATGGCTGGAACAATCGCGCCATACGCTATGTGGTGCGGCGTTCTTCCAGTGAGCCCTTAGACTCGCAACAAATGAGCGATTTGTGGATACATGCATTGGCAAATAGTGACAAAAACTAGCCAGCCAAGCAGGCTGATTAGCGGTTGATAGCGCTTGGTATGCGGCTGGCTATCGGGTCTGCACGCCAACCTGGGCGACAAAGCGGGCGCTCACCATTGCCCCACTTCCATTTGAATGGCTACCTCGCAATCGTCAAATATCTCTAATTTAGCAATGGTCACGCGCACGCCCAGCACGCCGGGCAGTTGCATCAGGCGGTTGCTGACTTTGCCAATCAGCGATTCGAGCAGGTTGATGTGCCGCTCGGTGCATTCGTCGATGATGATCTGGCGCACTTTGCGGTAATCCAGCACATGGGTGATTTCGGCATCGCTGGGCAGCAGGGGCTGGCTGCCTAGGTTGATTTGCGCGTCTACGGCAATCGGCTGCGGTTTGCCGATTTCGTGGGCGAGGATGCCCAAGCTGGCAGAGAAGCGCAGGCCAGTCAGGCTCAGGGTTTGGTTGCCTTTGGGGCTGGGCTGGGTCATGGGAGGCTTTCGGGTGCAGGCGGTGGCATGAGCGAAAAATCGCGTTCAAACTTCATCAAATGCTGGCCGCCATCCACCAGCAGCGTGGTGCCAGTGATCGAGCGGTTAGTTAACGCAAACAGCACTGCTGCGCAGACATCACCAGCCGTGGAGCTGCGCCCCAGCGGGCTGAGCGCGTGCAGGACCTGAAACTGCGCATCGCTGAGCATGTGGCTGGTGAGCGTGAGGCCAGGCGCTACGCCCACCACCCGCACGCGCGGCGCAAGTGCAATCGCCAGCACGGTGTTGGCCGCTTCCAGCGCCGCTTTGGACAGCGTGTAGCTCAGAAAATCGGGGTTTTGGTTCCACAGTTTTTGGTCCAAGAGGTTCACCACCACGCCTTGGCGTGGGGGTTCGTAGGCGGTCACGTCTTGGCGCGGTGCTTGGTTGGCCAGATGCGCCGCCAGCGCCTGCGCAAGCAGTATGGGCGCGGCGGTGTTGGCCAGCATGTGCTGCTGCAAGCTGGCGTAGCTGAAAGTCTGTGCCGTGTCGTGCTCAAACAGCGCGGCACTGTTTACCACGGCATCTAAGCGGCCAAAATGCGCCACCACAGCGGGCACGAGGGCTTGGCAATTTGCCTGAACGCTTAAATCTGCACAAAAAGCATAATTTTTGCCTAATGTCAGCGTCAAATGGTCACATTGCGCTACGGTATCTGTAGCGTCAGATTCTGAGCCACGGTAATGCACGGCCACGCGCCAGCCCGCAGCGGCCAAGTGCAGGGCAATGGCTCGGCCTAAGCGCTTGGCAGCGCCGGTGACTAAAACGACGGGGGCGGTTGCGGTTAAATCAGTGGGCATGGTGGCCAAAGTGCGTAGGGGTACGTGGTTTGCAGGACAATCTCTGCATGACCGAACAAGCAGATACCGACGAAAACTCTAATATAGCAGCCGTGCTGGCCGTGGCGCTGGCCCGGGCTATTCAGGGCAGCAGATTTGCCGCTGCCGCTACTGGCACACAAGGCGGTTGGCTGCCATTTGACGAGTTCATGCAGATGGCGCTGTACACCCCGCGCTTGGGCTACTACGCCAGCAGTTTGCCCAAAATTGGCGCGGACTTGGCCAGCACCGATTTCATCACCGCGCCCGAAATTTCCCCCGTGTTTGCGCAGTGCTTGGCCGAGCAAATTGTGCAGGCACTGGCCGCCACAGGCACGGATGAAGTGTGGGAGTTTGGCGCTGGCACAGGTGCGCTTGCTGCGCAACTCATAGCAGCGCTGGCAGCCAAGGGGGTGGCGATTAAGCGCTACACCATTGTGGATATTTCTAGCCATTTGCGTGGCGTGCAGCAGGAGCGGCTAGCCGAGCATGGTGATTTGGTGCAATGGGCCAGCAGCTTGCCCCCCCAAATGCAGGGCGTGGTGGTGGGCAACGAACTGCTGGATGCCATGCCCGTGAAACTCTTGCAGCGCACGGGCGGCGTGTGGCATGAGCGCGGCGTGGGGCTGGATGCTGTGCACGACGAAGATTTTGTGTGGATTGACCGCCCCACCGCCCTGCGCCCACCGCTGGAAATTGAAGGCAGCCACGACTATTTGACCGAAATTCACCCGCAGGCCGAGGCCTTTGTGCGCACGCTGGCCAGCCACCTTGTAAAAGGCTTGGTTTTGTTGGTTGACTATGGTTTTCCAGAGGCTGAGTACTACCACCCCCAGCGCCACATGGGCACCCTCATGTGCCACCGTGGCCACCACAGCGACCCCGACCCGCTGGACGCAGTGGGGCGCAAAGACATCACAGCGCATGTGAATTTCACAGGCATAGCGCTGGCCGCGCAAGACGTAGGCATGGAAGTGCTGGGCTACACCACCCAAGGCCGGTTTTTGATGAACTGCGGCGCACTCACTTTTTTAGAGCAGACTACGACCATATCACGCCGACATTCGGCTAAATTATTGCAAGAACACGAGATGGGCGAGCTTTTTAAGGTGCTGGCACTGGGCATTGGCTTAGCGCAAGCTGGGGAAATTAGGCCGATGAATGACCCGACCAATGACCCGATGGCTGGCACGCCCGGTAGCGCAGTATTTGACCCCATAGGTTTTACACAAGGCGACCGCAGCCATACTTTATGATTGCGCCATGCGCAGCACTTTCACCCAAACCACCATCGAACGCACCGAACGCCCCTGGGGCTGGTACGAGTCCATCACCGAGCACCCCGGTTACAAAGTCAAACGCATTGGCGTGCACCCCGGCGCGCGCCTGAGCCTGCAAAAGCACGCCCAGCGCGCCGAGCACTGGACCGTAGTGCGCGGCACTGGGCGGGTAACGATTGACGCACGCGAGTTTGACCTAGCGGTGGGTGGGCACTGCGATATTGCGATTGGCCAAGTACACCGATTGGCCAACTTGGGCAGCGCGCCACTGGAGATTGTGGAAGTGCAGTTTGGCGACTATTTGGGCGAAGACGATATAGTGCGCCTGCAAGACGATTTTGGCCGCGTGTGATGTTCCGTTGGCTAATCGTTACCCTGCTGGCCTTGGTGCTGATTCAGGCGCTGCTGCCAGCGCTTAAAAAGTGGGGTTTTGGCAAGTTGCCGGGCGATTTCAGCTTCTCAATTCGTGGCAAACAATTGTCGATTCCACTGGGTTCAACGCTTGTGCTCAGTTTGCTGGCGGGCTTGATTTCTAAATTGTTTTAATTAGCGCACATCCCGCTTCCACATTTGCCAAGGCCGGTCTAGGTGCTGGTCGTTCATGTCGGAGGCTTCACGCGCTTCGCCGCTGCTCAGGTATTGCACCTCAGCGCCTCCTGCCAGGGCAATGGCCTGCATTTGCAAGCGCGCATTGCTTTCGGTGTAAATGGCGCGAAACACCGATTGCTTGATGCCGTGCCCCACCACCACGTTGCCGTGGCCGCGCATCAGCGCTACGCTGGCTGCTCCCAAAATATGGGCCAGTGAGCGGCCCAGTGCGCGGCTTCTGATGAGTAAATCGGTGGGTTGCTCGGCTGCATGGCGAATTTCAAATACGGGCACTGCTGCGCCTAAAAACCCGCTCATATGGCAAATCGGCCGCAGCACAGGGCCGCCTTTGCCCATCACGCCAAAGGGTATCACGGCGGGCGAATGGCTGTGGATGACGCTGCCCACATCGGGGCGAGCGGCGTAAATTTCTGAGTGGATAAAGCGCTCCACATAGCTGGTGCGCCCCTGCGCGTCATGCACCACGCCCTCTAGGTCGCATTCGACAATGTCCGCCGCCGTGACCAGCGCGGGAGCCATGCTGCGGGCAATTAAAAAGCGCTCAGGGCGCTGTGGGTGGCGCTCGCTCACGTGGCCAAATCCGTCGAGCACGCCTTGCTTGACCAAAATATGGTTGGCACTGACCAAGTCGTCAATCAGGGTGTTAAGGCTGTCTTGTGCCATTCTGTCTCCATTCATAAGAGTTTGATTATGCGCCGCGCCAGCGCATGTGTTTAGATAAAAATACGTACCCAAAACGTACCCAAAATGCCATTGCGTGCTGTTTAATTTGGTTGATTTCTCGCCCAGTCCATTAAGATACTGCTCATGCAAACTTCCTATTTTCACGCCTGCATCGACATCGGTGGCACTAAAGTGGCCGTGTCGCTGGCCGATGCCCAGTCTGCGGCCAGCCGCACCCTGTATGCGCGCCGCGCAGAGCCCACGGCCAAGGAGGGCGCGCCCACTGCGCTGGCCCAGCAGCTGGTGCGCATGGTGCATGCCGCCTGCGCCGAGCACGGCATAGCCAGCAGCTGCATTGGCAGTGTGGGGGTGTCGGCCTGCGGGCCCTTTGTGATCAATGCTGGCATGGTGGAGCTGGCTGCGCCCAATATTTGCGGCGGCTTGGCGGGCACGGCGCGTGGTTTGCCCAATGCATGGATGTCAGCGCCCATCGAGGCGGCGCTGCGCGAAGCATTTGACGCAGAATGTAGTGTGGTGCGGGTCGAGAATGACTGCATTGGCGCGCTAGAGGCCGAGCGGCGTTGGGGCGCATTGCAGGGCGTGGACAACTGCGCCTATGTGACCTGGAGCACCGGCATTGGCATGGGCCTGTGCGTGGACGGCCGCGTGCTGCGCGGAAAAAACGGCAATGCAGGCCATGCCGGGCATATGTTTGTGAGCGACAACCTTGATGCCCTGTGCGGCTGCGGCAATGTGGGCGATTTAGAAGGCCTAGTGGCGGGCAATGCCATAGCGCGGCGCTTTGCAGGGCAGGGCTATGCCGATGCGGCCGTGCTGCTAGAGGCCGCGCGCGCAGGCGATGCAGCGGCTGTGGCCTTGGTCGATGCCCTGTGCCGCGACATGGGGCGCGGGCTGTATAACCTGATAGTTACGCTGGATTTGCAGCGCATCAGCATGGGCGGCAGCGTGTTTTGGCATAACCAAGATTATTTGCTCCCCCGCCTTCGCGCGCAGGTCGAAGGTAAGCTGCCCTCACTTACCCACGGCTGCACCTTAGTGCCAGCAGGCTTGGGGCTGAGCGTAGGCGATTTTGGCGCGCTGGCATTGGTGGCCGCTTGACAGTCTTGCACGGTGTGGTTGTGCAAGGCCACGGCATTGCGTCGGGTCGTGCGGCAAACAGCCCTTATCCAGCGGGCTCGGTGGCTATGCAAATGCCATTTTTTAAGGCACTGGGTTTGGATTTAAGCGCCTACCACATGGGCACGGTCAATGTGTCTATTGCGCCCTTGCAATATGCCTTGCTTAGCGCAGACTATTGTTTTGAAAAACTGGCGTGGACACATTTGCATCCGCCCGAGACATTCTCATTTGTGCGCTGCAGCTTGGTACACCTTGGCATTGCACACGCCAGTTGGGTATACAGACCCGATCCGCATACCAAGGCGGCGCATTTTCAATCGGGCAGCGTGCTTGAGATCATTGCGCCGCGTATTGTTGGTTTGGCGTATGGCGATAGCGTGTCACTAGAAATGGATGCAGCGCGCATCCACACTGCGTCACTTTAAAAACAAATCTTGGTCAGGTGCGAACTCGCTGTACAGCGGCAGCAAGCCACCGCCCATGGCGCGGGCATCGGCACCCATCGTTCCCAGATGGATCGCCGGGGCATGGGTGCCTTGCCAGTTGTAGGCTTGTATGGCTTGCTTGACAGCTTGGCTGAGTGCTTCCAGCAGTTCGCGCCCAATCGAGCCGTCCAACACCACGGCATCCATGTCTAGCAAACAGCTGGTTTGCACGATGCACATGGCAATAGCAGGCGCTGCCTGTGCAATCCATGTCTGGCTGTGTGCAAGCCACGGCGCTTGCAGCGCCCGTGCATCTGCGTGGGCTGCAGTGGCCAGGCCTGCCAGCTGGTAACGGCGCTCCAATTGCATCAAAGAAGCAGCGCTGAGCAGTTGCGCTGGGCTTTGGGCTCCGGGCTTACCCATGCCCAAGGGCATAGAGCCAATAGCGCCCGCATTGCCATGCAAACCAAGCCGTAAATGGCTGTCAATGACCAAGCCACCGCCGATGAAGGTATCGATGAAAATATACAAAAAGCTCGGCACACTGCGCCCATGCCCGGCCACCAGCTCGGCCACACAGGCCGCAGCGGTGTCTTTGACAACACGCACTGGCAAGGCGGTCATGCCGGCGATGCGCTCTTGCATGTTGACCGTGCTCCAGCGCTGGGTACGCTCAGAGTCAACCCCCAGCAGATCTTGCCAGCCATCCAAAGACAGCGGGGCGGCCACACCAATGCCGTAGAGGCGTTTGCCATGGTTTTTCTTCACATGCGCGGGCAGGCCACGCAGTTGCGCTTGAATATATGCAAACAGGGTTTCTGGCTCAGGAAAATCATAGGCCAAGCTGTCCCGCGCCCGCACTGCACCTGTGAAATCTAAGAGCAAGCAGTCGCAGCTGCGCCGGCCGATTTTGATGCCTATTGAAAATGCACCGTCTGGGTTGAGTGCGATGGGTACCGATGGTTGCCCCACTTTGCCGCGCACGGGTTCGAGCCGCATGACCAAATCGTCGGTGATCAGCTTGTCAATAATCAATGAGACCGTTTGGGTGCTCAAGCGCGTCAGTCGTGCCAAATCTGCTTTGGGCAGCGCCCCATGCAAGCGAATGGCGTGCAGTATCACCCGCTCATTGAACTGGCGCATACCCGTGTGGTTAGATCCGCGTGGTTTGAAGTGCAGTGCGTCAGTGGATTCACTGGAGTCTGCCACAGCTGATGCAGCGATGCCGGTGTGCAGCATGGCCTAGGCGCGCAAGGCCTGCGCTATCACACCTTTGGCAAATATGAAATTAGCATAGGGCTGCATCTCGCCGGTTTGAATGATGGCGTAGGCGTTTTTGGTGGCCTCATAAAAGGCAAAGCGCTCCACGCCTTGCGCCGCTGTAGCGGGGTACTCAGCGTGCACCAAGTGCATCACCTCATGCTGCACAGCAGACAAGTAACCGGCTGCTGTATTGCCAACCTGCATGCATTGCACGGGCTGCTCAGCCGCAGTGCCCAGTGGCATAACTGACAGCACGGCTTGCGCAGCCCGTACCAAGCCAATGCCCGGCAGCCTGACTACTTGACAGGGCGCAGGTCGATTGGCACTTGCCAATTGCATGGCCGTGAAGTTGGCATCGGCAATCACAATGGTGTTGCCATGGCCCATTTCACACAAAATCCGCAGTAAATCTGGGCTGAGTAGGGGGTCAATATTTTTAAGCATGGGCTTCTGATGGGATTTCTTCTGCGGGCATGGCACCCGTCATCACGGCTACCGTGTCGCTCATGCTGATGGCGCGGGGGTTGAGCACGGCTGCGCGTTTGCCCAAGCGCTGCACATGGATGCGGTCTGCAATGTCAAATACATGGGGCATATTGTGGCTGATTAAAATCACGGGCAGACCTTTGTCGCGCACGCGGCGAATCAAGCCGAGCACCATGTTGCCTTCTTTCACGCCCAGTGCGGCAGTGGGTTCGTCCATGATCACCACATGCTTGGCAAACGCTGCGCTGCGCGCCACCGCCACGCCTTGGCGCTGCCCGCCCGAGAGTGTTTCAACGGCTTGGTTCATGGAGCGCAGGCCGATCTTCAGATCTGCCATGTGTGTGCTTGCCTCGGCGAGCATGCGTTTTTTGTCTATGAGGCGAAAAAACGCGCCTAAAAAGCCGGGGCGCAAAATCTCGCGGCCTAAAAATAAATTCTCTGCAATCGTCATAGCCGGTGCGACTGCTAAGTCTTGGTACACCGTTTCAATACCATGCTGGCGCGCATCGATGGGGGATTTGAAATGCACGGGCTTACCGTCAAGCTCCATACTGCCGCTGTCTGGAATAGTTGCGCCAGACAGTGCTTTGATCAAAGACGATTTGCCAGCCCCGTTGTCTCCAATTACGGCCAAAATTTCTCCAGCTCGCAACTCAAAATCTGTGCCATCGAGTGCAGTGACTTGGCCATAGCGCTTGACCAATTGCGTGGCCTTGAAAATAACGGAAGCAGATCCCATCAGCGCGCCCCCTTGTGCGACATTTGGTCTGCGGCCACGGCCAAAATGACCAATACTCCCGTTACCAAAGTTTGGTAGACCGAAGCAACACCCATCAGGGTCAAGCCGTTTCTAAACACACCCACAATCACCGCGCCCACCAGTGAGCCCAGCAAAATGCCGCGTCCGCCAAACAGCGAAGTACCACCAAGCACCACGGCAGTAATGGCGTCTAAATTCTCTGTTTGCCCCGCCTGCGGATCACCCACGCCTGTGCGTGAGACCGATAAAATAGCTGCTATGCCATAAAAAAGCCCAGCCAAGGTGTACACGCTAATGAGCACTTTGTCGACTGAAATACCAGTCAACCTTGCTGCCTCTGCGTTGTTGCCTACCGCGTAGATATGCCGCCCCGGCGCTGTGTCGGTCAAGCCGCGCCAGACCAATGCATACAGCGCAATCATCAAGCATGTGCCCCATGCGACTTGCGTGCCGCTGATGCTGAAGGTTTGGCCTAAAAAGGTGAGCGCTGCTGGCAGATCGTTCACGGTCTGCGCTTGAGAGTAAATCTGCGTCACGGCAAACGCAATGTTCATGGTGCCCAGCGTCACTATGAATGCTGGTAACTTAAACTTGGTGACAAGCAGGCCATTGAGCAGGCCAAAAGCGCAGGTGGCTGCCACGCCACACAGCATGGCCAGTGCGGGCGATAGCCCCAACTCAGTGGCAAACTTTGTCATCACTATGCCGCCAAGGGCCATGACCATGCCGCAGGATAAATCAATACCAGCGGTCAAGATGATGAGGGTTTGGCCAATTGCCAAAACGCCCACCACCATGATTTGCTGCAGCACCAAGGAGAAATTTTCTCCCGTTAAAAAGCGGTCAGTCTGGCTGGCAAAAAAAGTGCAAGCTAGCAAGAGCGCAAACCATGGCCCCAAAGCTGTCCAAGGGATGCTTTTTTTCAGGGTCATGGCTGTGCGCTGGCTACGGTGTGAACGCAGAGTTAAACCTTGCCCCAGCAAAGCGCTGTGCCGGTTTTCACGTCTTTGCTGTCCACGCCTTTGATGGCTTTATTGGCGATCAGGGTCACGCCCGTGTCGACATAGCCGCTGGCCTTTTTGCCAGACTTGGCATATTCCACACCAGCAGCAACGCCCATGGCGGCCATTTTGAGTGGGTATTGTTGCGAGGTGGCCGCTATCACGCCCTTGGACACGTCTTTCACGCCAGCGCAGCCGCCGTCCACCGAAACGATGATGACGCCTTTTTCTTTACCAGCTTTTTTCAATGCGTTGTAAGCGCCCGCTGCGGCAGGCTCATTGATGGTGTAGACCACATTGATGTCAGGGTTCTTTTGCAGGCAGTTTTCCATGGCGGTTTGGCCCTTGGCTTGGTTGCCGTCGGTGTCGCCCGCGCACACCGTTTCTGCGGTTTTGGACAGGTCATTAGACTTGGCGTCGTTGGCAGCCAAGCCAAAGCCTTTCATGAAACCGTTGTGGCGCTGCGCACCCACAGGATGACCGGGAAACAAATCGAGCATGGCGATTTTGGCAGGGGCAGCGCCCAGAGCCGCTTTGGCGTATTGGCCGATCAAAATACCCGCTTGGTAGTTGTCGGTGGCAAACAAGGCATCTGCGCCTTCAAACGGGCTGTCCAGCGCAATCACTTGCACCCCTTTGGCCTGCGCTTTTTTCACCGCAGGGATGATGGCATCGCCCGTGGAGGTGATCAGAATTGTTTTCACGCCTGCGGCGGTCATGTTTTCAATGGCGGCGATTTGTGATGCCGTGTCGCCGTCTTTTTTGCCCGATGCAGTCATGAGCTTAGCGCCCATTTTTTTGGCCTCGGCCTGAGCACCTTCTTTCATCTTCACAAAGAAGGGGTTGGTTTCGGTTTTGGTGATCAAGCCGATCAAAGGCTGGTTTTGTGCCAAGGCTGAACCAGCGGCCAAGGCCACGCCCACCAGAGCGATGGTAGTTTTAAGCGGAAAGTGCATAGAGGTCTCCAAAAGTTTAAAAATGGGTGATGTTCAACAACCTAATTTGCTGGTTGTCTGTGCCCAGTATCACGATTTTTAATTAATAAAGCAATGAGATTTATTAATGGTTTTCCCTGATTTGAAGACTGACATTTGTGGGTTTAATTGTGGCATTACATGATTGGAAAATTCAATATGACGCAGATTGCGAGTTATGGCGAGGCTTTGGTGGACATGATTCCTTGTGGGCAAGAAGGGCAACAGGGTGGCACGCGATTTGAGGCTTGTTTGGGGGGCTCTGTCTTCAATTTTTCAGCGGCTATCAGCTTGCAAGGTGTAGCGTGCACGTACATCAACCCCCTGTCGACCGATAATTTTGGGCAACAGTTTGCAAAAAAACTGGCTGCCTGCGGCGGGCAATTGGGCAGTGCGCCTGTGCACGAAGCCACAGCCTTGGCCATCGTTGCTTTTGGTGAGCATGGCAACCACTACAAGTTTTACCGCGAGGCAGTGGCTTACCGCGCAACCACAGCGAGCCAAGCCTTTGCAGCCATCCCCGCTGCTGCACAAGTGCTGCACACGGGGTGTTTAACACTGCTGCCCGATGATTGGCCCACGACATGCGCGCTGCTAAAAATGGCCAAATCGCGGGGGATTTTAGTGTCGGTTGATGCGAATTTGCGGCCGGCGGTGTGCGATGAATCTAATATTTACAGCGACTGCGTGTGGCAATCCATAGCGCTTGCCGATATAGTGAAATGCAGCGATGAGGATCTCATGGTGCTGGGCGTGCACCAGCAAAAGGCCGCAATGGCCGCGCAGCACATGTTTGCCAGCAGCACTGCTGGGCTGCTGGCCATCACATGCGGTGCGCAGGGTGCGCATGTCTTTACGCGCCAAGCGCATGCATTTTGCCCTGTGCCGCTGGGTTTAAAAGTGCTTGACACGGTGGGCGCAGGTGATTGCTTTTATGCAGCCATGCTGGCTTGGCTGGCGCGAGAATCGGCGCTGAATCGGGCTGCCTTGGATGGCCTGTCCACATGCCAATTGCAGGCTTGCGTGAGCCACGCAGTGCACGCTGCAGCGGTGAGCGTGACCCGCAGGGGCTGTGATCCTGCCACCTGGGAGGAAACCCGCGCAGCCATGCAGGCGTAAGCAAGGGCGATAATACAGCCATGCACACAACAGCACTTGTTTTATTCTCCGGTGGCCAAGACTCCACGGCTTGCTTGGCTTGGGCGCTCTCGAAGTATGAGCGCGTAGAAACGCTGGGTTTTGACTATGGCCAGCGCCACAGTGTGGAGCTGGATGCGCGCCACCATGTGTTGCGCGAGCTGCGCGCGGCTTTCCCACAGTGGTCTGCGCGGTTGCACGATGACCATATGCTGGATTTGGCGGTGCTGGGCAAGGTGAGTGAAACTTCGCTCACACGCGACATGGCGTTCAAAATGGAGGAGTCCGGCTTGCCCAATACCTTTGTGCCTGGGCGCAATTTAATGTT
Organism: Polaromonas sp.; assembly: GCA_043728315.1. Taxonomy (GTDB): domain Bacteria; phylum Pseudomonadota; class Gammaproteobacteria; order Burkholderiales; family Burkholderiaceae_C; genus JAAFIP01. The sequence continues at coordinate 1,063 of JAYTMT010000120.1, read as the reverse complement.
TCTCACTTTGGCAGCGGCTTTGGCTTACCGCCGTGGGCTAGAGGTGCTGGTCACCGGTGTGTGTGAAACAGATTTTTCGGGCTACCCCGATTGCCGCGACGACACCATGAAGGCCATGCAATTGGCGCTGTCACTGGGCATGGACAAGCGCTTTTTAATTGCCACGCCCTTGATGTGGATAGATAAAGCCGCCACATGGAAAATGGCTTTTGAGCTGGGTGGGCAGGCGCTGGTGGACATCACGGTGGAGCACACCCACACCTGCTATCTGGGCGACAGGCAGCAGCGCCACGCGTGGGGCTATGGCTGCGGTGCATGCCCTGCGTGTGCGCTGCGGGCGCGCGGGTGGGAGCAGTATTCTGGCGCAACCGCATTACAAAAATAGTAGCAAATTATGACCATTTGATGCTGACATTGTTTCTAAGGATTGGTACTGAACGCCACGGCGCTTGGGTTAGACGGCTTCACGGTTAATACTGTTCGTTTAGGGCACTTCCCGTTCGCCCTGAGCTTGTCGAAGGGCTCATGCGTTCTCCGTTCGTCCTGAGCTTGTCGAAGGGTTCTTGCTCGGCTTGGTCACTGCTGCGGCCAAGCGAGCGCTGTGCCAACGCGCAAACGGTCGCTGGCCCCTTCGGGGAAGCTGGTTTTTTCGAACAAATGGAGGGAAACGGCCTAACTCGGGCTACGCCCTCAAACAGAGCCCGTTTCTGATCCTCCATTTGCACAAAAAAACCAGCCCAGCGCCCTGATTGTTTGCGCATTGGCGCAGCACTCGCTTGGCCGCAGGGCGAGGTGGTTGCTTGGAACGGTTGGAAAACTGCTCTACCTCAAGGTCAACAGCAGCTGGCGCGCTATTTCACGCTTAGATTTGCACTTTTTATAAAAAATAGTGGCAATGTCAGCGTCATATGGTCATACTGCGCTACTATTTATATAGTAATTTACAAACGACGAGTCACGTGTCTACGGTATTAAAACCTCGCAGCGAGCATAGCCCGAGCAGCGTTTTGGCTATCCCGACCGACCGATTTCGGTGTACCCACCGCATGAGGGCGCGTCGGGA